>JADFQV010000068.1 GCA_022561635.1 Chloroflexota bacterium | reverse complement strand
CAAGTTCAATCCGCTGCGCCAGGTAATCGAGGGCAAGCGCCTCATCGTCGTCGACGACTCGATCGTCCGCGGCACGACGACGCCGAAGGTGGTCGAGATGCTGCGCAACGCCGGCGCCGCGAGCATTCACATGCGCGTCTGCGCCCCGCCGATCGTGCACCCCTGCCACTTCGGCATCGACATGGCGACCCAGTGGGAGCTGATCGCCGCGCACCAAGAGATCGAAGACATCCGCCAGCACATCGGCGCAGACTCGCTCGCCTACCTCTCGCTCGATGGCCTGATGCGCGCCGTGGAGCAGCCCGAGGATTCTTTCTGCACCGCCTGTTTCACCGGCGATTATCCGATGCCGGTTCAGCTGCAGATGGACAAGCTCGTGTTCGAACGCCCCGGACGCGGCAAGGCCAGGAAAGTGCCTGTCACCGCCGCCGTCCCCGCCAGCGAGCCCGACAGCGGCTAGCACCGCACGTCTCGTCCCGCTATTATTGGGTTCGCCCGTTTCAGAAGGAGTTCCCGCAACGTGGTGCAAGGCCCAACGGTGTGACCAGCCAGAAGCCAGATATCCCCGACGCCTACGCGGCTGCCGGCGTTGACGTCGACGCGGCCGAGGCGCTCGTCGACCGCTTCGCCGGGCTCGCCAGGTCCGCGCGGCGGCCGGAGGTGCTCGCCGACGTTGGTCCCTTCGCGGGGCTCTTCAAGCTGGGCAGCTACGACGAGCCAGTGCTGGTCGCCAGCACGGACAGCGTCGGCACGAAGGTCAAGATCGCGGGCCTCCTCGGGCGTTACGAAGGCGTCGGGCACGACCTCGTCAACCACTGCGTTAACGATGTCCTGACGACCGGCGCCGAGCCGCTCTTCTTCCTCGACTACATCGGCAACTGCGGCCTCTCGGACGACGCCAAGGCCGCACTTGTCGCCGGTTGCGTCGCTGCCTGCAAGCAAGCCGGCTGCGCTCTCCTGGGCGGCGAGACGGCCGACATGCCCGGCACCTACGCCGACGGCGACTTCGACCTCGTCGGCTTCGTCCTCGGCGTCGTTGAGCGCGACGCTGTGATCGACGGCTCGCGCATCAGAGAGGGCGACGCCCTCATCGCGCTGCCGTCGAACGGACTGCACACCAACGGCTACTCACTCGTGCGGCGGCTGTTCAACGTCGGCGTGGGCGGCGATCCGGCGGCCGAGCGCGCCGTCCTCGAACGCAGCTACCCGGGTCTCGAGGGCACGCTAGGCGAGGCGCTGCTCGTGCCACACCGCTCCTATCTCTCAGATCTGCGCCCCGTCCTGGCGCACCTGCGCGGGATCGCGCACATTACCGGCGGCGGAATCCCCGGCAACCTGCCGCGCATCCTGCCGGACGGCCTCGGCGCTCGCCTCGACCGCCAGTCCTGGCGCGTCCCGGCGCTTTTCCGCCTGATCCAGGAGACCGGCAGCCTTGACGAGGCGGAGCTACTGCGCGCGTTCAACGCGGGCGTCGGCGTCATCGTTGCCGTCGCGCCGGAAGACGCCGCAGAAGTTTCGCAGCAGCTAGCGGAGTCGTGGGTCATCGGTGAGGTGACGCGCGGCGACGGCGTAACCTGGAGGTAACGATGGCCCGCTTCCGCGTCTTCTACATCGAACGTCAGCCAAAGGACGGTGGGCAGATCGACCTGCGCGCCACCGCCGCCCGCCCCGGCAACTACCTCAAAGAGACGGACTGGGAGGAACAGGTCGAGGCGGCCAACGCTACCGCAGCGCTCGATTCGTTCTTCCGAGATCACGCCAGTCAGGTGGATGGCGTGATGATCATTGAGGAGGACGGCCGCGGGCACCCCGTCGAGGGCCTCGACTACGACCCTGACCGCACTTACATCTGGATCGAAGACGGCAAGATGATGGAGTACCAGGGCATGGCCGAGGCGAAGGCCGGCACAGTCAGCTGCCCGCTCTGCGACGGCTCCGGTGAAGTGGACGACGAGATCGCCCAGGAGTTCACCGACATCTGGCACACCAACGAGTACACCGAGGAGGGTTCTTGAGCCCCGTCGCCATTCTCGCGCCGTACGACAAGAGCGGCCTCAAGGACTTCGCGCTGCGACTGGCCGAGCTGGGGTTCGATATCTACTCCACCGGCGGCACTCACAAGCACCTGTCGGAGGCGGGGCTGGTGGTGCAGCCGGTATCTGCGCTGACGTCGTTTCCGGAGCTGCTGGACGGCCGCGTGAAGACGCTGCACCCGGCGGTTCACGCCGGCATCCTCGCCCGTCGCGACCTGCCCGCGCACATGGAACAGCTGTCGGAGCACGGCATCGCGCCGATCGATCTCGTCTGCGTGAACCTCTATCCGTTTCGCGAGACGATAGCGAAACCGGACGTGACGATGGAGGATGCGCTGGAGAACATCGACATCGGCGGACCAACGATGCTGCGGGCGGCGGCCAAGAACTATCCGCACGTGCTCGTTCTCGTCGACCCCGGCGACTACGACGAGGCGCTCAGCCACCTGGCGATGGAGCAGGTGCCCGAGGATTACCGCCGGCGCCTGGCGGCGAAGGCGTTCCAGCACGTCGCCCTCTATGACACGATGATCGCCGGCTACCTGCGCGGTGAGTCCGCCTTCGGTGATGCCCCCGGCGGATTCCCGGCTGAGCTGACGATCGGGCTCGATAAGATCGCCGACACTCGTTACGGCGAGAATCCGCACCAACGCGGCGCCGTTTACCGCGATCCCAGCCCATCCGCGCCCGCCGGCGCCGTCGGTGCTGAACAGCTGCATGGGCTGGCGATGTCCTACCTCAACTACTTCGACGCCGACGCGGCCTGGCGCTGCGCCATCGACTTCGACGAGCCGGTCGTCGTCATCGTCAAGCACGGCACGCCGTGCGGCGTGGCATCGCACGATGACATCGCCGTCGCCTACCAGCGCGCGTACGACTCGGACCCGATCTCGCCGTTCGGCGGCATCATCGCCGTCAACCGGCCCGTGACCTGGGACATGACGGAGGCGATGCGCGGCAAGCGCTACGACATCATCATCGCGCCCGGATACGAGGAACGGGCGCTGGAGCGGCTGCGCAAGCGAAAAGACCTGCGCATTCTTCAGACGCCATCCGCCGACCGCGACTATCCCGATGTCGAATTTCGGCAGCTCCTGGGCGGCATGCTCGCGCACGAACCGGACACGGCTCGCGGCGCCGACGTGGAGCTCAGTGTCGTAACGAAGCGGGCGCCAACCGTGGCTGAGGCCGACGAGCTGCGGTTCGCCTGGAACTGCGCGAAGCACGTTAAGTCGAACGCTGTCGTGATCGCCAGGGAGCGAGCGACGATCGGCATTGGCGGCGGTCAGCCGAACCGCCTCTGGCCCACGCAGCAGGCGATCGAGCGCGCTGGTGAGCGCATCAAGGGCGCGGTCATCGCCTCGGACGCCTTCTTCCCGTTTGCCAAGGGCGACGCGGTGGAGGACGCCTGCCGCGCCGGCATCACAGCGATAATCCAGCCGGGCGGAGGCGCTCGGGACGAGGAGGCGATCGAGGTTTGCGATGAGTACGGTGTGGCGATGGTGTTCACGGGGACGCGCGCATTTCGTCACTAGGATTGCCCGACGGTTGTTGGCGTCCGTATAATGCCTTGCGTTAGTTAATTCTTCGGTTCTCCCTATTGGAATACCCAACACAGCGCGCCAAGGACATCCTTGTTCCGGTTGACGGCAACTCGTCTGCCTTCGACGCGCTGGCGCTTGCCTGCACGACCTCCCGTCGGAACAAGGGGGTCGTATACGCTGTTTACATCATCGAAGTCGCCCGCACGATGGCCCTCGACGTCGAACTCGACGCCGACGCCCGTGACGCGGAGGCCGTTCTCCAGCAGGCCGAGCAGATAGGTCGCGAGGTCGACTGCAAGATCGAAGGCGAGATACTGCAGTCGCGAGACGCTGGCCACGCCATAGTCGACGAGTCGATCGAGCGCGGCGTGAGCGCGATCTTTCTCGGCGTTGATTACAAGATGCCGTTGGGTGAGTTTGAGCTTGGCGAGACCGCGCACTACGTCATCGATCACGCGCCGTGTCAGGTGATCCTCGTCCGCGAGGCAGCGCGTAAGGTCGGCGAATGAAGGTCGTGATCATGGGCTGCGGCCGCGTCGGATCAAGCCTGGCCGCGCGCCTTTCCGAAGAGGGCCACGACGTCACCGTCCTCGACGTGCGGCCCGACGCCTTCCGGCGCTTGCCCGCGAGCTTCAAGGGCAAGAAGCACATCGGCAACGGTATAGACCAGGACGTGCTGGCGCGCATCGGCGTCGGTGAAGCCGACGCCTTCATCGCCGTGACGCAGGGCGACAACCGCAACGTCCTGGCGACGCAGGTGGCCAAGCACATCTTCGGCGTGCCGCGGACGCTCTGTCGCATCTATGATCCGATCCGGGAGGAGATGTACCGTGGGCTCGGCCTGGAGACGATCAGTCCCACGGTCATGGGTGCGAACTGTCTCCACGACCTGCTGAGCAAAGGCGCATCGGTGGGCGAGGAGGCTTAGGTGTACATCATCATCGTCGGCGGCGGAAAAGTCGGCTACTACCTGGCCAAGGAGCTTCTCGCTGAGCCGCAGCATGAGGTGCTGATCATCGAGCAGGACGCCGCCAAGTGCGAGCGCATCGCCGAGGAGCTGGGCGACATCGTCCTGCGCGGCGACGGCTGCGAGGCGGCGACGATGGAGCTCGCCGGCT
>JADFQV010000067.1 GCA_022561635.1 Chloroflexota bacterium | reverse complement strand
CGCACGGACGAGATCACGCGCGACCTCCGCCGCCAAATGCAGAAAGCATCCGCCGACCTCGAGTACGAGCGCGCCGCCCGCCTGAGAGACCAGGTACAGGCGATCGACCGCACGACGGAGCGCCAGGTGATGGAGGTGCGCGACCGCACCGACATGGACGTCTTCGGCCTGGCGCGCGAGGAGCAGGAGGCCTACGTTCAAGTGTTCTTCGTGCGCAAGGGCCTGCTCATCGGCCGGGACATATTTCAGCTGGACGGCACGGTGGACGAGACCGACGCCGAGATCCTGCGCAGCTTCGTCGAGCAGTTCTACGAGTCGGCGCCCTACGTCCCGGCGCGCGTCCTGCTGCCCGTCAAGATCGACGACGCCGACCTGATCGCGCAGTGGCTGACGCAGCGCCGCGGCGAGAGGCCAAACGGCCGGCGGGCCGGCGCCGTCCGCGTGATGGTGCCGACCCGCGGCGAGAAGCGCATGCTCGTCCAGCGCGCCGTCGACAACGCCCGCGAATCACTGCAGCAGGCGCGCGCGAAGTGGATGGCTGACCGCGGCAAGACAGACGAGGCGCTGCAGCAACTGCAGGACGAACTCGAACTGCCGTCGCTCCCTAAACGCATCGAGTGCTACGACATCTCGAATATCCAGGGCACGAGCGCCGTCGGCTCGATGGTCGTCTTCGAAGACGGCACCCCCAAGAAGAGCGAATACCGCCGCTTCCGCATCAAAGGCGTCGACGGACAGAACGACTTCGCGATGATGCAAGAGGTGCTGAGACGCCGCTTCTGGCGCGCCCGCCGCCAGTCACAGGAAGAGGGCGCGAACGAAGGCGGCGAGTACGACGAGTCGTTCGGTGCGATGCCCGACTTCGTGATCGTCGACGGCGGCAAAGGCCAGGTCTCGGCCGCGCACGACGCCATGCGCAACCTGGGCATCGGGCACATCCCGCTGGCCGGTCTCGCCAAGCGCTTCGAGGAGCTGTTCGTCGTCGGC
Organism: Chloroflexota bacterium; assembly: GCA_022561635.1. Lineage (GTDB taxonomy): Bacteria > Chloroflexota > Dehalococcoidia > SM23-28-2 > RBG-16-64-32 > CF-162. The sequence goes on along the minus strand of JADFQV010000067.1, from coordinate 3,736 downwards.
GTCAGCGAGCCGGTCGTCCTCGACCGCAAGTCGCAGGCCCTCTACCTCGTGCAGCGCATCCGCGACGAGGCCCACCGCTTCGCCATCACTTACCACCGCAACGTCCGCAAGAAGAGCGGATTGCGTTCGGCGCTGGACGATGTGCCGGGCGTCGGCCCCAAACGCAAGCGCGCGCTCCTGCGCAAGTTCGGCTCGCTCAAGGGCGTCCGCGACGCCAGCGCCGACGAGATCGCGCAGACGCCCGGCTTCACGCGCGGGCTGGCGGAAAAGGTGCTGGAGGCGCTGTAACCGCTACTGGACCGTCAGCGTCCCGGTCATCTCGTCCGGGTGGAAGTCGCAGCGGAAGGCGATCACCGCGCCGGACTCGCCGCTGACTTCCCACTCCAGGACCCCCGTCTGACCGCTCGTCACCGCGCTCGGATCCGAGCAGGGGTCAAGGCCATCGAGCGCGCAGACGCCATCGTCGCTGTAGTTGCCATCAGGCTGGGCGATGTGCATGTTGTGAACCGCAGCACCTTCGTTCGTGAGGTTGAAGGTCAAGGTATCGCCGGCCTCGACCGTCATGTCGTTTGAGTCGAAGAAGTTGTCGCCCATGACGATCTCGGCGCCATCTGAAATCGCCGTACTCGTAACGTCGGTCACAGCATCTTCAATCGCATCGCTGCCGGAGTCCACCAGCGTGAACGCCAGGATGAACGTAGCGAGCAGCGAAACAATCAGGAATCCCACCACCATCTCACCGACTGGCAGACGCGTCAGGTCAAGCTTCATTCATACCTCTTCGCATACTTATACCGAACGCGACCGGTTAGCGCCAGACAGCTTCGCGACGGCCGGCCCTCGTATACTTGAGGTCGAAAGATGAATAGAAGTACTCACGGATCCCCCGAGGGCGCGCGCGCGTCGCTGCTCGCTGAGCTGGCGCATGACATCGTCGACGAGCGCGTACGGGAGGCGATGAGCCGCGTCCCGCGGGAGGAGTTCGTCGGGGCCGACGCAGCGCCCGTCGCCTACCAGAACCGGCCCCTGCCAATCGGCCACGGGCAAACGATCTCTCAACCGCTGATGGTGGCGCTGATGACCCAGGCTCTGATGCTGACGGGTGACGAGAGAGTGCTGGAGGTCGGCACGGGCTCTGGCTACCAGGCAGCCCTAATCTCACTCCTCGCCGCGCACGTTGTCTCGGTCGAACGCGTGCCCGAACTTGCCTCCTCGTCCACCGAACGGCTGAGACGCCTCGGCTATAGCAACATCGAGGTGCACGCAGTAAGGGATGAGCTCGGCTGGCCTGACGGTGCACCGTACGACGCCATCATCGTCACCGCAGCCTCGCCCGACGTCCCGCGAGCGCTGCTCGACCAGCTGGCGATGGCTGGCCGCCTCGTTCTGCCTGTCGGCAGCCGCAACATTCAGGAGCTGGTGCGGATCGTCAAGACCCCGGAAGGCGCACAGCGCCACAACCTTGGGTCCTGTCGCTTCGTTCCGCTGCTTGGCCGTGGCGCCTGGCCGGAGCCGCGCTAGGCCATGGGACGGCTCGCCTCCCTGGAAACGTTCGGCGCAGACGGCGAACGCCATTGCAGTCCGTAGTGGAATCCAAACGGGGTGCGGCCCACGCGGCCATCCAGACTCTACCGATTCTTCTCGTCGAAGCAGCGATCGTGGTGCTTCACTTCGCTATCACGCGCGGCTCAGTCTGGCACGAGCCAGTACTCCTCTTGCTGCTGATTCCGGTGCTTCTGGCAACGGCCGGCGGCGTCCGGACTGCCGCCCCCGCGCTGGTACTTCCTTTCCTTGCGCTCGTCGACGACGTCGCCAGCGGCGAACCCGCCGAGATCGTCATCGAGGTGCTCTTTCTTCTGGCGCTTACCGCCGCGGGCTTGCTGATCGCCCACGCCGTTGACGTCGAGCGGGCTGGCAACGACCGCGTCCTCGCGGAGACTCGCAAGCGAGCGGCGCGACTCAAGGACACGTCGGGTATATGGCAGAACATAGCCCTGACCCGAATGGGCGCCTATGCGACAGGCGTCGAAGAGGCGTTCCTTGACGAAGCCCTCAAGACGCTGCCCAGTGGCACAATCGTCGACGTCGGTGCCGCCAGCGGGCGCCTTGAGCACGTCCTTCTTCGCCACGCCGCTCGCGTTATCGCCACCGACCTCAACCGAGACGAGGTCTATGCGATGCCAGAGGACCCAAAGCTGACCCCAGCGCTGGTCGGCGCGCTGCCCACGCTACCGGTACGCGACGGCGCGGTCGACACCGTCATCGCCATCGAAGTTCCGGCCGCATCGGATCAGGCCTGGTTCCGCGAGGAGTGTCGGCGCGTCCTGCGGCCAGGCGGCACCGTCCTCGTCACCATGTACAACGCTCGCTCCTACAAGGGCCTTTTCACGCGCATCCGCCGCCGCCTGCGCCGCTCTGGCACGCAACACTGGGACAATCTCTACTACCAACGGAGTACCGCGGAACAGATTAAGCTCTGGCGAGAGGTCGGTTTCCAGCGTCACCGCACGCGCGCGTACTACTGGCCGCCCTTAGGGCGCCAGTCAAACAGCCAATGGGTGTCAGTTGGCAGCGCTATCGAGCGGCTGTTGGGACTAGGGAGGCTCTCCGGCATCAGTCCCTGCGTACTCGTCGAGTTACGTCAAGTGGATCCAACGCCCGAAACATAAGCGACTTCTGATTTCAGTTACGTTGGCTCATAATCCGTCCGAAACTCGCCCGGAATTCTGTTAACTTGCGGACCACATTCGCGTTTCCACCCATGAACATTGCCAGCCTCAGAGCGCTGGTCGTGTCTTATCCACAAAGTTCGGCGGGCGGCTCTGGGCCCCTGCTGGACAGGTACAAGGAGGTGAAAATAGAATATGGCCATCGTTTCTCCCGAGCGGCTGCAAAAGCCCGATCTGCCCTCCGGCATGCGTCAGGACATCAACAGCTTTCTGACGTTCTTGTCCGTGGAAAAAGGCTCGTCTGGCAACACCGTAGCCGCCTACCGCAACGACCTCCAGCAGCTCGCCGATTTCATTGGCACGATCCCCGGCTCCGACGGCTGGGCTTCCGTTGACCGCTCCGCCATCCAGGACTTCATCCTGGATCTGAAGCAGCGCGGCTACACGGAAACATCGGTCGCCCGCAAGGTCGCCGCCACTCGCTCCTTCTTCGCTTTCCTGAGCGCAGAAGGCACGATCGCGGACAACCCGACGGAGGGTCTTACTTCGCCGCGCGTCGGCAAGACACTCCCCAAGGCGATCAGCCCCAATGAGGTCGACGAGCTCCTGGAGCAGCCCGCACGGCGCGCCACCCCCGAAGCCAAGCGCGACCGGGCGATGCTCGAACTGCTCTACGCCACCGGCATGCGCGTGACCGAGCTGGTCTCGCTCGACGTCAGTAGTGTCACTGCAGACGAGAACAACCCGTTCGTCCGCTGCATGGGCAAGGGCGCCAAGGAGCGGACCATCCCCATCCACGACCAGGCTTTCGAGGCTCTGACCGATTACCTGGATGAGGGTCGTCCCGTATTGATCCGCGGCAAGGTCGAGCCCGCGCTCTTCCTCAACCGCCGCGGCGACCGGCTGACACGCCAGGGCTTCTGGCTGATCCTCAAGGGGTACGCCCGCGCGGCGAACCTCGGCGAGGACGTCACGCCGCACACCCTGCGCCACTCCTTCGCCACCCACATGCTGCGGGGCGGCATGCCGCTGCGAAACGTGCAGGAGATGCTGGGTCACGCCAACAT
>JADFQV010000006.1 GCA_022561635.1 Chloroflexota bacterium | reverse complement strand
GTACTTCGTCGAGGCGTGCGCCGACGGCGCTGTCGATGGCGTTGCCGATGGCGGCGGCGCCGGCGACGATTGACGGCTCGCCGACGATGCGGGCGCCGAACGGGCCTTCCTCAGATGGCACTTCGACGATGATCGTCTCGATCGGCGGCAGGTCGCGCGCGGTTGGCAGGCGGTAGTCGAGCAGGTTGGGGTTGAGCAGGCTGCCGTGCTCGTCGTACTTCATCTCTTCCCAGAGGGCGATGCCGATGCCCTGGCTGGCGCCGCCCTGCATCTGCCCTTCGACGGACAGCGGGTTGATGGCGAAGCCGGCGTCCTGGGCGATGGCGTAGCCGTGAAGCGTGACGTCGCCGGTGTCGGGATCAACTTCGACGTCCGCGACCTGGGCGGTGAAGCCCGGTGCGGTCTTACGCGCGGCGATGGAGCCGCGGCCGACGATGACAGGGAAGGGCGCGCCGAAGTTGGTGCTCAGCTTGCCAAAGCGCTTGAAGGTCATCGCGCGGTCGGGCGCGCCCTTGACCTGCACCTGGCAGTTGGCGACTTCCATGTCCTCGGGCTCAACTTCCAGGCGCTTCATGGCCAGCTCGAACATCTGCTGCTTGAGGTCTTCGGCGGCGGCCTTGACGGCCCGGCCGACCGTGTAAACCGTCTTGCTGCCGGCGCTCATGCCGGCGTAGGGGGCGGTCTTGGTGTCGCCGGTCTCGACGTTGACCATCTCGAGCGGCACGTTGAGGACCTCGGCGGTGATCTGCTGGAAGGAGGTGTTGGTGCCGGTGATGTCCGCTGAGCCGACGGTGACGTTGAGCGTGCCGTCGGGGTTGAGGCAGACGATGGCGCTGGCCGGTTGCAGGCCGCCGAGCCAGCCGCCGATGGCCAGCCCGACGCCTCGGTTGGGCGTCGCCTCGAGCTCGCGCCGGTGCTGCCAGACGTCGCTCTCGGCGATCGCTTCGAGGCACTCGCGGAGGCCGATGGCGGGGTAGGTCTGGCCGTTGGGCATCAGGTCGCCCTCCGCCACGGCGTTCTTGAGGCGCACCTCAAGCGGGTCGAGGCCCAGCTCCTTGGCCATCATGTCCATGTGCGATTCGATGGCGAAGGTGGCGTTGTGCGCGCCGGGCGCTCGCAGCGCGCCGACGCTGACCTTGTTCGTGAGCACCTCATAGCCCTTGATGTCGAGGTTGTCGCAGCGGTAGTAGCCGCCGATCAGCATGCATCCGGGAAGCATCGGGGCGCCGGGGAAGGCGCCCGAGTCGTAGATCAGGCGGGCCTGGAGCGCGGTCAGGGTGCCGTCGCGCTTCATTCCCGTCTTTAGCTCGATGTGGGCGAAGGGGGCCGGCGTGGCGGCGAGCATGTCGTCCTTGCGGCTCATGATGTACTTGACCGGCCGCTTTACGGCGATGGCGAGGGCGGCGACCATCAGCTCAGTGAGGTAGATCTTGCCGCCGAAGCCGCCGCCGACTTCCGTGGCGGTGATGCGGATGCGGTTCTCCGGGATGCCGAACGCCTGCGCCAGCTCGTCGCGGATGTAGAAGGGGGCCTGCGTGCTCGTCCAGACGCTGAGTTCGCCGCTGATGTCGTAGTCGGCGATCGTGGAGTGGGGCTCGATGTAGCTCTGGTGGACCATCGCCGAGCGCCAGGTGCGATCGATGACGATGTCGGCCTCGGCGAACCCGGCCGCGACGTCGCCGCGCTCGAACGGGGCGCTGGAGGCGATGTTCGAAGGCTCGCCCTCCTGCTCCGTCTCTTTCGTTTCGACCGAGACGTGGCCGCGTTCCTCCGAGCGGTCGACGTCGTGTAGCGGATCACGCACGAGGGGCGAGTCCTTCTCCATGGCGGCGACGGGGTCGAGGACGGCGGTCAGCGGCTCGAACTCGGCTTCGATCAGTTGGACGGCCTCCGCAGCGACGTGGGGGTCCTCGGAAAGGACGGCGGCGAGGGGCTGGCCGAAGAAGAGGACCTCCTTGTCCGGGAAGATGATGCCGCGGCGGTTGCTATCGTTGCGGTTGTATTCGGGCAGGTCGGCGGCGGTGATGACCGCGTATACGCCGGGTACGGCCCTCGCCTTCGCGGTGTCGAGCGACTTGATGCGGGCGTGGGCGTGCGGCGCGTAGAGGACGCTGGTGTGCAGCATGCCGGGCATCTTCATGTCGTCGGCGTAGACAGTCTTGCCGGTGACCTTGGCCGCGCCGTCGAGGCGGGTGACGCGATGGCCGACGGCTGTGTGACCGTTGGCGTCCGTGGTAGTGCTCTCGCGGACCTTCGTTTCCTGGGCCATCAGGCGCCTCCTCGGATGCGCTCGGCGGCCAGTTCGACCGCCTCGTAGATCTTGGCGTAGCCGGTGCAGCGGCAGAGGTTTCCGGCGAGGCCTTCACGGATCTGGTCGATCGTCGGGTTCGGATTGTCGTCGATCAGGTTGCGGGCGGCGACGATCATGCCGGGGATGCAGAAGCCGCACTGCAGGCCGCCGGTGTCGATGAACGCCTGCTGCACGGGGTCGAGGGAGCCGTTGCTCTGCAGCCCCTCGATCGTCGTCACCTGGCGGCCGTTCGCCTGGGGGGCGAGCATGAGGCAGGACGTGACGATGCGGCCGTCGACGGACATCGTGCAGGCGCCGCAGTCGCCGGTGCCGCAGCCTTCCTTCGAACCCGTCAAGTCAAGCGCCTCGCGGACGGTCTCGAGGAGCGTCCAATGGGGCTCGATGGCGACCTCGCGTTCGCGGCCGTTGATGGTCAGCGTGATGAGTTGCTTGGGCACTACGATGATCCCTTCGCGCGATTCGCCGCTTCGGCCAGCAGGCGCGCCGTCATCACCTTCACCAGGTGGCGGCGGAATTCGGCCGAGGCCCGGAGGTCGCTGATCGGAGAGCTGTCCTGGACGGCGGCTGCGGCGGCCTTGGCGAACGTCTCCTCGTTCGCGGTCTGGCCTTGCAGCGCCGCTTCGGCGGCCGTCGCGCGCAGGGGAGTCGGGGCCACCGCTCCGAGCGCGACGCGGGCGCGTTCGATCGTGTCGCCGGATAGCGTGAGAGCGACGGCGACGCCGACGACGGCGATGTCCATCTGTTTGCGCGGTGTGTTTCGTTGGAAGGCGGCGCCCGTCCCCGACGGTGGCAAGGGCAGTCGTAGTTCGGCGAGCAATTCGTCGGACGCGAGGGCCGTCTCGCCGGGACCGCGGAAGAATTCGGCGATCGGCAAGGTGCGGCGGCCGTTCGGGCCGACGATCACTGCCTCTGCTTCGTAGACGAGGAGCGGTGGCGCAGTGTCGGCGGAAGGTGCGGCGTTGCAGACGTTGCCGCCGATCGTCGCCATGTTCATCGTCTGCAGCGAGCCGACGACGCCGGCGCCCTGGGCCAGCGCCGCATAGCGTTCGCGGACTGCCGGGTGGCCGGCGACGTCCGTCATCGTGGCGCCCGCGCCGAGGCGCAGGCCGTCGGTCTCGGAGAAGTCGATGCCGCGCAGCTCGGAGACGCGGTCGAGGCTGACGATCGTCGCGGGGTAGGGGAAGCGGGTGGCGCGTTCCTTGAGCTGGACGACGAGGTCGGTGCCGCCGGCGAGCGGGCGCGCCGAGCCGCCGGCCTCTTTCAGCAGGCTGACCGCTTCGTCGATAGTCTCCGGGGCCTTGTATTCGAATGTGCGCAAGGCGTCTCCCTTCGTGTTGCGCTGGCTATTCTAGCGCATGCTGAGCGAGGGCGATGCGAGAGCGGGGTCACATTTCGAGGCCGAGCGCGCGAAAGATCGCCTCGAACTGTGCGGAGTTGCCCGGCTGGAACCACGGCTCGGCGTGCGTGATGACGCCCTTCTCGTCGACGACAAAGGCGGCGCGCCGCGAGCGTTTCGCCTCCTCGTCGGCGACGTCGTAGAGGCGGGCGACGGCGAGGTCCTCGTCGCTGGCGAGCGGGAAGGGGAGGCCGCCGAGGCGTTGCGCGAACTGGCGGTGAGAGTCGAGTGAGTCGGCGCTGAGGGCCAGGACAGACGCCCCGAGTTCGCGGACGGCGTCGTAGTCGTCCTTGAGCATCGAGAGCTGGCTGGAGCAGAGCGGAGTGGCGTCCTCAGCGTAGAAGGCGAGGACGAGCTTGCCCCGCGCCGTGAGGTCGTCCAGCGAGAGTTCGCCGGCCGTCGTCGGAAGGGTGAAGCGGGGCGCGGGATCGCCGGGCGTGGGCATCAGGCGTCGTCGGCTGCGGAGAGGCCGGTCAGCGGGCCCGCCGCCGCCTTTGCCTGCACCAGCACTTTGACGCGGCCGAGGCCGCCCGGGTCGATCAGGTCGGTGACGGAGCGGCGGCGCGCGAAGAATTCCTCCATGTCCGGCCTCTCACCCGCTGGTGGCTGAAGTGCCTCGCCGATGCCGAGTGCCGTCAGGAACTGCGCCTGCGTGGTCAGGCCGAGCGTTTGCAGGCCGGCGTCCTCGCCGCTGCGGCGTATCGTCGTGAAATCGACGTGCGAGGTGATGTCCTGGCGGCCGAGGCGCGCGTAGGGATCGGCCGACGGGTTGTGGCGATAGAAGCAGAGGAGCGTGCCGTCGTCCCGCCAAGCGGCGTAGAGGTCGTCCGCCGAGTAGCCGTAGTCGAACGTTAGGACGTAGCCGCGATCCAGGGCGCCGGCGGCCTCCGCGATCCAACGAGGCGCTTCAAGGTTGACCTCAGCGCGGCAGCCTTCGCCCGGCAGGAGGGAGAGCGCCTCGAAGTAGGCGGTGACATCGAGATGCGGGTCGCGCAGCTCCTCAGCGAAGCTGTCGCCGTCTGAGGTGACGTAGACCTCGCGCAGCGCTCCGCCCTCGACCGTCACGCGGTGGACGGGCATGGCGTCGAGCAGTTCGTTGGAGAAGATGCAGCCAGTGACGCCCGAAGGAAGGCTGTCGCGCGACTGGGCTGCGAAACCCTCCGCGTCAAGGGTGGTTCGCTGGCGCTCGGCGAGCGTGGGGCTTGTCTCCACGAGCGTGTAGGTCAGCGCAGCTGCGAAATCGGGCGCGCTGCGGGCGGCCCAGGCGAGCACGTCGCGGGCGAGGATGCCGGTGCCGGGGCCGGCCTCGACCGCGTCGAAGCTCTCAGGGCGATCGAGGCGTTCCCACATCTCGCGCAGCTGGCGGCCGAGCATGGCGCCGAAGAGCGGCGTCAGCTCGGGGCTCGTCACGTAGTCGGCTGTGCGGCCGATGACCTCGCGGCGCGAGGTGTAGTAGCCGAGCGTGGGGTGGTAGAGCGCCAGTTGCATGAAGTCGCGAAAGGGCAGCGCGCCGCCAGCGTCGTTGATAGCGCTGGCGATGGCCGCCTTGAGCGCAGTGTTCTCTGTTACGGGCTCGAACTCTGTGGACACGCGGTGATCGTATCACCGCCGCTGCTAGCTTAGTGTTTCCGGTCACACGTTGCGTGGCCCGGGTTGTGCTACGCTAGTTGTCGTTATGCGAAAGGTTTACGTGCGTGCAAATAACTGACTCAGAGGTGAGGACGCAGGCCTATCAGTTGCTGGGGCAGCTGCTCGTGCGGGCAGATCCGGCGCGGATGGAGCAGTGGGCAGGGCTGGGCCTGACGATGACGCAGGTGCGGGTGCTGTACACGCTGCAGATGGAGGACGGCCTGGCCGCCGGCGAGCTGGCGGAGCGCCTGAACGTGCGTCCTTCAACCGTCACTCGCATCGTCGACCGGCTCGTGCGGAACAAACTCGTGGCGCGGGATCTGGACGAAAGTGACCGACGGCTCGTGCGTCATCGCCTGACGACGAAGGGGGCCGACGTCTTCCGTGAGCTGCAGAGCATGGGCCGCGAGCGCCTGACCCGCGTCTTCGATCGGCTCGATGATAGGCAGGTTGAGCGCGTCGTCGAGGCGCTGCAGGATCTGATCGAGGCGGTGGAGGCCGTGGCGAGCGAGGAGCAGGGCTAGTGACTGCAGCTGCGCCAGACGCTGGCGCCATGCGCCCGATCGCCGAGCTGGACACGCGGACGAAGGTGCTGGTCATCGCCGGCACGCTGTTGGGACTGTTCACGGCGGCCATGGACCAGACGGTGGTGGCCACATCGATCCCAAAGATCGTCGCGGACCTCGGTGGCTTCGGGCTGTTCTCTTGGGTCGGCACCGGCTTCCTGCTGGCGTCGACGACGACGGTGCCGATCGTCGGGCGGCTGTCGGACATGTACGGCCGAAAGCCGTTCTTTATGCTGGGCATCGTCCTGCTGTTGCTGGGGTCAGCGCTGGCCGGCTCGTCGCAGACCATCGAGCAGTTGATCGCCTTCCGGGTGATCCAGGGGTTCGGCGCCGGGATGATCATGGCGATCGCTTTCACGATCGTCGGCGACGTGTTTCCGCCGGCGGAGCGGGGCCGCTGGATGGGCCTGATGGCGGGCGTCTTCGCGGCGGCGAGCGTGCTGGGGCCGTTGATCGGCGGCACGCTGACGGATCACGCGGACTGGCGCTGGGTCTTCTATATCAACCTGCCGATGGGCGGCGTGGCGTTGGCGCTCCTGGCTTACGGGATGCCGCGCCTGCGTCCGCCGACGACGCCGAAGATGGACTACCGCGGCATCGTGCTGCTCTGCGCGACGACGGTGCCGATGCTGCTGGCCTTCTCCTGGGCCGGTAATCGTTTCGACTGGGTCTCGCCACAGATCATCGGCCTCCTGGCGTGGTCGGTCGCAGCGCTTGCCCTGCTCGTTTACACGGAGCTGCGCACCGAAGAGCCGCTGCTGCCGATGCAGCTGCTCAAGAATCGCGTGTTCACTGTGTCGGGAATCGTGGCTCTGCTCACCGGCTTCGCGATGATGGGGAGCCTGTTCTACATCCCGCTGTTCGTCCAGGGCGTGCTGGGCGCGTCGGCGACCAGCAGCGGGCTCGTCACGATGCCGATGATGATAGCGATGGCGCTCGCCGCCGGCATCGCCGGGCAGGTGATGTCGCGGGTTGGCAAGTACCGCGTCATCGGGGTCTTCGGACTGATTGTGATGGTCATAGGTATGGCGATTCTGTCGATGGTGGACGCATCGTCGTCGCGAAGTGACGTAACGCTCGCCATGATCATCTTCGGAATCGGCCTGGGCACCTCGATCCCGCTATACACGCTCGCCGTGCAGAACTCGGTGCCGTACCGGGTGATGGGGGTCTCGACGTCGACGATGCAGTTCCTGCGCTCCGTCGGCGGGACGATGGGCGTGGCGATCATGTTCTCGGTGATCCAGGTGCAGTACCACGACGGCGTGGAGGAGAACGTGCCGGCGGTTGTGCGCGAACAGGAGCAGCTTTCGCAGGCGCTGGAAGACCCGCAATTTCTCCTGAACCCGCAGGCGCTGGAGCAAGTGGAATCGTCGTTCGCGGAGTTCGGAGTGGTTGGTGAAGCACTGTTCGTGGAGACGATTGATGTAGTGCGGGAGTCGCTGGCTGCAGGCGTCTCGCAGTCGTTCTTCATCGCGATCTGGGTGCTCTGTCTGGCGGTGGTAGCGGGCGCCTTCCTCAAGGACGAGCCGTTGCGCAAGACGCACCTGATGGACGAGGAGGAAGCGCAGCCCACGATCGGCACCGAACAGGCCATGCCGCCGCTGGCCGGCGGCGCGACGGGCGACGACCCCGAAGCCCCCTAACGCGGCCGTTGCGTGGCGCGGGGGGCGGGTCTATCATCCGGCGCATGCTGGCGGTGGTGTGCAGGCTCGTTGTCGTGTCCCTCGTGGCGATGGGCCTTCTCGCCGCGTGCGCGTCGCGGGATGAGCTGCTGCTGGGGGCCACGACCAGCGTTCATGACTCGGGCCTCCTGGACGAGCTGGTGGCCGCCTTCGAGGAGGAATCCGACCTCGATGTGAAGCCGATCGCTCTGGGATCAGGACAGCTGATGGCGCTGGCGCGGCGGGGCGAGCTGGACGTGATCATGGCGCATTCACCTGAGGACGAGGAGGCGCTGACCGACGACGGCTTCGCGCTTGAGCGGATTCCGGTCATGCGAAATCACTTTCTTTTGGCCGGTCCGGCCGGCGACCCGGCGAGCGTTGCCGGCGCGCGCACCCTCGGCGACGCCTTCGCGCGCATCGCCGACGCCGAAGCAGCGTTCGTCAGCCGCGGCGACGAGTCGGGTACGCACAGACGCGAGCTGGCGGTGTGGGCCGAGTTGGGCGTCGATCCCGCGGGTGAGAGTTGGTATCGCGTATCAGTAGTGGGCCAGGGTCAGAGCCTGCTGGTGGCGAACGACGGCGCGGCCTACACGCTGGTCGACAGTGCCACGCTTATCGCCTTTGCGAAGCGGCTGCAGATCGTCGAGATCTACCGGGACACGGTCGAGCCAAACGTGTACTCGGTGTTGCGCCTTGATGCCGATCGGCTGTCTCACGTCAATGAAGAAGCCGCCGACGCCTGGATCGAGTTCATGGCCTCCGATCGGGCGCAACGCGTGATCCTGGAGTCCGGGCGGGAAGAGTACGGAGTGAGCTTGTTCGAGCCGCTTCTTCTAGACTAGGTGCCGCTATGGACCTGATCTGGGACGGATTCACGGAAGCGGTCGAACTGATCTTCACCGGTGACGCCTACGTCTACGAGGTCACGCTAACGTCGCTTTACGTGTCGGGGACCGCGACGCTGATCGCCGTCTTCTTCGGCTTCGGCATCGCCTCGCTGCTCGTGTTCCGCGCTCCGCCGGGCCGTACTGCGGCGCTGAGCGTGTTCAACGCCGGAATGGCGCTGCCGCCGGTCACCGTCGGGCTCTTCGTTGTGATTTTGCTCTGGCGGACGGGGCCGTTGGGCGGGCTTGGCCTGCTCTTCACGCCGACCGCGATCATCATTGCCCAGGCGATCATCGCGACGCCGGTTATTACCGCGCTGTCGTTCGTCGCCTTGCAGAGCGTCAATCCACGGCTGCGGCTGCAGATCCTGGCTCTGGGTGCGTCCCGCTGGCAGGCCGGTCTGCTCCTCTTTCGGGAGGCGCGGCTGGCGCTGCTGGCGGCGGTGATGGCGGGCTTCGGCGCTGCCATTTCAGAGGTCGGTGCCACGATCATGGTCGGTGGCAACATCCGCGGCTCGACACAGACGCTGACGTCAGCGCTGCTGCTGGAGGTTCAGCAAGGAGACTTCGAGACGGCGATCGCCTTCTCGCTGATCCTGCTGGCGATCGTCCTCCTGGTCGTCGGCGGCCTGACGGTGTTGCAGCAGAGGGGGTCGGCGTCGTGAGTGAGCCGCGGATTGGCTTGCGCGACGTTCAGGTCGAGAAAGGGCGCCGCACGGTGCTGGACATCGAGCGGCTAGACGTGAGCGGGGGCGAGGTGCTGGCGGTGGTCGGTCCCAACGGCGCGGGCAAGAGCACGCTGATCGGTGTGCTAGGCCTGCTGGAGGAGCTCACGCGCGGCGAGGTCTCGTTCGGGGGCGAACCGATAAGCGGGCCTTATCTGGCGTACCGGCGGCGCATGGCGGTCGTCTTCCAGGAACCGTTGCTGTTGGACACAACGGTGGAGGCGAACGTGACGACCGGCCTTCGGCTGCGCGGTGTGCCCCGGGACGAAAGGCGGGAGCGGGCGCGAAAGTGGATGGAGCGGTTCGGGATCGCCGGGCTGGCGGATCGCTCCGCGCGCACGCTCTCCGGTGGTGAGGCAAAGCGGACGAGCCTGGCGCGGGCGTTGGTGCTCGAGCCCGAAGTGCTGCTTCTGGATGAGCCGTTCGCGGGACTGGATGAGCCGACGCGGTTGGCGCTGATGGACGATGTCGGCGGCGTCCTGGGTGAGAGTGGCGCGGCGACGGTGTTCGTGACGCACGACCGGGACGAGGCGCTGCGCCTGGGTGACCGGCTGGCGGTGCTGATGGACGGCCGCATTCGCCAGGAAGGCACGCCGCAGGAGATCTTCGCGGCACCAGCCGACGAAGAGGTGGCAGCATTCGTCGGGACCGAGACGGTCGCCCCCGGACGCGTGCAGGGCGTTGTGGACGGCGTGGCGTCGGTCAGGGTCGGCGAGCAGGTGATTGAGGCCGGTGGCGACGTTGCCACCGGCGACGCCGTGCTCGTCTGCGTGCGGCCCGAGGACGTGACGATCGGCCCGCCTGGAGACGGCGGGCCGACCAGCGCGCGCAACCGTCTGCCAGCGACCGTCACTCGCATCACGCCGGCAGGTCCCTGGGTGCGTGTCGAGCTGGACGCTGGCTTTCCTCTCGTCGCGCTGATCACGAAGCGGTCGGTCGAGGAGCTATCGCTGGCGCCGGGGTCGGCCGCCGTCGCCACGTTGAAGGCGACGGCGGTGCATCTGATCCGGAGACAGGAGACAGGTGACAGGTGAGACTGCCTCGTGTCTCTGACCCCCGTCACTACCTTCGCTGCAGATTCTCGAGGAGCCCAAGGTCGTTGCTGATGATGCCGTCGGCGCCCCGTTCGACGTAGTGACGGGCGGCTTCCGGGTCGTCGATCGTCCAGACGTAGACGTTGACGCCGTTCTGCTCGAGGACGCGGGCCTTTTCGTCGTCGATGAAGCGCTGCGAGATGCAGACGTGACGCAGGCGCTCGTGCTTGTTCATCTTGCGGAGGAAGCTCTCCCACTGATGGGGCCTTTCCAGCGAGTAGCGCACTTCGATCTCATCGTCGGTGCGGCGGAGGGCGTTGAGGATCGGGTACGTCTGGCCGCAGACGGCGGTCGACGATGACGCCTGGTGCTCGCGCAGGCGGCGCGCGATCGCCTCGGCGAAGTCCGCGCTGCGGCCGCCCTTGTAGCGCCCTTTGACGTCGAGGAGGAGGCGCTTTCGGCCCCCGACGATCTGGAGCAGTTCGTCGAGCTTGAGGGGGTTGATGTGAGGCCACACCCGGTAGCCGGGCCAGATGGGGAACGCCAGCCGCGGCAGGGGATGCCCCGGCATCTTCTCGTCGGCGAGCAGGGGCAGGGGGCTGAGACGACGGGCGTGGTGGACGTGAACCTCGCCGCCGCGATACCAGATGTCTGCCTCAATCATGTCGACGTCGGCGTCGAGCACACGGCGAAGGGCGGTGCGGCTGTTACCGTAGGCGTGCGCGATGCGAACCGGTTGAGGCAGCGCCATCGCCTAGGCGCTGCTGAGGCGGCGAACTTCCTGCGCGCGCTGGTTGTACTGCGCCGCGGCGAGCTCCAGGACCTGACGCAGCGTGTAGCTGCCGAGTTCCGGGTCTTCGGCCTTCTTTTCGAGGTCGGGCGGCAGGAGGTCGTGGAGGAGCGTGCCGAAGCTGCGATGGGCCACTTGAAACGCCATCACGCCTTCTCGAAGCGAGCCGAGATCGGCCCGAACGAGGTCGGGCGGCTGCGGTAAGTTCAGCGCGCGAGCGGCGAGACGGGCGAAGTAGAAGTTGACGTCGTCCACCGTGCGTTCGATGACGCGCTTGATCGACTCGCCGTCGCCATCAGTGCTGGCGAACGACTCGTGGCCGCTGGCCTCAAGCGCCTCCACGAGGGCAAGGCGCGCGCCGTCGAGTCGTTGCAGGAGGTCGTCGGTCTCGGTCTTCTGTGCTTGCTCTTCAGTCATCGTTAGTCCAGGGGCTGCCTTGAGGCGTAGCCGGCGTTCAGTTCGTGCCAGAAGGCGACACGCTCTTCGCCGAGCTTCCAGCAGAGGTAGATCTCGCGGCCATCACGCTCGCCGCGAAAATCGACGAGGCCCAGCTCCAGATCCTTGACCTCGACGCCGAGGCTAGTGACGCGCTCGATCAGGCCGTTGATCGCGGCGCCGGTGCTCTGCAGGGCCCGGGAGAGACGCGCCATGTCGACGTCCAGGCCATGTCCGTTCCCCTTCAGTGTACTCTGCAGGTCGTCGACGGCAGAGCGCGTCTCGTCGTTCTGGTGCTTGAGATCTCGGAGTTGCGTGAGGTGTGGTGCGATCTCCGGAAGGAGGGCGTCTGCCTCTTCGCGGCTGAAGCGGCGCGGCATGGCAGGGACAGTATGCCACAAGGGGCCAGCGAGAGGCACGAGCGCGAAGAAGGGGCGGCAAAGGCCGCCCCTTCGTGTTCATGAGTCGTGATGGATCTAGCCGGCCTTGACCTTCTTCACCTCTTCGAGGAACAGCGGCATGAACTCTTTCCAGTCGTGGACGACGGCCCAGCGCGATGCCTTGAAGATGCTGGCGTCGGCGTCTTTATTGACCGAGGCGATGTTCTTGACGCTGGAGATGCCAGCCATGTGCTGGCTGGCGCCGGAGATGCCGATGGCGATGTAGAGGTCCGGCGTCACCATCTTGCCGGTCAGGCCGACCTGCGCGGCGACGGGGTACCAGCCCAGGTCGCAGACGGCCCTGCTGGCGCCGACAGCGCCGCCGAGGACGCCTGCCAGCTCTTCCAGCTGCTGGAAGGCTTCCGGGCCGCCGAGGCCGCGGCCGCCGCTGACGACAACCGTTGCGTCCTCGAGGCGGATGCCTGTGGACTCCGGCTTGGTGCGGCCTGTGATGGTGGTGCGCACTTGGTCGGCGGAGACGCCGGCGTCCTGCTTCACGACTTCGGCCGAGCCGGACGCCGCGGGGGCGTCGAGCGCCTTGACGCGCACCGTGGCGATCTGCGGCGTGCCGTTGAACGTGTACCTGGCGCGGGCCGCCCCACCGTAGGCGGGTCGCTCGGCCAGGAGCTTGTCGCCTTCCATCGAAAGCGCCACGCAGTCCATCGCCACGGCGGTGCCGAGGCGCTGGGCGAGGCGAGGCGCCAGATCGCGGCCGATCATCGTCTGTCCAAAGAGGATCACCGCGGGGTCGATCTCTTTGGCGATGCGCTCGGCGACGGGCAGGTAAGCGTCGCCCTGGTAGTCCTTGAGGATCGGGTCGTCGACGAGGATCACCTTTTCAGCGCCGTACTGGCCGGCCTCCTCGGCGACTCCCTCGACGCCGGACCCGAGCAGGGCGCAGGTGACCGGCCCGCCAAGGGCGGCAGCGGCGCCGCTCAACTCGGCTGTGATGGCGACGAGCTTGCCGTCTTCAGTAGCTTCTCCGAATATCAGTACTCCGTTAGGCATGTCATTCACTCCTAGATGAGCTTGGCGTCGCTCAGGCGCTGGGCCAGGGTGGCGGCCTTCTCCTGGGCGGTCTCGCCTTCGATGACCTCGGTCTCGACAGAAGTGTCCGGGACGTAGAGGGCCTCGATGTTGACGCGGTTTTGAGGCGCGGAGATCCCCAGGTCGGCGAGGGTCCAGGCCTTCACTTCTTTCTTCGCTGCCTGCATGATCTGGCGTAGCTGCGGGTAGCGCGGCTCGCCCAGCTCGTTGCTGACGGTGACGACGCACGGTGTCGGGGCCTCGACGGTCTCGAAGCCGTCGAGCAGGACGCGTTCGACGGTGACCTTGTCCCCGGCGTAGTCGATCTGCTTGGCGATCGTGACGATCGGGATGCCGAGGATCTCGGCGACTGTAGAGCCGACGACGCCCATGTCCCAGTCGACCGACTGGCGGCCAGCGAGGACGAGATCATAGTCGCCGAGCTTCTGGACGGTGGCGGCGAGGACCTCGGCCGTGGCCCAGTGGTCGGCGTCGTTGACGGCGGGGTCGTTGATGTGGACGCCCTCGTCCACGCCCATCGCCAGGCAGTGCTTGATCGTGTCCCGGAACTGGTCCGGGCCGAGGCTGACCACCGTGATCGTCGAATCGGGGTGGTTGTCCTTGATGCGCAGCGCGGCCTCAACGGCGATAGTGTCGAACTGGCTGGGGACTGGTTGCACGCCGGGCGCCGGAATGACCTTCTTCGCGTCCTCGTCAACCTTGAACTGCGAGGCGGGCGTTTCCGGGTCCGGCACCTGCTTGACGAAACAGATGATGTGGGGCATAAGCCTCCTCCTGGATGTTTAGCGATGTAGTGGGGCGATCGACGGGTTATGGGAGTATGTGAAATTTATCACCCGGCGCAACAGTATAGCACCCGTCAGGCTGGGGCAAGGGTCAAACGGATCGTCGAGTGCGCCTGCCGCCTGGCTCAGGCGGGGCGATAAGGTTGCAGGCGGAGCAGGCCGTCTTCGCCTCGTTCGAGCATGGGCGCGACGTCGGAAACGTCGAGCTCGGCGCAGTAGGCCACGTCTTCGCCGAGACCTTCGTCGATTAGCTCCTGCGAGTGGTAGGCGGAGCGGACCGCCGCCGCGATGTCAGTCGAGGCGACGGTGAAAGCGTCGCGAGCGAAGCGCGCTGCGTCGGACGCTTCGAGCGCTGGATCGTGCGAGAGGGCGGCGTCGGCGATGGCGCCGGCGCCCAGCGCGTCCTCGAGCACGAAGGTGCCGCCGCCGTGCGCCGCTGAGGAGACGACGGTGATGCCCAGTCCGCGTTGGCTCGCGATGTCGACAGCGGCGCGGGCGACGGCTGTGCGGTTGAGGAGCGCGCCGACGAGCACTGCGGGCGAGTCGGCGGCGATGGCGGCGAGGACGCGCGTGCCGTTGGCCGTGGCGAGGATCGCTGGGCGGCCCGAAAGATCGAGGCGCGAAAACTCGGACGGCGAGTTCCCGTAGTCGAAGCCGTGCGGGGGCAGGCCGCGCTCCTCGCCACATAGAAGGTGGTCCGGCAGGCCGGTGCGCAGCTGACGGGCGCGGTCGACGGTCGGTGCGGCGACGACGGAGGGGCAGCCACGCTCCAGAAGCGTGACGATGCTGGAGGAGGCACGCAGGACGTCGACGATGACGCAGACGTTTTGCCTGGCGTTGAAGCGCTGGCCGGGAAGAAGGGCGACGTCGATGCGCCCTTCGCAGCCGCTGGATGTTTCTTGACCCATGAGATGCGGCTCTATAATATGCCGCTAAGCGATTGGGCAGTACAATCAGCGGCGCCGGCGAAGCGCCTTCGGGGGCCGGACGACTTCAACCATATTTCGACAAGGAGCGGGTTCGCGAATGTTCGTTGAGAAGCTCCGGGCAGCCCAGCAGAAGAACCAGAGCTTCCTGTGCGTCGGTCTCGATCCCGATCCCGAGCTGATGCCCCATCCGGACGTGGCGTCCTTCCTCCACGAGATCGTCGAGGCGACGAAGGACCTCGTCTGCGCCTACAAGCCCAACCTGGCGTTCTTCGAGGCGCTGGGCGTGGGCGGCATGCAGACGCTCCTGGAGTCGATACGAGGTGTGCCGTCACACATTCCGATCATCGCCGACGCCAAGCGCGGCGACATCGGCAACACGGCGCGCTTTTACGCCAGGGCGCTGTTCGAGACGTATGACTTCGACGCTGCGACAGTGAACGCCTACGGCGGGCGCGACGCCGTGCAGCCGTTCGCGGAGTATCGGGAGCGTGGCGTGTTCATCTGGTGCCGCAGCTCCAACCCGGGCGCCGCCGACCTACAGGACCTGGCGTTGGATGGCGGCGGGGCGCTGTACGAGCAGGTCGCTCGACTTTCCCACGACTGGAACGAGCATGGAAACGTGGGCCTGGTGACAGGGGCGACCTGGCCAGAGCAGATCGCCCGCGTGCGTGAGATCTGCCCGGATCAGGTGCTGTTGGTGCCCGGCGTCGGCGCGCAGGAGGGCGAGCTGGAGGCGGCCGCCGGCGCGGCCTTCGACTCGCGCGGGGAAGGGGCCATCATCAGCGCCTCGCGCGGCGTGCTCTACGCCTCGCGTGGTGGCGATTACGTCGGCAACGCACGGCGGGCGGCCGAGGCCCTGCGCGGCCGCATCAACCGGGCTCGCGAAGCTCTGTTGGCCGGGGATTAGTGCCGTGGTGCTTGAGGTGCGCCTGGGCGACCAAGTGCGCCTGCGGAAGCAGCATCCTTGCGGCGGCTACGACTGGGAGGTCGTGCGCCTGGGGGCCGACATCGGTATTCGCTGCCTCAGTTGCCAGCGGCGGGTGCTTCTTGAACGCAGGACGTTCGAGAAGCGTGTGAAGACTTTCCTCTTGAGGGGGCCGGCGGAGGACTCCGCTGGGGAATAACGTCCTTACGGAGCCGAAGATGCGGGAGATCGTGCGTCCGCGGGCGCTGTTGGCGGACCGGCGCTTCCTCAACCTCTGGCTGAGTCAGGGCATCGCCCAGACGGCGCAGAACGCGCTGCTGTTCAGCCTGCTCGTTGTCATCCTCAACATCACGAACTCCTCGATTCACACGAGCATCCTCGTCTTCTGCTTCATCCTGCCGTCGATCCCGCTGGGCTTCGCCGTCGGCGTGATCCTGGACCGCGTTGACAAGGGGCCGGTGCTCGTGGTGACCAACCTAATGCGCGCGGCCGGCTGCATTCTCTTCTTCTTCTTCCACGCTGATGCGTGGGGTATCTACGCGATCGCTGTGGGTGTCGCTACGGCGGGTCTCTTCTTCAACCCCGCCGTCGTATCGTTGATTCCGTCCATCGTCTCGCGCGAGAAGCTAGTCGCGGCGAACAGCCTCTACAACCTGACGTTGACGGGTGCGCAGCTACTCGGCATCGTCTTGCTGGCGCCGATTTTGCTGAAGAGCGTGGGGCCAGAGGGCATGTTCTTGACGGCGGCGGCCTTGTTCATCATGGCGGCGATCTTTGCGGCGCGCGTCAACGTTTGGCATGACACGGCTAAGGCAGAGGCCAGGCAGGGCTCCAACTTCGCCAACATACCGACGGAGTTCCGTGAGAGCTGGCGGGCGCTGGTCTCGGACCGCCGGTCTGTCGTGGCGCTTGGGCAGTTGGTGCTTAGCAGTTCGCTTGTTCTGCTGTTTGCCATTCTGATTCCGCGCTACATGCGTGACGTGCTTGAGGTTCCGGCGGACAACGCGGCGCTGATCTTCGCGCCGACGGGCGTCGGGGCGCTGTTCGGGTTGCGCTTCCTGCCGACGTTCACGCGGCGCTTCGGCAAAAACCGGACGGTGGTCATCGGCCTGGCCGGCATCGCCGGCTGCATGGTCGGACTGGCGCTCGTAGTGCCGCTGGAAGCGCTGTGGGCGAAGGGTCCGGATGCCCTGGACCCGTCGAACATCTTGCGGATTTCTGCGCTTCAGGCGCTGGTCATGGCCTTCGCCGGGCCGATGGGATTCTTCTACGCGATGCTTAACGCCCCGGCGCAAACGGTGCTGCACGAACGGGCGCCACCCGAGATGCGCGGCCGCATCTTCGCCACGCAGGTGGTGTCGGCGAACTTCATCTCGTTGATCCCGTTGTTGATGGTGGGCGTGATCACGGACGTGCTGAATATCACTGCCATGCTGATCATTCTGGCGGTGCTAATCGCCGGATGCGCCATGTTGAGTGAGGCGCTCGGGCCGGCGGACTGGGAGGAAGACCCGCCGGATTGGCAGAAGCGGGAGCCGGCCCGTGCTTGATTGACCTCGCGAGAAGCGGGGGATAGTATCGAAATTACCTAGAATTCGGAGGTGGATGTAGTGGTCGAGATGACCATCGAGAGCATACGCGTGAGTTTGATGAACTATCAGCGCGTGGTGATCTTGAAGGAAAAGGAATCTGACCGCTATCTGCCGATCTGGATAGGTCCGGCGGAGGCGGACGCCATCGCCGTCCGGTTGCAGGATGTGCAGGTGGCGCGCCCGCTGACCCACGACCTGCTGCGCACCGTCATCGAACAGCTGGGCGGCAGCATCGACCACATCTTCGTTAACGACCTCTCAAACGATACGTTCTTCGCCAAGATCGTCTTGAAGGTTGACGGCGGGACGGTGGACATCGACGCGCGGCCGAGCGACGCGATCGCTCTCGCCGTACGGGCGCAGGTGCCGATCTATGCCGATGAGTCGGTGCTGGAGAAGGCGGGCGTGCGGCTGGACGAGGAGAGCGGGACGATCGAAGGCGTGAGCGATACCGAAGAGAGCAAAGAGGCCTCACCGGAAGAGCTGGAGAAGCTCAGCCCGTTCCGCGACGTCATCGAAGGCCTTGACCTGGAGGACTTCGGGAAGAAGGGCTAGCGCGCTCGCTCGAGCGCGCCGTTCCACGTGCGGAGCTATTCTGCGCCTGGATTGGGCGTCGAAAGTACGGCGTATACGTTCAGCGTGAAGAACTCGCGCCAGCCGGGAATTCCTGCGAGTAGGCGCGATGCGTTGCCGACGGCGCCGGACGAAGCGTTCGCCCGAAACGAGAGAACGTTCACGTTGCTATCGGCGACTATCTGGCGGAACCGTCCGAGCGTCATCTTGCTGAACCCGCCCCGTATGTCAGCGTAGGCCTGCGCTTTCTCTTCGGGGCGGTAGCGCATTCGCTCCTGCATGATCACTTCCTCGGAGAAGAGAAGGTGAGCCCAGGGCAGCTTGGTGATGAAGTCGATAGCGCCCCCGTAAGGGGATTTCCATAGCGGACCGAAGCCGATCACGATAAGGCCGCCGGGAGCGGTCAACTGCGCCATATGTGAGAGCACGCCAACGGGGTCGGCGTAGTGCTGGAAGCTGTCCTTGGAGACGACGATGTCAAATTGCTGGCCGATTATCTCCTCAGGCAACTTGAACCCTACGGAGCCGGCAAGATCGGGATACTCGCTTGCGAGCGCTCGCCGGGCGAAGTCGATTCTTGCCTCGTCGATGTCCACGCCCGTGACCGCGGCCGCGGCCTCATCCTGGGCGAGGTGGAAGGCCAGTGGCCCATAGCCGCAGCCGTAGTCGAGGACGCGCTTGTCACGGAAATCGATGGGGAACGAGAAGCGCCGTAGGAAGGTGCTGGCCTCCGACGCGCCACGGCGAAAGTAGGCTTCTTCGTAGTCGCGAGGCCTGGACGTCGTCCGCTTGCTGACGAGGCGGAGGAGCCTGCCCGAGAGGCGGTTGGCCAGGCTCAGCTGGCGTGATGGTAGTCCTGCATCGCCAGGATCCATGGCGCCTTGGCCTGGGACGTCGTTCACCGATGGGCCTGGCTAGATGTGTTTTTCCTGCGGCGTTTGGCTTCTTCTCTTGGCTTCGGCATCACTTGTCCGTCTGGCATTGTAGTCTACGTCCGTGTGCGCGGGGCATGGTTGGTCGATCTTAAACAGACTTTGTGATATTCTGCGCAATGCAAGAAATCCCGTACCAGATGGAGGCGTTCGCCGTGACGATGCAAAAGCTTCCTCAGACGATGAGACTGATGGGATTGGGGTGGTACGTCGCCCTTAGTATTATCGGCGGGATTGGCGGTGGAGTCCTCATCGACGGCTGGCTCGGCACGGAGCCGATTTTCACGCTTATAGGGCTGTTTGGGGGACTTCTGCTGGCGTTCTGGGGCGGCTATTTCTTGCTGATGGAAGCGATCGGAAAAGGTAGAGGAAGCAGAGCGAACGACGCCCATGACTAGATGGCTGGCGATAGCGGGAGGCCTGCTGGCGTTCCTGTTGGGCTTTGTGTTCCTGCGCGGGCCGACTCCCCACATAGCGATCAGCGCTGAGACGCTCACCACTCTCGGCCCCGTTAGCATCACGAACACCATGATCACCAGCTGGCTGATCGTCGCGCTGATCGTGGTCGCTATCGTCGCCGCCACGCGCAAGTGGGAGCTGGTGCCGAGCGGTATCCAGAACCTCTTCGAGGCCGCCCTGGAGGGCTTCTACAATATGGTGACGGGAATCGCTGGCGATGAGAACGGTCGGCGCTTCTTCCCGTTCGTGGCGACGATCTTCTTCTTCATTCTCGTCTCCAACTGGCTGTCGCTGACGCCGTTGTTCAACGTCATCGGCTGGGTGGGACACGACACGCCGGCGGCGGAGCAGATCGAGGCGGAGGGCTTCGTCGAGGGGATCATCTTCGAGGATATCGAACTGGGCCCGATCGATCTGCACTTCATCAATCTCTCGAGCCCCAGCAACCTGCGCATCAGCAGCGACACGACAGTGATCAAGGAGGACGACCCGGACGCCGTCGAGCGCTTCGACGAAGCGGTGGCGGAGGGCAACTTCGTCGGCGAGCTGATACCCGTCTTCCGCGGGCCCAACACAGACCTCAACACGCCGCTGGCGATCGCGATCGCGTCGTTCATCGCGGTGGAGTTCTGGGGTATCTCTTCGCTGGGGGCGCTCACTTACGGGCGCAAGTTCATTAACTTCGGCAAGCTGGGCACGGCGATCTTCAAGTTTAAGCCCGGCCTCCTCATGGACGGCATCATCGACGCCTTCGTCGGGATACTGGAGTTGATCTCCGAGCTTGTGCGTCTTGTCAGCTTCACCTTCCGTCTCTTCGGGAACATGTTCGCGGGCGAGGTCATAATCCTGATGTTCACGTTCCTGACGCCGATCATCCTGACGCTGCCGTTCTACGGGCTCGAGATATTTGTCGGTGCCATTCAGGCGTTCATCTTCGCGATGCTGACGCTCGTCTTTGCCGTGATGGCGGTGAGTTTGCATGGCGAAGTTGAAGAAGAGCACGCGCCCAAGAGTTCGGGCGCGGATGCGGCCGTGGAGGCCGCGAACTAACCATGGATCTAATTTCGAAATCAGACGAGATCACAAGGAGGATCTAAATGGAGGTCATTCTCGCGATGGTGCCACCGGCGGTCGAGGCCGGCCGTGTGGCTCTGCAGGAAGCTGCCGGCGGTGGTGGGATCACGGACGATGGCTTTAAGTTCATCGCCGCGGCGATCGTCATGGGCCTTGGCGCACTGGGGCCGGGCCTGGGCATCGGAAACCTGGTCGGCCGCGCGATGGACGCGCTGGGCCGCAACCCGGACGCCCAGCCAGTGATCCAGACGAACATGATCCTGGGGCTGGCGTTTGCCGAGGCTATCGGCATTTACTGCCTGGTCGTGGCGATCATGATCGGCTTCGTGTTCTAGCGACGGCATAAGGGCGAACGATCAGAGAGATCGGAAGGTAGCTATGATACCGGTATTCCTGGAAGCGGAAGGGATCGGCGCGCTGGGCATTAACTTGCCAGGTCTGGTGGCGCAGCTGATCAACTTCGGCATCCTCTTGATCCTCTTCACCTGGCTCTCCAGGCGCTTCCTCTTCCCGATGTTGGACGAGCGAAAGAAGCGCATCGAGGAGGGGCTGAAGGCCTCCGAAGAGGCAAAGTCGCGACTGACTGAGACGGAGACGGAGGTGGCGGCGGAGATGTCGCGAGCCCGCCAGGAGGCGCAGGGGATCATTACCCAGGCGCAGCAGGCGTCCTCGCGCATTCAAGAAGAGGCGCGGGAAGCCTCTCATGCCGACTCAGACCAGATGATCGAACGTGCGCGCCAGGAGATCCAGCTGGAACGCGATGCGGCGATCAGCGATCTGCGGAAAGAGTTCGCGGACCTCACGATCACCGCCGCCGAGCGGGTGATCAGGCGCAGCCTGGACCGCAAGGCGCACGGCGAGATCATCGAGGAAGTGCTGGCTGACGCGCCAACGGGTGGCAGCGGCCAGACGGGCACGGGAGGGTCGTCGCAGAATTGATTCGTGACGTCGCGGCCAAGCGCTACGCTGAAGCGGCATACCTGATCGCCCGCGAAAACGGGACGGTTGAGGCGTGGTCGGACGGCTTGAGTGCCATGTCCGCGCTCTACGCCGACCCGCAGGCCACGGCGTTCTTCCTCAATTCGCAGGTGCCGCCGAAGGAAAAACAGGCGCTCGTGCAAAAGACGCTTGAGGGCGTGCAGAAGGAAGTGCTGAGCCTCGCTCTGATTCTGCTGCGGCGCGGACGGACCTCGCTTGCCCCGGGCATTGCAGACGCCTACCAGGAGCTGCTGGACGAGGCACGTGGCGTTTCCCACGCTACGGTGACGACGGCCGTGGCGCTCACTGACGAGGAGTTGGAAGTCGTGAAGAAGAAGCTGGCGGAGATCGCCGGCGGCGAAGTCGTCGTCGAGACGAAAGTCGACGAGGAGATCCTGGGTGGCGTCGTCGTCCGCATCGGCGACCGGCTGATCGACGGCAGCACCAGGAACCGTCTGCTGGCGCTGAAGCAGCAGCTCGCTGGAGCGAGGTCGTAGTTTGGCCGACAAGGCGGCGATGCACCGGGAGTTGGAGGAGGCGTGGGCCGAGCTGGCCACGGTTCTGGAATCGGTACCCGAAGAGGATCGCGAGAAGCCCGGCGTCGTCGAGAGTTGGACGCTGAAGGATCTGTTGGGCCACCTGGCCTTCTGGTCCGGGCGAGCGGCCGAAACGCTGCGTTGCGTGTGCGAGAATCGGCTCGACGACGTTTCCTTCGGAGAAGGCGACAACTGGACGGACGAATGGAACGAGCGCGAGTACAACGTCCGCAAGGATCATTCGTTCATGGAAGTGCGGGCGGAGTTTCTGCGCAACTACAAAGAGGCGAACGCGCGATTGGACGAGACGCCAGAGGAGAAGGTCAATATGAGGCTGCGCGGAGAAGTCGTATCCGTCTACTTCGTGGGCGACACGTCCGGGCACTATAGGGAGCACACGGAGCACATCCGAGAATGGTTGCGCAATCTGGAGACAAGTGAAGCATAACGAGCAGTCATTCCGGGCTCGCGCCCGGCGGGAGACAGGCCCAAGCCTGTCCTTCCGAGGTGACTAGCCGGAGGAAACTATGGCGGTAAGACCAGAAGAGATCGCATCGATAATCAAACAGCAGATCGAGCAGTTCGGCGGCGAATTGACGGCCGTTGACGTCGGCAGCGTTGTGTCTGCCGGCGACGGCATCGCGCAGATTTACGGCCTGCGCAACGCGGTCTACAACGAGCTGTTGGAGTTCCGCACGCAGGATGCGTCCGGCACCGCGAAGACGGTGATGGGCCTGGCCCTGAACCTGGAAGAGGACACCGTCGGCGCGATCGTGCTTGGTGATCACATCAACATCAAGGAAGGCGACGAGGTGCGCTCCACCGGGCGCATCATCGAGGTGCCCGTCGGCGATGCGCTGATCGGCCGCGTGGTCGATCCATTGGGCCAGCCGCTGGACGGTAAGGGCCCTGTGCCCAGCGACAAGTTGCGCCCGGTCGAGCGGATCGCACCCGGCGTGGCAATGCGAGAAAGCGTGGGCGAGTCGCTGCACACCGGCGTCAAGGCGATCGACGCGATGGTGCCGATCGGCCGCGGCCAGCGCGAACTCGTGATCGGCGACCGCTTCACCGGCAAGACGGTGATCTGCCTCGACACGATCATCTCGCAGAAGGGCCGCGACGTGATCTGCATCTACGTGGCGATCGGCCAGCAGGCGTCGAAGGTGGCGCAGGTGATCGGCATCCTGGAAGAGAACGGGGCGATGGAGCACACGGTGATCGTGGCTGCCAACGCCGCGGACCCGGCGGCGCTGCAGTACATCGCGCCTTACGCCGGCTGTGCTATCGGGGAAGAGTTCATGGAGCAGGGGAAGGACGCCCTGATCATCTACGACGACCTGTCGAAGCACGCCTGGGCGTACCGCCAGATGTCGCTGCTTCTGCGGCGGCCACCGGGTCGCGAGGCCTACCCCGGCGACGTTTTCTACCTGCACAGCCGCCTGCTGGAGCGCGCCGCCAAGCTTTCGGAGGAGCACGGTGGCGGCTCGCTGACGGCGCTGCCGATCATCGAGACGCAGGCCGGCGACGTCTCGGCCTACGTACCGACGAACGTTATTTCGATTACGGACGGTCAGATCTACCTGGAGAGCGACCTCTTTGCCGCGGGCATCCGGCCGGCGATCAACGCTGGTCTTTCGGTGTCTCGCGTCGGTGGGGCAGCGCAGACGAAGGCGATGCGCCAGGTAGCTGGCGGCATGCGCCTGGGGCTGGCGCAGTACCGCGCCCTGCAGGCGTTCGCCCAGTTCGGCACCGCCGAGCTTGACCCGGCGACGCGGCGCCAGCTGGAGCTGGGGCAGCGGTTGACGGAGATCCTCAAGCAGCCGCAGTTCAGCCCGCGTTCGCTGGGCCAGGAAGTATCGATCATCTACGCGGTAGTGAACGGCCATACGGATGACGTGGAGCCGAACAAGATACGCGACTTTGAGGAAGCCTTCCTCAGCTTCATCGAGTCGAACAACCCGGACGTTCTCAAGGAGATCGAGGAGGCCGGCGTGCTGGACGACACGACCGAAGAGAAGCTGAAGGCGGCGATCCAGGCCTTCAAGGACACGGGAGCGTACTAAGACGTGGCAGCCGGACAGCTAAGGCAAACGCGGCGACGGATTCGCTCCGTCCAGAACACGGCGAAGATCACCCGTGCGATGGAGCTGGTGGCGGCCTCGAAGATGCGCCGTGCGCAGCTCAACGCGCTGGCGGCGAGGCCGTATGCGGAACGCATGCGCTGGGTGCTGGCAGACCTGACCGAGACGCTGTCACAGATCGACCCAGAGGACCGCCATCCCCTGCTTCGGGCGCGGGACGAAATCGGAGCCGTGGACCTGATTCTGGTGACGCCGAACCGCGGCCTCTCCGGAGCGCTGCCGGGGAACCTTATGCGGAGGGCGGCGCAGTTCGTTATGGAGCGCGAAGGCACGCCCGTTCGTGTTACTGCCGTTGGCCGCAAGGGGCGAGACTTCATGCGGCGCACGGGCCAGGAGATCGTCGCCGAGTTCCTCGAGCTGGGCGATTACCCGGCGTATGAGGAGATCCGGCCGATCGCGCAGGTGGCGATCGAAGAGTTCCTCTCTGGCGCCGCGGACGAGGCGTGGATCATCTACGCCGAGTTCGTCAACACCGTGACGCAGCGGCCGCAGGTGCGGCGTCTGCTTCCCATCGAGCCGCCGACGGACGCGGCGACTGAAGCGATCGACTACATCTACGAGCCGGGGCGCGCGGAAGTGCTTGAGGAACTGCTGCCACGCTACCTCGAGCGGGAGGTCTACGACGCGATCCTGGAGGCAGGAGCGAGCGAGCAGTCGGCGCGAATGGTAGCGATGCGCAACGCATCTGACAACGCAAACGAGCTGGTAGAAGACTTGACGCTCGAATACAACAGGGCTCGCCAGGAGAGCATCACGAATGAGCTTTTGGACATCGTCGGCGGCGTGGAAGCGCTGGCGTAGGAGAAGGGAACGGAGGTCGATATGGCCAAGGGAGCAAAAGGACAGGTCGTGCAGGTGATCGGGACGGTGGTAGACATCGAATTCCCGCCCGACGAGCTGCCCTTCATCTACAACGCGCTCAACGTCGCGATGCCGGACGGCTCGACGCTGGTCGTCGAAGTGCAGCAGCACCTGGGGAACAACTGGGTGCGCGCGCTGGCGATGGACTCTACTGACGGCCTGCCGCGCGGCGCCGAGGCCGTGGACACGGGCGACCCGATCAATGTGCCCGTCGGTGAGGTAACCCTGGGGCGTCTGATGAACGTCCTTGGAGAGCCGATCGATGGCCTGGGCGAGGTCAAGGCGGAAGAGCACTGGCCCATTCACCGGCCACCGCCCACGCTGGAAGAGCTCGAGACGACGCCGCAGCTGCTGGAGACGGGCATCAAGGTGCTTGACCTGGTATCACCGTTCACCAAGGGCGGCAAGGTCGGCGCCTACGGCGGCGCCGGCACCGGCAAGACCGTGATCATTCAGGAGCTGATCCGCAACATCGCCAGTGAGCACGGTGGTTATTCGGTCTTCGCGGGCGTCGGCGAACGTTCCCGCGAGGGCAACGACATGTGGAACGAGATGAAAGAGTCCGGCGTCATCGAGAAGACGGCGCTGGTCTTCGGTCAGATGAACGAGCCGCCTGGAGTGCGCGCGCGAGTTGCGCTTACGGGTGTGACGATGGCCGAGTACTTCCGCGACGAGATGGGCCAGGACGTGCTCATCTTCATCGACAACATCTACCGCTACATCCTGGCGAACATGGAAGTGTCGGCGCTGCTGGGCCGCATGCCCTCGGCCGTTGGTTACCAGCCGACGCTGGCCACCGACATGGGCGTGCTGGAAGAGCGCATCACGTCCACGAAGCGAGGTTCGATCACCTCGTTCCAGGCGATCTACGTACCGGCGGACGACTACACGGACCCGGGGATCGTGACGACGTTCGGGCACCTGGACGCGGTGATCTCGCTGGACCGGGCGCTTGTCGAGGAGGGGTTGTACCCGGCGGTGGATCCGCTGGCGTCGTTCTCCCGCGTTCTCGACCCGCAGATCGTCGGCGAAGACCACTACAGGGCAGCGCAAGGCGTGCTGGCGGTGCTGCAGCGCTACAAGGACTTGAAGGACATCATTGCCATCCTCGGTGTTGAGGAGCTGTCGGACGAGGATAAAGTCGCCGTCGGGCGGGCGCGTCGCATCCAGCGCTTCCTGACGCAGCCGTTCAACGTGGCCGAGATCTTCACGGGCCGGCCGGGGCGCTACGTGCCGGTCAAAGAGACGGTGCGCGGCTTCCTTGAGATTCTCGACGGCAAGCACGACTCGCTGCCGGAGCAGGCGTTTTACATGGTCGGCACGATCGACGAGGCAGTCGAAGAGGCCGAGAAGATGGCCGCCGCGGAGAAGGTGGCGTAGCGAGGAATCATGACTCTCTCAGTCCACGTCGTAACCGCCGAGCGAGAAGTCTACACCGAGGACGGTGTGGACGAAGTCATCGCGCCGGGCATCGCGGGCGA
Source organism: Chloroflexota bacterium (assembly GCA_022561635.1). Lineage (GTDB taxonomy): Bacteria > Chloroflexota > Dehalococcoidia > SM23-28-2 > RBG-16-64-32 > CF-162. The sequence goes on along the minus strand of JADFQV010000006.1, from coordinate 32,256 downwards.
GCTGACCGTGCTGCCGCATCACGCTCCGCTTCTGACGCTGATCAAGCCGGGCATCATGCGCATAGTCAAGGGCAGCGAAGAGACCGACGTGGCGATCACCGGCGGCTTCCTTGAGGTGAAGGACGACCGGGTGACGATCCTGGCAGACGGGGCCGAGCGCGCCGAGGAGATCGACGACGTGCGCGCCGAAGAAGCGCGCCGCCGCGCCGAGCGCACCCTGGAAGAGCGTGGGGACACTGAAGACCTCGTGGTGGCCGCTGCCTCGCTGCAGCGTGCGCTTCTGCGCCTGCGTGCGTCAGAGAGGCGCCGCCGGCGGAGCCCGCGTGGGCCTTCCGGCCCGCCCGGGGTGTAACATCGGGGGCTGATGACCCTTAAGCTGCGCGAGCAGACGCTCGTCCTCGAAGGTGGTAGGCGCTTATCCGGCTCCGTGCAGGTCGGCGGCTCCAAGAACGCGACCCTGGGCGCCATGGCGGCGTCGCTGCTAGTCGCCGACGATTGTTTCCTCGTTAACGTACCGAACATCGCCGACGTTGAGCAGATGGCGCTGGTCTTGCGCAGCCTCGGTTGCCTCGTCGAGTGGGCCGGCGATCGCACGCTGCGACTGAACGCGTCCGAGATCACATCGTCCTGCCCTGATCGGGAGCTTGTAGGCACCCTGCGTGGCAGCTTTCTGGTCATGGGAGCGCTGCTAGGGCGTTTGGGCGAGGCGTCCTGCCCGCCCCCCGGTGGCGATATCATCGGCCAGCGTCCGATCGACGTACATCTGGCCGGCTTCCGCTCGCTGGGCGCGAAGACCGAAGTGAGCCAGGAGATGTTCCGGGCGAAAGCGACCGAACTGCGCGGCTCGACGTTCTTCGCGGACTACCCCAGCGTGCTGGGCACTCAGAACACGATGATGGCGGCCGTCTGCGCCAAAGGCGTGACGATGATCGTCAACGCGGCCGCCGAGCCGGAGGTGCAGAGCCTGGCGGCGATGCTCAACCAGATGGGCGCCGATATCGCGGGCGCCGGCACGAACACCATCGTGATCGGCGGTGTAGGTGCGCTGCACGGCGTACGTTTCCGAATCATTCCGGACCGGATCGAGGCGGGAACGTTCGCGATCGCCGCTGCGATAACCGGTGGCGAGGCCGAGATTCGGGGCGTGGAGCCAGGTCACATGCAGGGCGTCGAAGCGAAGCTGCGCCAGGCCGGCGTCGACGTCCAGACGTCCGGCGACGTGATGCACGTGAAGGCGGGCGGTAAACTGCAGGCACTGACGCTGCAGGCGCTGCCGTACCCGGGCTTCCCCACGGACCTGCAGGCGCCGATGGCGGTGCTGCTGACCCAGGCGTCCGGCGTCAGCACGGTGCACGAACGCGTCTTCGACAACCGGCTGGGGTATATCAGCGACCTGCGCAAGATGGGCGCGGAGATAGTGACGACAGGTACGACCGCTGCTATCATTACCGGGCCCACTCCCCTGAGCGGTTCGGCGCTGTCAGCGCTGGATGTCCGGGCAGGGGCTGCGTTCATACTGGCAGGGCTGGCGGCGAGCGGCCGCACGACTATATCGGACGTTTATCACGTGGACCGCGGATATGAGAGGATTGATGAGAAGCTGCGCTCACTGGGCGCAGACATCGAAAGGGTCTAATGCTAGGGAAGCGAATCGGGGTGGATCTAGGGACGGCGAACGTGCTCATCTACGTCAAGGGCCGTGGCATCGTGATCGCGGAGCCTTCGGTGGTGGCGGTAGCGCAGCGCGACAATAGTATCGTGGCGGTTGGCACCGAAGCGCGGGAGATGCTGGGCCGCACGCCCGGATCGATCAGCGTTGTGCGCCCGATGCGTGATGGCGTGATCGCAGACTACGTGACGACGGAGGCGATGCTTCGCTACTTCATCCGCCGCGTGATGGGCCGCATCTCGATGATCAAGCCCGAAGTGATGATCTGCGTGCCGGCCGGTGTCACGGGCGTCGAGCAGAGGGCCGTGCAGGACGCCGCCGAGGCGGCCGGGGCGCGGAGGCCGGCGCACCTGATTCCGGAGCCACTGGCGGCAGCGATCGGCGCGCGCATTCCCGTGCACATTCCGCAGGGCCACATGGTCGTCGACATCGGCGGCGGACGCACTGAGGCGGCCGTGATCTCGATGTACGGTATCGTCGTCAGCGAGAGCGTCCGGGTTGCCGGCGACCGGCTGGACGACGCGATCGCCGCGTACATAAAGCGGCGCCACAACCTCGTCATCGGCGACAGGACGGCGGAGGAGTTGAAGATTGCCATCGGCAGTGCGCTGCCGCTGGAAGAAGAGATAACGTACCAGGTGCGCGGCCGGGACCAGATCACCGGGCTGCCGCGCACGATCACCGTGACGTCGTCGGAAGTGACGCAGGCGATGGCGGACCCGCTGCAGTCGATCGTGGGTGCGGCGCGAGCGGTCCTCGAACGGACGCCACCGGAGCTGGCCTCTGACGTCGTCGACCGCGGGATCGTGCTGTCCGGTGGGACGGGCATGCTGCGAAACCTGGATCGGCTGATCACGCAAGAGATCGGGATTCCCTGCTACGTGGCGGACAGCCCGATGGAGTGCGTGGCGATGGGCGCGGGAATCGCACTGGAGCATCTTGACCTGATCAAGCGCGCACAGCCGGCCGAGGGTGAGTGGCTGGTCAGCCTCTAGCGCCCCGCGCTACGACGAAGACGGCTGGACATAGAACGCGAAGACGCTACTTCTGCGAGGCCGCCGCGGCCTTGAGGTAGTAGGTCATCCCCTGCAGGGCGAGGACCGGATCGATGCGTTTGATGTGGACCGACGGCGGCACGTGAGCGGCGATTGGCGCGTAGTTGAGGATCGCCTGCACGCCGCAGGAGACGAGGCGGTCGATCACGGTCTGCGCGGTCTCGGCGGGGACAGCGACGATGCCGACGTCGACGGGACTTTCGCCCAACACCTTTTCGAGATCGGTAGTGTTCTTGATCGTCAGGCCGTTGATCTCCTTGCCGATCCACTCGGGGTCTGAGTCGAACGTTTCGACGATGCGGAAGCCCTGCGGTCCGAACCCTTCGTACCCCAGGATGGCACGTCCCAGGCGGCCAGTGCCGACGAGCGTCATCCGCCACTGGCGGTTGAGGCCGAGGATGCTGCGCAGCTCTTCGAGGAGCCTGCGGACGTTGTAGCCGCGGCCCTGTTTGCCGAAGCGCCCGAAGTAGCTGAGGTCTTTGCGGATCTGGGCAGGAGTGACGTTGAGCTGAGATCCCAGGTCCTGCGAGCTGACCACCTCGCGCCCCGCCGCCTCAAGGCCTGCGAGGGCGCGAGCGTAGAGCGGGAGTCGGTCGATTACAACTGGAGGGATTTCCATTGAGGCACCCTATAGCTCCTATTCGTCTGGTCAATGACGAAACAATACTCTGGCCTTCTTATAGCATCCGCTGAGTTTTAAGGTCAATAGCTTGTGCAGAAAAATACAAACGTTCGTCGCAGACGGCCGCGCGAACTGCGGTAACGAGTGCGCCCGCCGCGGCGTCTAAGTTGGTGGCCCCCTATGAGCGGGGAGAGGATGCGCATCCGGAAGGACATGAGGTAACGATGGAGACCGAATCGACGTTCAGAGACGAAAGCATCAACCGGGATGACACTGCGCCCGCGCCGCACTCGGACGAGGCTGCCCACCAGGGCGAGGAGACGAGGATAGTGCCCTCGTTCTTGTCTCGCGGGGCGACGACTGAAGCGCCCGACGATGAGCCCGCTGATGAGCACAGCGACTCGATGTCGCAGTTCATCTCGCGCACGATGGCGACCGTTTCCGAGGCGCAGCCGGACGGCGACGACTCGTTCCTGCGTGCGCCGCGTACGTTCGCCGAGGTCGGTCTTTCCAAGGCGTTCCTGACGGACCTGACGTTGAAGATCATGCACTACTCCGGCACACCTTCCATGGCGCAGCTGGCGAAACGGTTGGGGCTGGCGGGAGACATCGTCTCCCAGATCCTGGAGGCGCTCACTGAGGAGCGGCTGATCGTCGTTCTCAGCCAGTCCGACCTGTACACGGGAAACTACCGCTATCGTCTGTCCGAGAAGGGGCAGACGCATGTCCTGGAGGCGCTGGAGCGCAGTCGCTACGCTGGCCCGGCGCCGGTAACCGCGGAGCAGTATTCGAGCGTGATGCAGAAGCTGTTCGAGGAGAAGCAAGAGGTGAGCCGCCACGAGATCACAGAGGCAGTGAAGGACCTGGTGCTAACAAGCGACGTATCGGATGCCGTGGCGCGGGCCTTGTTTTCTGGCAAGACGAGCCTCTTTTACGGGCCTTCCGGCAACGGTAAGTCGGTGATCCTGGAGAGCTTCTCGAAGGCGTTGGCCGGTATTTCATACGTGCCGTTCGCGATCTACGCTTACGGACAGGTGATCCGCGTGTTCGACCCGTCGATCCACGTTCCGCTGGATGACGATTCGGACCCCGAGACGAAGAAAAGACCAGATCTCGACGGGCGCTGGGTGAAGGTGCGGCGGCCGGCGATAGTCCTCGGTGCGGAGATGGACCGCAGCGCCCTGGACCTGGGATACGACCCGCAGGCGGGCTTCTACCAGGCGCCGGCGCACATCAAGGCCCAGAACGGCGTGCTGGTGGTGGACGACTTCGGCCGTCAGCGCGTGACGACGACGGACCTGCTGACGCGCTGGCTGATTCCGCTGGAGCGCGGCTGGGACTCGCTCAGCCTGGTGACCGGCGAGAAGCTGACTATTCCCTTCAGGCTGCAGCTGCTGTTCGGCACGAACGCGCGGGTGCGTGAGGTGGCGGACGACGCGCTGCTGCGCCGCATTCTGTACAAGGTGCGCATCCCTAGCCCCGACCGGGCGAACTTCGGCGAGATCCTGCGCCGCGAGTGCCGCGCGAAGGCGGTTCCCGTGGAGGACGACGCGATTGAGTACGTAATCGAGAAGCTGTTTGACGAGCAGGCCCGAAAGCCGCGGGCGAGTCATGCCCGCGACCTCGTCACGATCTTGATTGAGAGCGCGGCCTTCGATGGTGCGAGTGCGGTGCTGAGCCGTGAGTCGTTCGACAAGGCAATTGCGCTCTTCATCACGAATGACGAGGAGACAGAGGACTACGACGACTAAAGCGCTACCAGCGCAACGTAGGTGAGTTAGGGGCGGGCCGGCGACGGTCCGCCCCTGGCTTATTCGGCGAAGTCTAAGATCTGCTTGGCCAGCTCTTCCGGCCGCTGGATCGGGACGTCGTGGATCGTGTTCTTCATGACGACGACGCGGGCGTCCGGCGCGACGCGGCCAAGGGACTTAAGGCCGTCTTCGCGGAGCTTCTGCCACTGCCTCGACTCGTCGTTCGTGGGCGCCTGCTGACAGGAGATCACCAGGAGCGGGCAGGTGAGCTTCTCAAGGAGATGCGCCGGCTGCTGATCAAAGATAGCGTGGGCGATCTTCATGTGGTTTTCGATCGACAGTGGGCGGGCGATCGTGCCGTCCTCGCGGACTTCGAAGTTGGCCAGCACCATCTCGCGCAACTCGTCGTTCCAGATGTCTTTTAGGTGCGGCCAGTTGCGCATGAACCCGACTATCGTCTCAACGGGCGTGCCGTCGATCTCGGGCGGCCGCATGCGCGGCTCCGCCTCTTCCCAGGTACTGTGCTCTGAGATGTCGATGACGCCACCGTCGACAAGAACGAGCGAGCGGACGGCGTTGGGGCTGGAGACGGCGTAAGCGAGGGCGACGTTGGCACCCCAGGAGTGGCCGACGATCGTCGGCGGCTCGATGGCAAGTGTGCCGATGAACTCCTCAAGGTCGGCGGTGACTTCGTCGAAGCCGTAGCCGTCTTCCGGCTGGTCGCTGCGGCCGTGACTGCGCTGGTCGAGGGCAACGACGTGAAAGCGATCCGTCAGGAGCGGCGCCGTCAGGTCCCAGATGCGGCAGTTGGAGGAGAGGCCGTGCAGCAGCAGCAGCGGCGGGCCGTCGCCGCCCCAGTCCCGGTAGTGCAGGCTAATGCTGCGCCCCGGCAGGGCAGCGTCGTCGTCGCGGGGAATCTTTGGGGCCATCAGATCTGCTTCAGCTCTTCGATGACCGCGGTCAGGCGTTCGTCGTCCTGCGCGGTGCGGGCGCCGAAGCCGAAGCCGAAGCCGAGCGTGCTGAGGACGCCGCCGAAGCGCGCCTTGATCTTCGGGACCAGCTCGTCGTAGGTGCCGATGATCGCGAACTCTTCCAGCATCTCGTCCGTGATCGCCGCGGCCATCTCCGGCCACTTGCCCTCCATCGAGAGGCGGAAGAGCTCCTGTCCGGTCTCCTCCCAGCCGTGGATTTCGAGCACGGGATGGTAGACGCGCGTCGAAGCGTAAAACGAGAGCTGCTGACGGATCGGCCCCTTGGCTCGCTCGACCTCTTCCTCGTTAGCGCCGGTGATGATGAAGTTGCCGCCGACGAGGTCGATCTCAGAAATATCGCGGCCAGCCTTCTTCGCTCCCTCTTCGATCGCCGGGACGATCACCTCTTTCGTGTACTTGGCGGTGTTGAAGGGGTGCATGCGAATGCCATCGCACAGCTCGCCGACGAGCCGGCAGTTGTAGGGATTGACAGCCGATATGTAGATCGGTAGGTGCCCGGCGTCGTTCGCCCCGGGGTTGAAGAACGGGGACATCAGCGTGAAGCGGTAGTGGGGCCCTTCGTGAGACGGGCGCTCATTCGTCTGGAACGTCTTGAAGATCGCCTTCAACGTGACGAGGTAGTCGCGCAGGCGCGGGCCGGGTGGGGAGGGCCAGGGGGTCGAGTAGCGGCGCTCGTTGTGGCCCTTCACCTGTGTACCAAGTCCGAGCATGAAGCGCCCGCCGGAGAAGCGCTGGAGGTCCCAGGCGAGTTGGGCGGTGACCATCGGGCTGCGCGGAAAGGCGATGGCCACGGCCGTGCCGAACTTGATCGTCTGCGTGTGCTCGGCGACGGTCATTAGCGGCAGGAAGGGGTCGTGGCCGGCCTCCGGCGCGACGACGGCGTCGTAGCCGAGCGCTTCCAGGCTGCGAGCCTGCTCGGCGTAGGCGGCGATATTCGCGGCCATGATACTGGTTTCGATCTTCATTGCGGGCTCCTCCAATCGGCTTGTCGCCGCCAAGTGTAAGCGAACGTCCCCGAGCGTCGCCAGTGGCGGGGCGCCTGCTAGAATCGGGCCATGATCCGGGACGTCCACCACGTGGGCATCGCTGTGCGCGATCTGGAGGCCGCCTACGCGCTATACCGCGATGCGCTGGGCCTACGGCTGGTCAAGGAGGGCGAGATGCCCTCTCGCGGCGTCAGGGCGGCGATGCTGGCGGCCGGTGGCGCTTACCTGGAGCTGATCCAGCCGCTCGAAGCGTCGTCGCCGTTCGCCACGTTCCTCGAGGAGCGCGGCGAAGGCCTGCACCACGTTGCGCTGTGGAGCGACGATGTCGACGGCGACGTTGCGAAGCTGCGGGACTGCGGCGTGACGCTCGACGATCCGGAGCCGCGTGACGGGTTCACGGGCCGGTTGAGCTACCTGGCGGCGGACGCCTTCGACGGGGTCCAGCTGGAGGTCGTGGAGCCCGAAGAGGGGCTGATGGGTGGCCGATCAGCGACGGAGAGCCGTATCACGCGCATCGACCACGTTGTCCTGCGTGTGCCGCACGCCGGGACGATCAGCGAGCGAATGGAGTCGTGGTTCGGTGTGGAGACGAAGCGGACGTTCCAGCGCGGCGAGACGTCGTTCGCCTTCATGCGGCCGGGCGACGTCGTGATCGAGGTGATCGGGCCGTCGGAGCGACCCGCCAAGCCGCGGCCGGGCGACATCGCGGGGCTGTGCTTCGAGTGCACGGGGATCGACGAGCTGGCGGCAGACCTCAAGGCGAAGGGCTATCCGGTCGGCGAGCCGCATCCGGCGCTGCAGGGCGGCCGGATCGTGTCGGTGAACCGGTCGGGCGCGTGCGGTGTGCCGGTGGCGTTCATCGACTTTACAGACAGCCCGGGCCCGCCGTCTCGGTAACGTGAATCACCGTGGATCGTGGCTTAGCGTCTGCTAGAATGAGGGCACGAACCAGAAGGAGGACATAATGCGAGAAGTAGTGATTGTCGAGGCGGTGCGAACGCCCATGGGCCGCCGCAACGGCGTGCTCTCGGGCATCCACCCGAACGACCTGGGGGCCAAGGTGCTCAACGAGCTGATCAAGCGCTCTGGCATCGAGGCAGAGCAGGTCGAGGACGTGGTCTTCGGCTGCGTTGACCAGGTAGGCGAGCAGGGCGCGAACGTGGCCCGTAACGTGCTGCTGACGGCGGATTTCCCGTACACGGTGCCGGCGACGAGCGTCGACCGCCAGTGCGGCAGCGGCCAGCAGGCGGTGCACTTCGCCGCGAACCTGATCCAGGCCGGCGTCTGCGACATCACGATCGGCGGCGGCGTCGAGTCGATGTCGCGCGTGCCGCTGGGCGTGAACATCATGCAGGGGCCGGGCGCGCCGTTCCAGCCCTCGATGATGGAGAAGTACCCGCTGACGCCGCAGGGCATCTCCGCCGAGGAGATCGCCGTCAAGTGGGGCGTCAAGCGCCAGGAGGCCGACGAGTTCGCGCTGAACAGCCAGGAGAAGGCGAAGAACGCGCGCGACGAAGGCCGCTTCGACCGCGAGATGCTGCAGATCGACGTCAAGCTGGAAGGCCTCGACCACACGGTGAAGACTGACGAGGGCATCCGCGAGAGCTCGCTGGAAAAGCTGGGCTCGCTGCAGCCGTCGTTCCGCCCGGACGGCATCCATCACGCCGGCAACTCATCGCAGATCACCGACGGCTCTTCGGCTATCCTGCTGATGTCGCGCGAGAAGGCGGAGGAGTTGGGAAAGAAGCCGCGGGCGCGCATCGTCGGCCAGGCGGTCGTCGGCTCCGACCCGGTGCTGATGCTGACGGGGCCGATCACGGCGACGCCGAAGGTGCTGAAGCACGCCGGCCTGGAGCTGAAGGACATCGACCTGATCGAGATCAACGAGGCGTTCGCCTCGGTTGTGCTCGCCTGGAAGCGCGAGGTCGAGCCGGACATGTCGAAGGTCAACGTCAACGGCGGCGCGATCGCCCTCGGTCACCCGCTGGGCGCGACGGGCGCGCGGCTGATGACGACGATGCTCCACGAGCTGGAGCGCACGGGCGGCCGCTACGGCATGCAAGTGATGTGCTGCGGCGGTGGCCTGGGCACGGCGACGATCATCGAGCGCCTCGACTAACTCGCCTGAGTTCGAAACGAAGAGAGGCCGGCGGGAACGCCGGCCTCTTGGCATTGGCGTTGGCCGAGACTAGATCGCCATGGACGCGCAGTATACTTGCCGCGTCGTGAGCCGCCCGCCCGAAGCGCCACTGTTCAAGGGGATCGACTGTCTCCGCCTGCCCGTCGGCGACCTTGACGATGCGCTGGCGTTCTATGGCGATCGCCTGGGGCACGAGCTCGTCTGGCGGTCCGAGACGGCGGCCGGTCTGCGACTGGCGGAGGGTGGCGGCGAGATCGTTCTGCAGACTGAGCGGCCGGAACAGGAGACGAACCTGCTTGTGGCGTCGGTGGCGGAGGCCGTGGAGTCGTTCGTGGCCGCGGGCGGAAGCGTCGTAGCTGGGCCGTTCGACATCCAGATTGGCAGGTGCGCCGTGGTCCGGGACCCGTTCGGAAACGTGCTGGTGATGCTGGACATGAGCAAGGGGCGACTCGTGACGGACAAGGACGGGCGGATCGTCGGGAACGAGATGCCGGGCGCCTAAAGCTGGCCGTGCTCCTTGAGGAGCGGCTGGCTGTAGGCCACGCGGCCGGTTAGCGTCTTCGGGTCGCAGGTGGCGAGGATGAGCGTGGCCTTCGCCATGTAGGCGATCGGCTCGGCGCGCGGGTCGGTCTCGTCCTTGATCAGCTTGTGGAAGAGGACGCCGGGCGAGGCGACGATGCCTGTCGGGGCCAGCGAGTTGACGGCGATTCCCGAGTCGTACAGCTCGTGCGCGAGGCCCGTGGTGAAGCGCTCGATCCCGGCTTTGACGGTGCCGTAGACGGTGCCGCCACCGGCCGGCAGCTCGTACGGCGGGCCCTCGGGGTGGACGGAGGCGCGCGACGAGATGTTGATGATGTGGCCGCCACCGGCGGCGATCATGTCCGCGATGACGGCCTGAGCGAGCAGGAACGGGGCGGTGAGGTCGACGGCCAGCATCCGTTCCCAGCGTCTGAGCGGAAAGCCGTTGATCGGCTGGAAGTAGGTGAGCGCGGCGTTGTTCACGAGGACGTTGACCGGCCCGTACGCCTTCCGCGTCGCGGCCACGAGCTGCTCAATGCTCTCCGGATTTGAGATGTCAGCGCGAACGGCCGTCGCCTCGCCGCCGGCCGCGCGGATCTCCTCGACGGTCCCAGTGATAGCGCCGGGGAGCTGGTGATCGCCTTCGTTTTCGGTGCGAGCGGCGGCCACCACTTTGGCGCCTTCGCGGCCGAAGAGGAGGGCGATCTCCTTGCCGATGCCGCGGCTGGCGCCGGTGATGATCGCGACCTTATCGTCTAGCTGACCCATATCTAACTCCTATCGTGGCTATGCGGGCGTGTCCAGTGCTGATCGGTCCGGGGGCGAGAGGCGAGAAGTCCACCACAGAAGCAGGGTGGCGATCAAGATGAGCGCGATGCCGAGGACGCTGAGGACGAAGAAGCTGCGTATCGGCACCGACATGGCGTCGACGCCGAGGTCTAGCATGCCCGCCACGAACGGGTCGCCTTCGTCGTCCGCCGAGCGGAAGACGAACCGCAGGCCAACGGCGCCGGCCAGCGAAGGCAGCGCCACGAAGGCGATGAGGCCGCCGGCGACCAGAATCCGCATGTCCCACGGCAGAACGACCATCAGAACGCCGGCCAGGCCGAGGACGATGATGGCGAGCAGGACGGAGACGATGAGCAGCACCGTATTCGTGGAGTCGCTGATGAAACCGAGTCCGTAGTCGATCGCGCCGGCCGTGGAGAGGCGCTCTACCTCGCGGCTCGCTTCAGGGTCGCCGGCGGCCCAGGCCGAGCCGCCTTCGTCGTAGAGAAGCCGCGCGGAGTCGTCGAGGATGCGCGTGCGCAGGTCGGCGCCGCGCAGCGTGGCCGCCTCCTCGCGTGTCAGCTCGACGGGGATCGGGAAGCCGGGGACCGTCACCGTGGGCGAGTCGCCTTCCGCGGTGACCGCGTCGAGGTTCGCTTCGATGCCGGGCAGGACGGCGTCGATATCAGTGGAGATGGCGACGGAGCGGCGCAGGATGTCCTGGCCCGTGTCCTCTGAGGTGAGCTCAAAGGCGGTGAGCGTGAGGAAGAAGGCGGCAAGGAAGAACGCGAGGACGAATGCGGCCACCCAGACGGTGGCGGTGCGCAGGACGTTCACTACGGGAGCTCGACTACGACTGTTCCGGCCAGCATATCGTGCAGCATGCGCTGCTCGCTGTCGAAGAACATCGTGGTGACGCCGAGGCCGAGCGGCAGAACGCTGATCGGCCAAGCGATCAGGCGGACGAGCGACTGGCGGAACGAGATATGGTAGCCGTCGCGGTCGGTGACGGCGACGCGGACGGCAACCTGCCCGAGCGTTTGGCCGCGCCAGTACCAGAGCAGGACGAAGTAGAGCGGCGCGAGGATCAGGAACGTGCAGAGGATGGTGGCGCTAGTGACGTAGACCTCGTTCGAGGGGTCAGTATCGCCCCAGCTGGTGCGCACCAGAACGTAGAAGCCCGCTGCAGCCGCGATCAGTGCGGCGAGGGCGATCAGGAAGACGGCATCGAGGATGGCGGAGACGACGCGCAACGGGAAGCCGGCGTAGGGCAGGGGGGGTGCGTAGTCCTGCGCCTGTTCTACTTGAGACATCGTCGCCATTTCACGGATTATAGCAGCGGCCCCTGGTACGAAATACGGTCATTGGATGGCCTTACTGGCCGCCGGAGAACCCCGGACAGGCGTCTACGCCAGGATCACCGGTGATGATGTATTGCACGCAGGCTCCGATCTCCGGGTCGTTGAACTCGACGAATGCGCCGCCTTGCAGGACCGACTTCTGCTGGACGGCGAAGAGGCTGCTCAGGCGCTTGATCATCTCCATCGCAGCGTCGTCGCCGGCGGGGCCGGGAGGCCCGATCGCTCCCTCTAGCCCTGGCTCGCCCTGCACGCCGGGCGGCCCCTGGTCGCCGCCGCCGGAGAGCTCGACGACGCCGTAGGCGACAGTGCTGGCGCCCGCCCAGGCGATGAGGATGAAGAGGATGCCGAGGACGACGAATTGCGTGGCGGTCATGGGAATCTCCCTGCTAGGTGGGGTTGGATCGGCCGGTTGCTCGAGGACCGGGTAAACGACCGGTTCGCCCGATTTCTGTTGGGCGCGGTCGTAGCGTTCTTCGCGTGGGTCGCGGAAGCTACCCGGCCGCTTTCGTGGTGTCACAGCAATACAAACGCGCGAGCGATGGGTTCGGTCTAGGGGCGGGCGTCAGTTGCGGGTGGGGCCGGCCATCGTCTTCTGGTACCAGGTGACGGCCGGGTGATCCATCCAGGCTCGCATCTCCGGTTCGTCAGCGCGTTCGGGGAGCGCCTTGAGCATGTCGGCGACGTGGACAGCGTCGTGGTGGGCCCAGCCGGCGAGGAAGAGCTTGAGCGGCACTTCGGCCGGCGGGCGCTTACTATCCCCGGCCATCTTGGTCACTGAGTCCGTTTGCTCGTCCGTTAGCTTTTCGAGCGTGACGATCAGCCTCTCGCGGTTGGCTGCTGCCTCGTCGAAGATCTTGTCCAGCGTCCACTCGCGACGCTCGGCGACGGTGCTGTCGTTCCAGTTATCTAGCTGGAACGGGCGGCCGTCGGCGTCGCGCTCGATAGCGTCCGGAACGCCGTTGGCGACGCCTTCGAACCAGCGGATGAGCTCGGTGTCGAGCGTGCCGAGGTGAGGGATGAAGTCGCGGACGATCCAGGTGCTGTCGGGGACGGGGCGCGCCAGCTCCTCGTCGCTGAGGGAGCGGCAGAACGTCTCGAAGCGGCGGCGCTCGTTCTTAATCGTATCGATCGTCTTCTGCATTCGTGCGGTCGCCATGGCTGCTCCTTCGTCTCCCGTCAGATGCACCGGGAGTATACGATAATGGCCGCGATGATCCCTGAACCGATGCAACGCGCGCTTGATCTTGCGGGCAACGCTGCGCAGCATGTGTCCCCGAACCCGATGGTCGGCGCCGTGGTCGTTGCCGCCGACGGCAGCGTGGCCGGCGAAGGCGTGACGCAGCCGCCGCCGGGGCCGCACGCTGAAGTCGTGGCGCTGGAGGCGGCCGGGGAGAGCGCGCGGGGCGCGACGATGTACGTGACGCTGGAGCCGTGCGCGCACCAGGGTCAGACGCCGCCGTGCACCGATGCCATCATCGGCGCCGGCGTGTCTGAAGTGCACTACGCGGTGCGAGACGCCGACAGTCAGGTGGACGGGCGCGGCCAGGAGGCGCTGGAGAAGGCGGGGATACGGACGATTGGCGGCGAGGGCGAGGAAGAGGCGCGCCACATCAACGAGGCGTTCTTCAAGCACCGCACGACGGGCCTGCCCTTCGTCGTCGCCAAGTTCGCGGTGTCGCTGGACGGGAAGATCGCGGCGGCCTCGGGCGATTCGCGCTGGGTCTCGGGCGCCGAGGCGCGGGAGTGGGCGCACGTCCTGCGCACGCGGATCGACGCCATCCTGGTGGGCTCGTCGACGGTCGTCGTGGACGACCCGTCCCTAACGGCGCGGCCGGGCGGCGAAGAGGCTGAACGCCAGCCGCTGCGGGTTGTCGTCGACACGCGCGGGCGCACGCCGCCGATGGCGCAGGTGCTCAGCGGCGACGCCGCCACGCTGGTCGCCACCGGACCGGACTCGCCGCCGCAGTGGCGGGCGTCGATCCAGGCGTCCGGCGCCGAGGTGCTGCCGCTGCCGCTCGCCGGTGAGCACGTTGACTTGCGGGCGCTTCTCGAGGAGCTGGGCAGGCGCGACATCGTGACGCTGCTCGTGGAGGGCGGCGGCGTGATCCTCGGCGCGTTCTTCGACGCTGGCCTCGTGGACAAGGTGCACGCGGTCATCGCCCCGCTAATCGTCGGTGCGGCGGACGCTCCGGCGGCGGTCGCCGGTGAGGGTGCCTACCGCATGGCCGACGCGCTGCGCCTGCGTGAGGTGACGGTGGAGCGCCTGGGCGACGACCTGCTGGTGACGGGATACCCAGAGCCGGCAGAGGCCGAATGATGACTCTTGAGCCCGTGCTTGTGACGCACCTCTTCCCTGATGTGCTGCGGACGGTGTCGATCGTTGCCTGACTACGCGCGTATCTACGCCCGGCAGGAGTACCTCACTCCGGGCGCGGCGCGCACCGTCGGCATCATCGCCGAGCGGGTGCGCCCGGACGAGGGGACGCTACTGCTGGAGATGGCCGCCGGAAAGGGTGAGGCGGCGGCGCACCTGACGAGCGAGTTCGCGTGCCAGGTGCTGGCGGTCGAGCCTCACGACCCTTTCGTGCACATCTCCGCGGCCAAGTTCTGGCACTTCAACCTGCGCGATCTCGTGACGCTGGTGCGCGCCAAGGGCCGGCGGCTGCCGGTACGCGATGAGTCGATGGACGCGGCGTATTGCATCGGCGGGCCTTCGATCGTGGGGCTGGAGCCGGCTCTGCGCGAGCTTGCGCGGGTGACGAAGCCCGGCGGCTGGGTAATCGTCTCGGACATCGCCTGGCGGACGAAACCGGAGAAGCCGCTGGGCCCCGATTGGGGATGGCTGGCCGAGGCCACGCCGACGACGGCCGCAGAGTACGGCGCGGCGATCGCGGGAAGCGGGCTAACGGTCGAGGAAGTCGTGACGCACCCGCTGGAAGACTGGGATGAGTACTGGCGGCCGATGCTGGAGGTGGCGGCTGAGGCGAAGTCAGCCTCGGCGACAGGCGGCGCGGACATCTTCTTCGCGGACGAGATCGAGAGCCTCATTGAGATCGAGCAACGGGGCCAGCGGGAGTATCTGGACTACGTGACGTTTGTCGCTCGCAAGTAGGCGAGCGGGGTGTGTGTGCTCCGCTCCTCCTTCGAGAGCCTCAGGACGAGCGGGACGGGAGGCGGCTGCTCAGCGGGGTGGGGTGTCGGGTCCGCTGCGGAATTCTTCAGAGATGCGGGAGGGTGTGGGCCCGGTCTGGCCCTGGTACTTGGAGCCGAGCTCGGGGCTGCCGTAGGGCCGGTCGACGGCGGTGGAGAGGCGTTGGAAGCTGATCTGGGCGATGCGCATGCCGAGGTAGAGGGCTATGGGCATCTGCGACTGGTTGGACAGCTCGAGCGTGAGCGTTCCCGTCCAGCCGGGGTCGACGTAGCCGGCGGTGGCGTGCACGAGGAGGCCGAGCCGGCCGAGTGAAGACTTGCCGTCGACGCGCCCGACGATGTCGTCCGGCAGGGTGATCGTCTCCAGCGTCGAGCCGAGGAAGAAAGTGCCGGGCTGGATGACGAACGGCTCTTCCGCCGAGATCTGGATCAGCTCGGTGAGATCGTCCACGGGCTGGCGCACGTCGATGAACGGCTTGCTGGTGCCGCGAAAGACGCGAAAGGAGCCGCTGAGACGGAGGTCGACCGAAGCCGGCTGCACGGCGCTGTCGTCGAACGGGTCGATGACGATGCGTCCCTTCTTCAGTTCGTCGCGGATGGTGCGGTCGCTGAGCACGCTCACGAGACTAGCGTGGCGGCGATGGCGGGAGCGGTCAAGGGTTGTGGCGAAAAGGCCGGCGGAGAGCGACCCGAAGGCCGCTCCCCGCGTAAGGGCGCTGTGGCGGATCGAGAGGTGAATCCGCTTGGCAAGTTCGCATTCGCTCATTCGCCCTCTGCGCGTCGGCGCATCACGAAGCTGCCGCCGATGGCGATCACGGCGATGGCCGCCAGGCCAATCTCGATGACGAGCAGGTAGCCGACGCCGTCGTCTTCAGTTGCGAAGGCGGTTTCTGCGCCGCCGCCGGTGCTGGGAACGACTGGCGCTGCGGCGTCGTTGGTGGTGGAAACGTCCGGGGCATCCTTGATCGCGTCCGGCGGTTCGATTCCGCTCGCGGTTCCCCCGGCGTCCGGGCCGCCACCGACGCCGCCCGTGGTCCCGCTGGCTGGCGCGCCGCTGCCGTCGTCGCCGCTCGGCGCAACCTCGATGATGTCGTCGAAGTCTCCGAGGCCGGCCGCGTCGCCGTCGGTGACGTTGGGCACGGGGCCGAATGCGTCTTCCTGGACTCCAGCGGTCGCGCTGGCGGCGGCTTCGAAGAGCGCCGTGGACGAATCGTCGCTGTTGCGGCCGCCGTTGTCGTCGACGATGCCGCCGGCGTCGAGCATGACGACGACGGCCAGGACGGCCGCGAAGCCGGCCCCGGCGACGCGCATGGCCACGAACGATGGCGTGGTGCGTGAGGTGACCGGCGGTGGTTCGCGCTCCGCCATCGCCGGCGTCAGCGCGAAGGAGCGCGGCGCCGCGACCTGTGGCAGATCCCGCAGGGCACTGCGCACGACGAGAAGATCATTGAGTTCCGTACGGCAGCGCTGGCAGCCGGCGAGGTGCGTCTCGAACGCGTTGAGGCGGTCCGGGGCGAGTTCGCCATCGGCGTGCGCGGAGATGTCGCGACGTGGGTGTCGGCTGAAGATGTCGAGTAGTCTCATGGTTCCTCACCTGATTGACGAATGCTGTCCGGCAAAAGTTCCCGTTGTTCGAGGAGGATCACGCGCAGGCGGGAGCGCGCGCGACTGAGTCGCGACTTCACGGTGCCCAGCGAGACGCCCATCGTCTGGGCGATTTCGGCGTAGTCGAAGCCCTGCACGTCGCAGAGCACGACGGCGAGCCGCTGGTCGCGGGGGAGCTGGGCGAGGGCGTCCTCGAGGGCGCGGTGCAGCTCGGTGTTGGCGGCGCGCTCTTCCATCGAAGGTGCTGTGTCAGGTGGTTCGAGCGGGCGCTCGTCTTCGTCGCCGGTGCGGTCGAGCGAGGTCGCCGGGCGGGCCTTTCGGCGGCGCAGTTCGTCGTAGCAGGCGTTGGCGGCGATGCGGAAGAGCCAGGCGCGGAACGAGCCGCCGCGAAAGCGGTCGAGCGAGCGGTAGGCGGAGATAAAGGCCTCCTGGGCGGCGTCCTCGGCCGGGGCGGGCGCACCCAGCAGGCGCAGGCAGAGGTTGTAGGCGCCGGTCTGATAGCGCTCGACGAGGACGTTGAACGCTGCGAGGTCGCCCTGGCGCGCGCGGGCGATCAGATCCTGGTCGGGCGTGTCGGTGTCCACCTGCGGTAATTTTAGGCGCGAGCCGGTGGCGGGTCGAGCGCGGTCGGCGTTAAGCCGAAACCGAATGGCCCCCGCGAGCGTCTATAGCTAGTGAGGGAGCTATAATTGATTTCGCATGGCAGAATTCGACGATAACGAAGGCGCCGGCAGTGGCTGGATGCGCCGGGATGAGGAGACGCCCCGTTCGTTCGATCCCCTTTTCGACCCCTGGGACGAACGAGAAGACGAGCTGTCATCCCGTGCGCACGACGATCTCTTCGATTTCGCGCCCGTAGAGGCGACGGAAGAAGAGGCCGAGTGGGGATGGGCGTACCGCCCGGCGGGCGACGGCTACCCGGACCGCCACCGTGTTCCCTACGAGGAGCGGCTGACGGAGCTGCAGCGCCGCCTGCGCACCGATACGATAGTGCTTCCGCGGCCGGAACGCCGCTGGGCAGTCACGGCGCGAGAGTTGGCGGAGACGCTGTTGCTGGCGCTGCTGATCTTCTTCGCGGTGCGGGCGTCGTTCCAGAACTTCAAGGTGGAGGGCGCCAGCATGGAGCCCAGCCTGGAAAACGGCGAGTACGTGATCGTGAACAAGCTCAGCTACGCTCAGCTGGACAGCGGCTTCCTCGACTGGCTGCCGTTCGTCGGTGGAGGCAGTGACGGCCCCGAGTATCTCTGGGGCTCGCCGGATCGCGGAGACGTCATCGTATTCGCCGCGCCAACGTCTACCAGCCGTGACTTCATCAAGCGGATCATCGGTGTGCCCGGCGATGAGGTGCTAATCAACGAGACCAACGGCGAGGTGAGCATCAACACGGTCGTACTCTTTGAACCGTATATACAGGGGACGACGGCCTGCGGCAGCGCCTGCAGGTTCGAGATCCCCCTCGCGGGCTCGCAAGAGTCGTTCGATACGTGCGGGTCCAGCGAGTGCTACTTCGTGATGGGCGACAACCGCCAGAACAGCAGCGACTCGCGGCAGGGCTGGCTTGTGCCCAGAGAGAACATCATTGGCAAGACGCTGATTACGTACTGGAACGATGGTGGCCCGGAGATAAGCCTGGCGCCGAACCACTCTGTCGGTGAGGCTGAGGAGGCCAGGGACTAGGTTGTCTGGCGGCCGGCAGACCGAAGAAGCCGCTGAGAGGCTGCTGCGCGAGGCCGGCGCTCTTCTGGAGGGCCACTTCCAGCTCTCTTCCGGCCGGCACTCCGGCGTCTACGTCGAGA
Source organism: Chloroflexota bacterium (assembly GCA_022561635.1). Taxonomy (GTDB): domain Bacteria; phylum Chloroflexota; class Dehalococcoidia; order SM23-28-2; family RBG-16-64-32; genus CF-162. The sequence continues at coordinate 13,842 of JADFQV010000006.1, read as the reverse complement.
AGTTTCGCCTGCTCGAGCGCCCGCCGCAGACCGACGCTCTCTGTCGCATGATCGCCGACTGGGCCCGCGAGCTGTCGCCGCAGGTGGTGGCCGGACCGACGACCGGCGGCATCATCGTCAGCTACGAGGTGGCGAGACATCTTGGGCTGCGCAGCATCTTCGCCGAAGTGGCGGAGGGGAGCGGCCGCCGCTTCCAGCGCGGGTTCACGATCGAACCGGGAGAGCGAGTGCTCGTCGTCGACGACGTGCTGACGACGGGCGGCAGCGTGCGGGACGTGCTGGACGCCGTGCGCGCGATGGGCGGTGAGCCGATGGCCGTCGCCGTCCTGATCGACCGCAGCGGCGGTTCGGCCGACTTCGGCGTGCCGTTGTTCTCCTGCCTGGCGCTGGACTTGCCCTCGTACGAGCCGGACGACTGCCCGCTCTGCGCGCAGGACGTGCCGCTGACGATTACCTAGTCGACGGGCAGAGTGGCGTCGCTGGGCGCGTCGAAGCCGCTGGTCTTGTGTGAGCTGTCACAGAAGGGCTTTCGGCTGGACTCGCCGCAGCGACAGAGCACGAACCACTCACCTTCGGGAACTGTGTACTCGTTTCCTTCGGCGTCGACGAGCTTGCAAGCGCCGTAGACGCGCAGCGGGCCGTTGTTGCGGACGAGGATGCGGGTTTCGGGTGTGTCTGACATAGCGGGGGTAATGGTAACAGCCGCGTCTAAAGCGTGCGCAGGAAGGCGGCGGTGGTCTCGGTCAGGCGGTCGTCGGCGCCCGCCCAGAAGTGGTCGACGCCGGGAATGACCTCGAGCCGGGCGCGTCCGCCTGCGGCCTCGGCGAGGCGCGCCAGCGCGGCCGTGTCAGAGTACTCGTCGCGGTCGCCGGAGACGAGGAGCAGCGGGAAGGCGCCGTCCGGTGGCGAGAGAGCGCCAGCGATCGTCGGCAGCGAGACGAGGGCGAGGCCCGCCGGCCCGATGTCCGGCGCGGCAACGAGTGCCATCGCCGCGCCGAAGGAGTAACCGGCGAGCGCGACCCGGCCGGAGTCGATCTCCGGTTGTTCGGCGAGGAAGGTGCAGGCGGCTTTGACGTCGTCTGGTTCGGCCTGGCCCCCGGTGTGTGTTCCCTCGCTTTCGCCGACGGCGCGGAAGTTGAAGCGCAGCGCGGCGAAACCGCTGTCGAGGGCGGCGCGGACGAGAGCGCCGACGACGCTGTTGTACATGTCGCCGCCGTACTGCGGGTGAGGATGGCAGACGATGATGCCGGCGAACGGTGCAGTGCCGTCAGGCGTGTGGAGGAGTCCCTCAAGCGTAATATCGCCGCAGGGAATCGCGACGTCGCGGCCGGCGATCACGTCCAAGTCTGCGCCTCCGGGTTGGTCATAGCGACGCGGATTGTAGCACGCGCGATACCATGGGCCCGTGAGCGAGATCGTAGTTGTATCGCACTTCCAGGCCCGGCCGCTGATCGAGGCGCGCGAGCGTGGCGCGGACGTCGCTCAGACGTCCCTCGACCTCGGGCGCGAGGCGGTGCAGGTGCGTCTGGAGACGGACGGCGTGCGGCTGGGCGCGGGCATGGTGCCGTGGCCCGTGATCGAGGAGATCGCCAAGAGCGACACGGCCTGCTTCGCGATCGAGGACGGCGCGGCGCGGAAGATACAGACGTTCTCGGAGGAGACGGGACGCGTGTACACGCTCTACCCGACGGCGGGCGCGCCCACCATGCTGGTCTCGGGCGTTCCGATGCATCGCATCAAGGGGATCGACCCGATGGAGGACACGCGCCGGAAACTGCGCACGATCGCGCCGGTAGTAGGGCGAGTGTTGGACACGGCGACGGGCCTCGGCTACACGGCGATGGAGGCGGCCTCCACTGCGTCGAGCGTGCTCACTGTGGAGCTGGACCCGGCGGCGCAGGCGATCGCGAGGGCGAACCCCTGGTCGCGGAAGCTGTTCGAGGACGAGCGCATCGAGCAAAGGATCGGCGACAGCATCGAGGTCGTGCGCGGGCTGGCGGAAGCATCGTTCGACCGCGTCATCCACGACCCGCCGATGTTCAGCCTGGCGGGCGAGCTGTATTCGCTGGAGTTCTATCGTGAGCTGCGGCGAGTGACCGCTCCGGGCGGGCGCCTCTTCCACTACGTGGGCGACCCGGAGAGCCGGTCGGGGGCGCGCGTGACTCGGGGCGTGCTGCGGCGGCTGGAAGAGGCCGGTTTCCGCGATTTGCGGCGTCGTCCGGAGGCGTTCGGCGTCGCGGCGGGGCGCTAGGCGCGGTACGCGAGCGATCCGGCGACCCAGGTAGCGGCGACCGATAGATCATCAGTGAGCGCGACGAGGTCGGCGTCGTAGCCGGGGGCGATGCGGCCCTTGTGCTCGCCAAGGCCGAGTGCACGTGCGGGCGTTGCTGAGGCCATCGTCGCCGCGGCGGCCAGATCGGCGATGCCCCAGCGGACGACGTTGCGTACAACGTCGGTCATCGTGGCCACGCTGCCGGCGATCGTGCCGTCCGGCAGCCGCATCTCGCCGTCTCTGAGTCGCGCCTCGACGTCGCCGATGCGGAACGCGCCCTCGCTCAGGCCGGCCGGCGTCGCGCCGTCCGTGATCAGGGCGATGCTATCCGGCCCAAAGGCGCCGACCAGCATACGCACGGTCGCCGGATGGAGGTGGACGCCGTCGGCGATCACTTCTACCGCGACGCCGTCCGCTTCGAGCGCCGCGCCGAGCGGTCCCGGTTCGCGGTGGTGAAAGGGGCGCATGGCGTTGAAGGCGTGCGTGACGTGTGAGGCGCCGGCGGCGAAGGCGTCTCGGGCAACCTCGTACGTGGCGTCCGTGTGGCCGACGCTGATCCGCACGCCGGCCGAAAGCGCCTCGCGAACGACTTCGGCTGAGCCCGCGAGTTCGGGCGCGACCGTCATCAGCCGCAGCTTGCAGCCGCTGGCGTCGAGCAGCCGCCGGAACGTATCGACGTCAGGTGCCGCGGGCCACGACGCGGGTAGCGCGCCGCGTCGTTCCGGGCTGACGAACGGGCCTTCGAGGTTGACGCCGAGGAGGGTCGCGCCGCCGGATGCCTCCGGGGCGTTGGCGCAGGCCGCGAGGCAGCCAAGCGCGGCGTCGAGTGTCGGCGCGCAGACCGTGGCGAGAAACGACGTGACGCCTTGAGTGACGGCCCACTCGGCGTAGGCCGCGATCTCGCCGGGGTCGGATGTCATGAGTGGGTGTCCGCCGCCGCCGTGGACGTGCACGTCGATGAAGCCGGGCGCGATGACGTTGCCGCTGAGGTCGATCGTCTCCGCGCCGCCCGCTGCGAGGCCCGGTCCGACGGCGGCGATGCGTCCGTCCTCAATCAGGACGTCGGCGGGCAGGACGTCGGCGGGCGCGGGCCGTGCGTCAGGAGTGATGACGCGTGCGCCGGTGAGCAGGGTTCGGTCGCTCATGGGAAGCATCATACGTCGCCTTGCGTTGCCGACTGCCTTGAGCGCCGCTAAGGTAGGGGCGATGGAGAAGCACGTACGGCTCGAAGGCCACATCCCGGTGGAGCGGGCGCGGCAGGACCCCTATGTCTACCTGCCGTTCAGCGTTCCTCCGCGCACGCGCCGGATCGAGGTGACGTACGAGTATTTCGAGCCGGTGACGGCGCCGTTCGGAATGGGGCCCGGCAGCACACTCGACATCGGTGTGTTCGACTCGCGCGGGCGGGAGTTTCTGGACGGCGTGGGCTTCCGCGGCTGGAGCGGCGCTGCCCGGAGCGGGTTCTTCCTGGCGCCGCGGGAGTCGACGCCCGGGTACATCCGGGGGCCGCTGTTTCCCGGGGAGTGGAACATCGTGCTGGGAGTGGCACGCGCGGAGCCGGCCGGCGTTCGCTACGCTGTGGACGTTCGCCTGGAGATCGCCGAAGACGGCGAGGAGGTGCCGGACGAGCTGCCGTTGCTCGCCGGCGGCGCGATCTCGACGGCCGTGAAGCCGGTGGGGAAAACGGACGCGCGAGGCCCGGACGACCGAGGCGGCCGCTGGCTGAAGGGCGACCTGCACTGCCACACGCTGCACTCCGACGGACTAAACACCGTGCGCGAACTGGTCGACAGGGCGATCGAGCTGGGGCTCGACTTCCTGGCCGTCACGGACCACAACACGAACTCGCACCACGAGGACCTCGACGCCCTCTCCGACCTTCCGATCATCCTCATCCCGGGCGAAGAAGTGACGACGTACTGGGGTCACGCCAACACCTGGGGTCTGCGCGAGTGGATCGAGTACCGTTGCGCGGACCAGGAGGCGATGGCGGCGGTGCAGCGCTTCATCGCTGAGAAGGGCGGACTGTTCTCGATCAACCACCCGAAGTCCATTGGGCCGCCGTGGCTGTTCACCGGCTGGGAAGGCTTCCAGTCGATGGAGGTCTGGCAGGCGATGTGGCGGTTCTTCAACTGGGAATCGCTCGAGCGCTGGGACAACCTGCTGCAGCGCGGCGAGCGCATCGTCGCGGTCGGCGGCTCCGACACTCACTCGATACCGCCGGCGGAACCGCGTCACCCACACGGACTGGGCGAGCCGACGACCTGGGTCTACGCCAACCAGGCTTCGGAGGCCGGCGTGCTGGGCGCGATCCGCGCCGGCCATGCGTTCGTGACGGACTCGCCGGAGCGAGGCTCGCACCTTGTGCTGCTGGCAGACGAGAAGGGCGACGGCCGCTACGAGAAGATGATGGGCGACGAGGTTCGGGGCGGCGTCGTGCGATTCCGGGTGCATGTGACGGGAGGATTCGAGCGCCGGCTGTGGCTGATCGCTGACGGCGAGCCGATCGACATCATCCCTCTGGATAGGGACGAGACCACCCTCGACTTCTCGCTCGACGTCAGTGGCCGGCGCTACGTGCGGGCGGAGCTGCGCGGACGGCGCGGCCGCCCGGAGCGCGGCGAGGTCGTCTGGGCGCTGACGAACCCTGTCTGGGTAGCGCAGTGACGAAGCTGTATCGGGTGATCCTGCCGGCGGGCGATCTCGGGCGCTCCGTCGACTATTTCTCCCGTCTGTTAGACACACCGGGGGAACGCGTGTCCGACGGGCGTCATTACTTCGACTGTGGCGGCGTGATCCTGGCCTGCGTCGTCCCGGAGAGCGCCGAGGGGGCTCATCCGAACTCGGATCACGTGTACTTTGCGGTGAATGACCTGGAGGCGACGCGCTCTCGCGCTGAGGAGGCGGCTGCGGAGGGGTGGGGCGCGATCGCGGAGGGTGAGATGGGCGAAATCGCCGAGCGACCGTGGGGCGAGCGCTCGTTCTACGCGCACGATCCTTTCGGCAACCCGGTGTGCTTTGTCGATGAGCGGACGCTGTTCACCGGTGGCCGGTTCGTGCCGTGACCGGCGCGGAACCGCGGCGCTTCATCGTCGTCTCGCACACACACTGGGACCGCGAGTGGTACCTGCCGTTCGAGGCGTTCCGGGTGCGGCTGGTGCGGATGATGGACGCGCTGATCGAGCTGTTCGAGCGCGATCCTGGCTTCAAGCACTTCGTCCTCGACGGCCAGACGGTGCCCCTGGACGACTACCTCGAGATCAGGCCCGAACGGCGGGAGACGATCGAACGTCTGGTGCGCGATGGGCGCCTGCTGATCGGCCCGAACTACATCCTGCCGGACGAGTTTCTGATCGGCGGCGAGGCCTGGGTGCGGAACCTGATGGTGGGCATACGCTCGGCGCGGCGGTACGGCGGCGTGATGAACGTCGGTTACTCGCCGGACGCTTTCGGGCACATCGCGCACCTGCCGGCGATCCTGCGCGGCTTCGGCATCGACTCCGTGGCGATCTGGCGCGGCGTCAGTAGCGACGTCAAGGTGTCCGAGTTCCGCTGGGCTGCGCCGGACGGCTCGGAGGTGTTGGCGATCCACTTCCCGTACGGCTACGGCTTCATGTCGCAGGTGCCCGAGGACCGCGACGGGCTGGCGAGTACGCTCGGGAACATACGCTCGTTGCTGGAGCCGCTGGCGACGACACGCAACGTGCTCGTGCCCAACGGGACCGATCACCTGCCGGCGCACAGCGGACTCTCCGCCGTGATCGAGACGGCGAACGAGATCCTCGATGGCGCAACGATGGAGCACGGGACTTACCCGCAGTTCGTAGCCGCCGTGCGCGAGGAGCTGGGCGACCGCTACGATGATCTGCCGTCCCTCAGCGGCGAGTTCCGCTCGAGCGACCGCTCGAACGTCCTGCCGGGCGTGCTCTCGGCGCGCATGTGGCTCAAGCAGCGCTACGCTCAGTGCGAGGACCTGCTGGCGCGCTACGCTGAACCTCTGGCGGCGTGGGCGCATCTGCAGCGCCGCGCCAACGGTGGATCGCCCGAGCGCACGGCGGAAGACCGGCGGCTGCTCCAGCACGCCTGGAAGCTGCTGCTGCAGAACGGCCCGCACGACTCTGTGACTGGGTGCTCGGTGGACGCGGTGTATGACGACGTCCGGCTGCGCTTCCAGAAGTGCGAGCAGATCGGCGAGGCGGTCTACTTCGCGGCGCTGTCGGAGATCGCCGAGGCGGCGGCGCCGTCCGGGGAGGCGTGTGCGGTTGCCTGGAATCCGCTCAACGTCTCTCGCAGCGACTTCTGCACCGTGCGTGTGCCGGTGCGCGAGGGAGAGGAACCGACGCACGCGGTCGACGAGTCCGGCGTTGCGGCGCCGCTACAGCCGGTCGAACGCGGGCTGCATTCGCCCGTCGACCGGCGCGAGCGCGTCGTCTTCGGTTTCGTGGCGAACGAAGTGCCGGCGCTTGGCTACAAGGTCTTCCGGCTGGAACGCCGCCAAACGGCCGCCTCGACGGCGCCGGCCGGTGCGGCGGCGATCGAGAACGAGTTCTTCCGCGTGACGGGCGAGGCCGACGGCACGCTGACAGTGGAGGACAAGCGTGATGGCCGCGTTCTGCGCGGCCTGAACCGCTTCGTCGACGTCGGCGATCGTGGCGACGAGTACACGTTCGACCCGGTGCCTGACGATCGCACCGTCGATCGTCCGAGCGGCTCGGTGGGCGTAAAGGTGGCCGAGGCGGGTCCGGCGCGCTGGACGCTGGAGGTGCGCCAGACGTATAGCTTGCCGGCGCGGCTGATGTCTGATCGCACCGCGCGGGACGAAGAGCGCGTGGAGTGCGAGATCACGAGCCGCGTGCGCCTTTACGCGGGCGTCGCCCGCGTGGACGTTGAGACGGAAGTCGACAACCGGGCGGAGGATCACCGGCTGCGCGTGCTCTTCCCGGCCGGGGTCGCGACCGACCACTCGGACGCCGAGCAGCACTTCGGCGTGGTCAGGCGGCCGGTCGCCGCTCCGCCCGAGGCGGCGAACGCGCCGGAGTCGCCGGTGGCCTACTACCCGCAGAAGACGTTCACGGACCTGAGCGACGGCGAAAGCGGCCTGATGATCGCGAACCGCGGCCTGGCCGAATACGAGGTGATGACCGAAGAAGACGGGACCGCGACGCTGGCGGTAACGCTGCTGCGCTGTGTTGGCTGGCTCTCGCGCGACGACCTGTCGATGAGGCGCGGTCACGCCGGCCCCGGTTTCGAGACGCCGGGAGCGCAGATGAGCGGCCGTTGGACGTTCGAGTACTCGCTGATCCCGCACGCGGGTGGTTGGCCCGAGGCGTTTACAGAGGCGCATGCTTTCGCGAGGCCGCTGCGGTCTCTGCGCACGAGCCGCGGCGGCGGCCGCTTGCCGCGCGAGGGAAGCCTGCTGACGGTCGATACATCGGAGCTGGTCGTCTCCACGGTGAAGCTGGCCGAGGACGATGACGGCGTCGTCGCGCGAGCGTACAACATCGCCGACGAGCCGATCGTGGCAGGCGTCGTGCTGAACGAGGCGCACGCGTCCGTAAGCGCGGTCGACCTGAACGAAGAGAACGCTGCCGAGACCGAGGCCTCGCGCCTTGCGTTGCAGCCGAACGAGATCGTGACGCTGAAGTTCGGCGCCTAACTGAGCTTCCACATCGTGGCATAATCCGAAACGATGGCTGAGCTACCTTCGTACGACGAACTGCCCGTGAAGGAGGGCGCGCCGCCGCAATCGGCCTGGGGCCTCTGGGGGGACGATGACGAACTGGGGTGCCTTAACCTGCTGACGCCGGAGCGGGTTGCCGCCGCGGCAGGACTCGTGCGCAAGGGCGCCGTGTTTCCGCTGAACCTGCGGATCGACCGGCCCGACCCGCCGCTGTATGGCCGCGGTCGAGTGCGGCACACGATCACGGGCGAGGGCAGCGACGGCCGCGATGATCACCTCGACAGCTTTTGGCCGCAGGCGTCGAGCCAGTGGGACGGTCTGCGGCACATCCGTCATCCGGAATACGGCTTCTACAACGGTGTGCGCGACGATGAGATCGTCGCCGGCGACGGGGGCAAGCTTGGCATCGAGCAGATGGCCCGGCGGGGCATCGCCGGCCGGGGCGTGTTGTTGGACGTGGCGCGGCACTTCGCGGCGCAGGGGCGGCGGCTCGACTACTTGGCGCCGGAGCTGATCACGGCGGACGACCTGGAGGCGTGCGCGCGGGCGCAGGGCGTCGAGGTGCGGACGGGCGACGTGCTGCTGGTGCGCACGGGATGGCTGGAGTGGTACTTCAACGAGGCGACACCGGACGTGCGAGAGGTGATCACGGACCGAGACCGGCTAAAGGCGCCCGGTCTGGGGCCGGCGGAGGAGATGGCGGCCTGGCTCTGGGATCACCACTTGGCGGCGGTGGCGGCGGACAATCCAGCGCTGGAGGTCTGGCCGTGGGGGCCGGAGACGGGCGACTTCATGCACTGGCGGCTGATCCCGCTGCTGGGGATGCCGATCGGCGAGCTGTGGGAGCTGGACGCCCTGGCGGCGGACTGCGCGGAGGACGGCGCCTACGAGTTCCTGCTCACGTCCGCGCCGCTTAACGTGCCGGGCGGCGTCGGTTCCCCTCCGAATGCGATGGCGATAAAGTGACCGGTGCGATAGGGGGAATGAGATGAGCATCGATAAGGCGAAAGAGCGCGCAAAGGCAGCGGTAACCGAGGCCAGGGAGACGCTGGTCGAGGTCAGCGCCGACATTCACTCGCACCCGGAGCTGGCACTCAGGGAGACGCGGGCGGCGAACCTGCTGAGCGATACTCTCGAAGCACAGGGCTTCGCAGTGGAGCGCGGCGTCTACGGCATCGAGACGGCGTTTCGCGGGGTCTGGGGCGAAGGGCCGGTGACGGTCGCCTACTTGCTCGAGTACGACGCGCTGCCGGGCATCGGGCACGCCTGTGGGCACAACCTGATCGCCACGGCCGGGCTGGGCGGCGCCATCGGCCTCAAGGGCGCCGTATCGCCCGCTGATGTGCGGGTCGTCGTGCTGGGGACGCCGGCGGAAGAGGACATTGGTGGCAAGCAGTTGCTGCTGGACAAGGGCGCGTTTGATGGCGTCGACGCGGCGTTGATGGTGCATCCCGCGCCTGTTGAAATCGCGGATCCGTTAATGTTCGGCTTCTACTCCTGCTACGTCACGTACCACGGCCGTGAGGCTCATGCGTCGGTGGCGCCGGAGACCGCCCTCAACGCGCTCGACGGCCTGGTGACTGCCTATCAGGCGGTGGCGCAGCTGCGGCAGCACATCCGGCGGGACGCACGCCTGGCCGGCGTCATCCTGGAGGGTGGCGAGGCGAGCAACGTGATCCCGGCCACGGCGAAGGGTAAGTTCGAGGTGCGGGCCCTGCATCCACAGTATCTGGAGGATCTCAAGGACCGCATCGAAGGCTGCTTCCGCGCTGGCGCCGAGGCTAGCGGGACGAAGGTCGAGATCGAGTGGACGTCGTTCGCCTACGAGCCGATGAACAACAACCCGACTCTGGTCTCGCTCTACAAGGCGAACGCCGAGGCGCTGGGCCGTCGCTTCCTGGACGGCGTTGCGGCGTCGACCGGCAGCACGGACATGGGCAACGTCAGCTGGAAGGTGCCGTCCATCCACCCGACGTTCCAGGTCGGGGCGTTCGCACTGAACCACACGGCCGGCTTCACCGAAGTCTGCATCACCGACGCTGCGCACGACAACATGATCCAGGTCGGCCAGGCGCTGGCGATGACCGGCGTCGACATCGCGCTCGGCGAGTCCGTCGCCGACCAGGCCCGCGATGAGTTCGCCGCGACCAGCCGCTGACGCCGCCTCGTGAACGTCAAGATCCGCGACGCCCGCGACGACGACTCCGACGGCCTGATCCGGCTGATCGGGGACTGCTTCTCGGAGTATCCCGGCTGCGTTCTGGACGTCGAGGGCGAGGCGCCGGAGCTGATCTCCCCGGCGACGTGGCACAAAGAGGCCGGCGGACGCCTGTGGGTGGCCGAAGGCGACGGGACGATCGTTGGCTGCGTGGCGATCCTGCCAGAGGCGGAACGGTCGGCGGAACTGAAGAAGCTGTACGTGTCGTCGGAGTTGCGGCGTCTCGGCCTGGGCGCGCGCCTGTGCGGGCTGGTCGAGGCGGAGGCCCGCCGGCGTGGCGCGACGACGGTCATGCTGTGGAGCGATACGCGCTTCGAGGACGCGCACCGCTTGTACGAGGGACGCGGTTACGAACGCGGCCCGGACACGCGCGAACTACACGACGCGAGCAAGAGCGTCGAGTACTACTTCCGTAGGTCTCTGTAGCCCGCTACGGCGTGATGACGACGCGGGAGGCGGAGGTCTGCTGGCCCTCCCATTCCGCCTTCTGGAACGCTTCGTCGGCCTGCTCCAGCGTGAACGTATCGGAGACGACGTTGGCCAGCGGGAAGCGGTCCTTGTTGCGGAGGAGGAAGTCGATGGCGATGGACAGCGTCGCCGGGTCGTACATAACGGTAGAGACGATCTTCTTGTTCTGCCAGACGAGCGACGACGGGTCGATCGCCACCGTCTTGCCGAGGCTGATGTTGCCGACTTCGAGGTAGGTGCCGCCGGCGCGCACCATGTTCAGCCCCTCGGGAATGGCGGCCGGCAGGCCCACGAACTCAGCGACGACATCGGCGCCGCGCCCGGATGTGAGGCTCATCACCTTGGAGATGCGGTCTGGTGGCGCCGTCGCCTCGTTGATGTCGATCACCTCGTCGGCGCCGCACTCTTTAGCGAGCTTGAGGCGCTCGGGCACGCCGTCGATGACGATGATCGTGCCAGCGCCCATCGCCCGGGCGACGGCCGTGGCGTTGACGCCGAGGCCGCCGGCGCCCTGGATGACGACGGAGTCGCCCATGCGCAGGCCCGCCTTGCCGAGCGAGTAAATCACCTGCGATAGCGCGCAGTTGACGGGCGTCACCATCTCGTCGCTGAGCTCGTCGGGGACCTTGAAGACGAAGGCGGCGTCGCCCAGGTAGTAGTACTCGGCGTAAGCACCGAAGAAGTGGGGTGCGTTGTCCGAGACGGGGATCGGCGTCAGCTTCACCGGACAGGCCGCGAACTCGCCGCGCAGGCACTGGTAGCAGCGGCGACAGGGCGTGAAGTAGGGGTAGACGATGCGGTCGCCCTCCTTGAGCGGCCGGCCGAGCGAGTCTGTGCTGACGTTGGCGCCGAGCCTGGCGACCTTGCCGGTCATCTCGTGGCCGAGGATGCGCGGGCCGGGGCCCATCATCGTGATGCGGATGTCGCCGCGCCAGATGTGCAGGTCGGAGCCGCAGATGCCGGCGGACGTGACGCGCACAACGATGCCGCCGGGCGCCGGGTCGGGCACGGGGTACTCCCGGATCTCGAACGGATTACCGACGTCGGTGTAAATTGCTGCTTTGCCGGTCTCGGCCATGGGGCGCCTCCTTCTGTATCTGAGCAAGCATTTAGTATCGCAGGAGAGGGCGCGCCGTCAAGCGCCGCGGGCCGGACGGTAACTCACCCGTCCGCGCAAATTACTGGGGCATCGTCCATGTGGCGGCGGAAGATGGCCACTTCGATCAAGACTATGGGCCACGCCACGTGTGCGTGAAGGCGATAGCGTTCCGGCCGGGGTATTCGAAGCGCAGATTTTCAGCCTGCACTGAGAACGTATCCGCTGAGTAGAAGTCTTCCCGCTTGGTCAACATGCCGGTCGGCAGCAGGGCCGAGGCGATATGCTCATCACCGGTCACCGGGTTCCGAATCGGCCCAAACTGCACGTCCACCTGGTCGGCGACGCGGAATGAGCTACGTTTGCCATCTGCACGAAACTGTATGCTGGCCGTCCGCACCTCAACCCCTGCGGTCACGGTGCTCATGAAGATGCCGATAGGACCACCTGCCCGCCCGGTCGCTATCGCCTCCAATGCCTCGAGTTCCTGCGCCCCAGCGCTCTCGTCCAGATAGACGATCCCGCGGCCGTTACCCTCGTGTAGTGGGCCAGGCCAGATAGCGATGAGCGCCCAGGTGAGCCCATTGAGCGTCAGGTCGCCATACTTCCCTTCCACGACACGGTAGGCCAGCGCCGCTTCGCACGTTCCAAATGTTGGCGGCGACTCGAAGGAACAAGGGCAGCCCCAGTTGCAGTTGCAGGCCATCAGGAACTCGATCTTAAGCTTCCATTTGGTGGGCTTGCTCACTTCACATACCTCCTGCAGCGTGGAACGGAACTAATCCGAAGGCGATTGCACCGCCTGTCATCATCAATACCAACCCGGTAAGCAGAGCCACGCGCTGTCCTGCTGGTGCTATCTTCTCGGCAAAGATGACGAGGGCGACCAATGCCATCCATCCCGGGTTCATTAACCCTAATGCCAAGAGCGCTAACATCAGACCCCAGCAGCAACCCACGCAATAGAGGCCATGGTGGGCGCCCATGACTGCGGCACCGGTGGTACCGTCGTGCCAGTGATACATGAAGAAGTTCAGCGGCGAGCGGCAGTGTCCGAGGCAAAGCGATTTCCAGCGGGTTAGCTGATATGCGCCCGCTAAGGCAATAGCGGCTCCAGCGACGGGCTCGCTCCAGGCGTGCGCAGCAGGCGCACCAAGGAAGCTGGTTAGCGACACCGCGACCCCCAATAGCGCCCACGTACCAAGGTATCCGATTACGAAGGCCGCGGTGGGTGCCGCCGGGAACCCGAACTGCCTTCGAGACTTCGCAACGGTGGCAAACAACGACACGGTTGGCAGCGCTGAAGGTAACATCATCGCCGCCATCATCACCGTCCAGATCGCAACGAAGCTAGCGGTGCCAGTCGACATCTGGGCGGGAGGATTGATGCTCCCGGCCCACGCAAAACCGGAGGCGATCAGAAGGCTCGCGCCCAGCAGATATTTCTGGAGCGCTGGAACAGGAGCCGGGCGGCCTAGTGCCGCTGCGTCGCCCACGGCCGTCCCGCGTCAGAAGCCGAGCGCACGCCCGTCCTTGATCTGGACGTGCCGGGTGCGTGATCCATAGCGGCTTCATTCTAGCACCGTAAGAATCCGCCACGTTGTCGAAGCCACCAGCGAAGGGAAGCCGCTCGATGACAGGTCAGGCGGCGGTTGCGTTAGTTATTGGCGACCCCGATGGGTGACGGGGTACGTCGCATGTTTTCAGCGCTGGTCCCGGGTCGAAGATTCTGCCGTTTGCCCCTTGGACTTCCGGCCCCGCGGCTGCGATCCTGCGTCCTACGAGGAGGAGGTGGCGGAGGTGGAGAACGAAGGGGTCCGCGGGACGCTGGCCGGCAAGTGGGTATGGATCTGGAACTGGCGCCGCTGTGACGACGGCGACGCGAATCGGGTGGCCGAGCGGCTGCGGGCCGCGGGCTGCCGCGGTGCGATCGTCAAGGCTTTCGACGGCAGCCACTGGTTCGCGCAAGGGCCGTCATTCCGCGACATCTGCCGGGCGCTCAAGGCGCACGGTCTGGCCGTCGGCGGTTGGGGCTATCTCTACGGGCGCGACCCGGCGGGTGAGGCGGCGCGGGCGATCGAGACGGCGCAGTACGGCGAGGCCGACAC
>JADFQV010000005.1 GCA_022561635.1 Chloroflexota bacterium | reverse complement strand
CAGCGCAATGAAGCCGGACATGGCGGCGCTCTCCCGGCTGAGCGAAGAGTTCGGGCTGACAGGGTTGGCTGTCTTCGCGCTGACCGGCGAGGACCCGGCGGTGCGTATCCGCTGCTTCGCTCCGTTCTTCGGCGTGCCCGAGGACCCGGTGACCGGCAGCGCCAACGCCTCGCTGCCGACGTACCTGGCGCGCTACGGCCTGCTGGACCGCACCGGCCGCTCGTACACGGCCAGCCAGGGCCTGGAGCTGGGGCGCGACGGCCGCGTCCACGTCCGCGTCCGCGACGACGACCGGGTGGAGATCGGCGGCCAGGCGATAACGGTGGTGGAGGGCGAAATCCGGCTGTGAGAACGACCACGATTCCGGAAGGTGGAACGACATGCCCCAACTGAAGATCCTCGCCGAGGGCAAGGGCGAGTACCTCAAGGTCGACCCGGACGGCTACCGCGAGTACGTGCGCGACCACAAGCAGCGGGCGATGGTCTCGAAGCTGATGTCGGAGAAGGAGGCGGTCGAGAAGTTTGTGGCCAACGGAGACTACCTCGTCTACGAGTGCAACTACCTGCAGCGCGGCCCCTCCTCCCTGATCCGCGAGGTGATCCGGCAGAAGAAGGAGGACCTCTGGCTGGGCGCCAAGTTCACGTGGGTGGCGGCGGCGCTGCTCGTCGGCGCCGGCTGCGTCTCGAAGCTGGACGTCGGCTTCTTCCTCTTCGGCCCCGTCGTCGAAGAGGCGATCCGCGAGGGCCGCGTGAAAGCGTACGAATACTCAAACGTAGTTATGTCGAATCGCATCATGGCCGGCGCGATGGGCCTGCCGTTCATTCCCGTCCGCTCGTTCGGCGGCACCGATGGCTTCCAGTACTCCGGCGCGAAGCTGATCGAGGACCCCTACACGGGTCAGCCGATCACGCTGGTGCCGGCGCTCAACCCCGACGTGGCGCTGATCCACGCCCACCAGGCCGACATCTACGGCAACGCGCGCATCTTCGGCACCGGCATCTCACACGTCGAGTCGGCCTACGCCTCGAAGAAGGTCATCATCTCGACCGAGGAGATCGTGGACACGGAGGAGATCAAGCGCGACCCGGCGCGGACGTCGATCCCGTACTACGCGGTCGACGCGGTGGTGCACACGCCGTTCGGGGCCTACCCGGGCGAGATGCAGGGCCGCTACGCCAGCGACATGGGCCACGTGATCGAGGTCGTGGGGGCGACGATGCGTGGCTGGATCCCAAAGTACCTGGACAAGTACGTCTACGACGTCGCCAGCCACGCCGAGATGATGGACAAGGTCGTCGGCTACGAGCGCATGCGCGAGATCACGGGCCGGGCGACGATCAAGGAAGGCTATTCGGTATAGAATGGGCGACGCATGACTATGACCAACCGCGCCCTGATCGTTATTGGATTGCCGTTCCTTCTGCCCGCCGCCCTTGTGCTGGGTATTGTGCTGGCGCCGGCCGCGGCCGTTTTCTGGCTGACGTTCCGGCCGGCGGTGAGGCTGGACAACGCCTTCGTCGCCGTGGTTTATGCACTGCTCTTCACGGCGGTTCTCAGCGCCTCCATCGCCTGGCCGGTTCTGGCGATCTATCTACTGCCGCTGTAGGCGGCGACTTCGGACGCCTGATGGGCACACCAGCCGCTTACTTCAACGAACGCGAGCACCAGATCTGCCTCGTCGCGCGAATGATCGAGGATGGACACACGTACTGGGTGGCCGGCGGCGGCTCGCCGATGGCGGCGATTCTGCTGGCCAAGAAGCTGCTCGCGCCGGAAGCCGTCTACGTCACGGAGGACGGCGTGGTCAATCCGGAGCCGATGCTGCCGCTGGACCCGCTGATGACGATGGTCAGCTCGCGGGCCTCGTACCGGGCGCTGCAGTGGGGGACGATGAACAGCGTCGGCTTCCAGGCGCAGATCGGGCTGATGGACGTCGGCATCCTGAACACGCTGCAGGTCGACCCCTACGGCAACATCAACTCGACGGCGACGGGCGACTACGGCGGCGAGCACCGGCGCTTCGGCGGCCCCGGCGGCGCGGACTCGATCGCGGCGTTGTGCTGGAAGACGATCCTGATGACCGACCAGCAGAAGCGCAAGTTCGTGCCGCGCGTCGACTTCATCTCGTCGCCCGGTTATCTCGACGGCACGGAGGGCGCCCGCGAGCGCGCCGGCCTGCCCCGCGGCACCGACCCCTGGCGCGTGGTGACGCCGTGGGCAGTGTTCGACTACGAGGATCGCTACATGCGGCTGGCCGGCGTCTCGCCGTTCGTGACGGTGGAGCAGGTGCTGGCGGAGATGTCGTTCGAGCCGAAGATGGCGAAGGAGATCGAGACGCTGGAGACGCCGACGGAAGAAGAGCTGGCGGTGCTGCGCAGCGAGCTGGACCAGCGCGGCCAGATAACGGACGTGGGCAAGCCGATCATCCGCCTGGACGACGGGACGTACCAGTTCGTCGAGGAGGAGCAGGACGAGGCGAAGGCGAAGGAGACGCCGAGCAGCTGGTAGGTGTCCCTACCTGAAGAGGTCCATCTCGCGGGGGCGGATGAGGTCGCGCGATGAGCCTTCGCCGCGGGGGTAGTCGTAGCCGCGGACGATCGTGACGGGGACGCCGTCGAGCTTGTTCTGGACGAGTTCCGCCGCGGCGGCCAGCTCGTCGGCGACGCAGAGGGTGCTCACCCGCAGCTCGTATCCGAACGAGTCCTTCTTACCCACGTAGTCAACGAACGGCAGCATGCCGGCGATGCCGATCGTGACGTTCGTGTGACCCTCGCGCCAGGGCCGGCCGAAGGTGTCGCTCATGATCACGGCGACGTCGGCGCCGGTGGCCGTGCGGATGGCGTCGCGGATGCCGCGGCAGGAGGCGTCGGGGTCCTCCGGCAGCAAGCAAACCGTGCCCTCGGGGCCGACGTTAGAGGAGTCGATGCCGGCGTTAGCGCAGACGAACCCGTGCTTCGTCTCCGTGATCAGCACGGGGCCGCGCTGGCGCACGATGCCAGCGCTCTCGCTCAGGATCAGCTCGACGAGCCGCGGGTCCTTCTCCGTCTCGGCGGCCAGGCGCTCAGCCTCCGCGGACGGTGTCACGTCATCAAGGGCGATGACGCGGCCCTCTGCCTTGGAGACGATCTTCTGCGTGACGACGAAGACGTCGCCGGGTTCGAGGCCGGGGCCCGCCTTCGCCGCAGCGATGATCTGGGCGGCGACATCGTCGCCTTCTCGCACCTCGGGAAGGCCCGTCAGGGGGATCAGACGGACTTCTGGGCCGTCCATCGTCGGATCGCCGCTAGACGCCCGTCACCCGGATGCCGGTGTGGGCCTGGTAGATCTTGTTGATGTGCACGAGGAGCACCGTCAGCTGCTCAGTAAATCGCGAGTTCTTGAGCGCTCCGCCGTCTAGCGCGCGAACGTAGTTGATCTCATCGACCAGCGCCATCACCTTCTGCTTCGCCGCCTTGTCGTCGCCGCAGACGATGACGTCGCCTTGCATCGGGCGGTCAATGCGCTGCAACTGCTTGGCGTCGAGGTGATGGAAGGCGCTGACGACCTTGGCGTTCGGCAGCAGCGAGGCGGCTTCCTCGGCGGCCGATCCGGCTTCGGGCATCGCCGCGACTGGGCCGTCGTCACCCTCGAAGCTCATCGGTACGACCGTGTCGACGACGATCTTGTCGGCGATCGCCTCTTCGAGTTCCTTCAGCAGCTCAGCGTGGGCCGACGCGGGCACGGTGACAAAGACGAAGTCGGCCTTGAGCGCACCGTCCAAGTTGGGGCCGCCGTAGAGGTCAGCGCCGGGCGAGGCCTCGTGGATCTTGGCCACTGTCTCGGCGGCCCGCTCCTCGCTGCGCGAGCCGATGTAGATGGCGTGTCCGGACTTGGCGAAGCGTATCGCCAAGCCGGTTCCCTCCGGGCCCGTCCCACCGATAAACGCGAGTCTTGCCATTCTAGCTCCTCCGGTCGTAAAAAAAGGCCAGGCGCCCACCCCGACTACCTGCCCCCGGTTAGTCTACAAGGTTGATCCAACCGCGCGAAAGCGCGGCATCACCTCACGGGCAAAGAGGCCCATCGAGTGCTGCACTCGCTCCGGCTCGAGGCCGCCCATGTTCATCCAGCAGAGTACGTAGTTGACGCCCAGCTCATCGTGAAGCCACTCGACGCGGCGGGCGACGGTGTCCGGCGAGCCGAAGAGCATCAGCTCCTGGCGTGTCTCGCGCATGTGTGCGCCCTTCTCGAAGCCATCGTACGTGGCGTAGCCGACGGGCAGCCGACCGCCCTTCGAGGGCGAGCCGAGCGTGGTCAGCGAAGCGCCGTAGCGCCGCGAGTAGTCGACGCCGATCTCCTTCGCGCGCTCGTCGTTATCGTCGACGTAGACGTGCACTAGCGCCGGCAGGTCGGCGTTGCCCGAGCGGCCGGCCAGCTCCAGCGACTCGCGATAGAGCTGGTAGTTCGTCTTGATCTGGTCCGCCGCGAGGCCGGCCGGCGAGATGATCGGATAGCCGCGCTCGGCAGCGTAGCGAATCGTCTCCGGAGTCATCCAGCTGGCGACGTAGATGGGCGGGTGGGGCTTCTGGAGCGGCTTCGGAAGGACGCTGACGTCCTGCACCTGCGTGAACTGACCGTCGTAGGAGAACGACTCTTCGGTCCAGGCGCGCACGAGGATTTCGACGCACTCTTCGAAGCGCGCGCGGCTTTCGTCCATCGGCACGCCGAAGCCGGCGAACTCGGTCGCCTGGTAGCCGCGGCCGACGCCGACATCCAGCCGGCCACCGCTCATGATGTCGAGCGTCGCCGCCTGTTCGGCCAGGCGCAGCGGATCGTGGAAGGGCAGCGTGACGATCGCGGTGCCGATGCGCACGCGTTCCGTCCGCGCCGCTACCCAGGCGCCGATCTGCATGAGGTCGGTGCCGATGCCGTACCACTGGAAGTGGTGCTCCGCCAGCCAGACGCCGTCGAAGCCAAGCGCTTCCGCCGCCTCGATCTGGTCCAGTTCGGCAGCGAAG
This sequence comes from Chloroflexota bacterium, assembly GCA_022561635.1. Taxonomy (GTDB): domain Bacteria; phylum Chloroflexota; class Dehalococcoidia; order SM23-28-2; family RBG-16-64-32; genus CF-162. The sequence continues at coordinate 53,940 of JADFQV010000005.1, read as the reverse complement.
ACATCGCTGTCCGACCAGCCGGGCGGCCTCTGGAAGAGGTGGAAGGTGCCGAACTTCATAGTGGCGCCAGTATACAACTGCGAACTCGGGCCGCTACGTCCGTTTGCGCGCAGGTGGGCGCGGCGCATACAATCGTGGTCGGCTCGCCGGAGATTGTGGCGCGGGGTGCGCCTCCGGCCTTACGAGCCGTTGGCCATGCTTCTGGCATCGCACCCCCGCAGCGGCTAACCATACGAGGTTGCTTCGGCATGGCCAACGAAACCCAGCACGTCTCGCTACAAGGTCTGTCCCACGTCTTTACGGACGGCCGCGAACCCCTGCACGTCCTCGATGACGTGTCGATCGACGTGCCGCACGGCCAGTTCACGTCGATCATCGGGCCAAGCGGCTGCGGCAAGTCGACGCTGCTGCGGATCGTCGGCGGCCTGCTGGAGCCGTCGGTGGGTTCAGTACGTATTGACGGCGCCGGGCCGCGCGAAGCCCAGCGACGGCATGACATTGGCATCGTCTTCCAGGAGCCGGCGCTGCTGCCATGGCGAACGGTCGCCGCCAACGTGCGCCTGCCTCTGGAGATCGACCGCGGTCGGCGGCGAAGCACGGAGGCCGAGTCGCTGCTCAACCTCGTCGGCCTCGACGAGTTCCGCGACTATTACCCGCATCAACTCTCGGGCGGCATGGCGCAGCGCGTGGCGATCGCCCGGGCGCTGGCCGTCGATCCGACGCTGCTGCTGATGGACGAGCCGTTCGGTGCGCTGGACGAGATCACGCGCTCGGCGATGCGATACGAGCTGCTGCGCATCTGGGCCTCGCAAGCGAAGGCGGCAGCGCGCAAGACTGTTCTCTTCGTAACGCACTCGATCACCGAGGCGATCGTGATGTCCGATCGGATCATCGTGATCAACGGCCGACCCGGGCGCGTCGTCGCGGACGCCGCGGTCGAGCTGCCGCGGCCACGGACGCAGGAGATCGAACGCAGCGCGCCGTTCCTGGACTACGCAGACCACCTGCGCGGCCTGCTTGACGGAGCGGCGGCGTGAGCGAGCGCCTGCGCGGCATCCTGCGGGGCGTCGTCGTTTACGGGCTGCCGCCGGCGATCGCCTTCGCGGTCGTGATCGGCCTCTGGGAGGCGTACATCGCCTGGCGAGACGTCTCGATACTGGTGGTTCCTGCGCCGTCCGACGTCTGGGAGCGCTTCTTTGACGATCCAGGCTACTTCTGGGAGCAAGGCTGGTGGACGCTGTACGAGGCGACGCTCGGGCTGATCGCCGGGTCGGCGGTCGCGATCACGCTGGCCGTGATCATGGCGCACTCACGCACCGTGGAGCGCGGGCTGCTGCCGCTGGCGATCGCCATGAAGGTGACGCCACTGGTGGCGATCGCGCCGGTGTTGATCATAATCTTCGGGTTCGGCACGACGCCAAAGATCTTCCTCGCCGCCCTGCTCTGCTTCTTCCCGATGCTCGTCAACGCCCTCATCGGCTTCCGGGACGTGGACTCCGGAGCGCTGGAGTTCATGCGCTCACTGCGTGCCTCGTCGTGGAGCATCTTCTGGAAGCTACGCGTCCCAAGCTCGCTGCCGTACCTGTTCAGCGCTTTGCGCATCACCTATCCGCTGGCGCTCGTCGGCGCTGTCATAGCCGAGTGGTTTACCGGCAACCGCGGCCTTGGCTTCGTCGTCTATTCGGCGGCTCAAAACCTGCGCACGCCGGAGCTTTTCTCGGCGATCGCCGTGCTGGCGCTGATCGGCGTCGCTATCAACATCGCCCTATCTCTGCTGGAGCGCCGAGTGCTGTTCTGGCACGAGTCCGTCCGGAGCACCCGTTAGGAGAACTCACGCATGAAGAACTATGGATTTGCAGCCGTCCTGCTAGCGGCGCTATTCGCGATCGTCGCCTTCGCCGCCTGCAACGATGACGACGATGCCAGCGAAACTCCGGGGCCAAACGCGATCAGCGCGACCGTCGCCGCCCCGGACGAGGTGACGTTCATGGCCGGCTTCAAGCCACAGGCAAACCTGCCGTTCGTCGGCGCGTACGTGGCGCAGGAGAAGGGCTTCTTCGCCGACGAGAACCTGGAGGTAGAGATCCAGCACGTCGCCACGCCCGGCGACAACTTCCGGCTGCTCGCCACGGGCCAGGTGCAGTTCTCGACGTCCGACGCCACGGCGCTCCTGGAGAAGTGGACGGGCGACCCGGTGATCGAGGTGGTCTCGCTGGCGCTGATCGGCCAGACCGGCCAGCAGGGTTTCGCGGTGCTGGCAGACTCCGGCATTGAGTCGCCGGCCGACTGGGCCGGCAAGATCGCCGGCTACAAGGGCAGCGACGTGCCGCCGGACTACCTGGCGATCCTCGAGGCGAACAGTCTCGAACGCTCCGAAGTAGAGGAAGTCCGAGTCGGCTTCGAGCCGCAGCTGCTAACTGAAGGGGTCGTCGACATCTTCCCCGTGTTCATCGCCAACGAGCCGGACACGCTGAGCCGTCTAGGCTTCGAGACCATCGTCTTCACGGCCGCCGACTACGGTGCGCCGACTCTCGGCCTGTCGTACGTAACGACGCCCGAGTACGCGGCCGAGAACCCGGACATCACGGCCCGCTTCACGCGCGCCGTCCTGCGCGGAATCGCCTACGCCGACGCGAACCGCGAAGAGGCGATCGACATCGTGCTGTTGTACGCACCGCAGGAGGACCGCGAACATCAGCGCTTCATGCTGGACACCGAGCTTGAGATGGCGCAAACGGGCGCCGTCTACGAGAACCTGGGCGTCGGCGGGCAAACGCTGGCGCAGTGGCAAGATCTGCACGACTTCCTGATCGAGCACGAGAGTCTGCCACGAGAGATCGCGGACTTATCCGTCGTCTTCACGGAGGACTTCCAGGCGTACGACGGCGGCGAGTAGCCGTTAGGCGCGCCAAACCGGTCGCGGACGTATCACAATAGGACGATGCGAAACGTGATCGCGGCATACGCCGCCTGTCTGACGCTGCTCGCCGCTTTTGCGCTCGTGGGCGCCGCGGTGGTTTTCGAGGCGACAGGGCCGTCGGACGCGGCCGAGGCGGCGGCTAACCGCAACTCGTTCAACCTGGTCACGTGGGAGCTGAAGCACCTCCCACAGAAGTGGCTGTATAAGATCGGCGGCGTCTTCCGCGACGAGGAAGGCAGCGATGACGGAGCGCTGCATCGATACTTCGAGTTGGGCGACGAGATCGACCGGCTGGCCAACGAGGCGCCGGGCTCAGACGCGCTGGCGCGAGCCGAGGACGAACGAGGCGGCCTGGAAGCGCGCGTCGAGGACATCATCGAAGGGCGCGTGACGTCCGTGCTGGAGGAGCAGAACCTGGCGCTGGAGCCGCCGCTCTTCAGCGACCTCGGGCTCATCTTCCCGCCGGTCGACTTCGAGATCGACCCGCCGCCGCGCGTCCTCGCAGTGTCGCCGCGCGAGCGCATCGATCTGGACGAGTCGTACCTGCTGACGCCCGGTCTCTCGAGCGAGACGGCGCTCGCTATCGAGGCCGGCGTCGAGGCCGACGACCCCGACGTCTCGGCGCTGGTCGTGACGACGGGTGGCGTGGCGACGTACCCGAGCGTGATCAGGGAGGGCCGCTCCTACGAACGCCTCGTCGATACGGTGTTCCACGAGTGGCTGCACCAGTACCTGATCTTCTTCCCACTGGGCCGCACCTACATCAAGGGCGGCGAGTCCCGCACGCTGAACGAGAGCGTCGCCAACATCGCCGGGAGCGAGCTGGCGCGCCTATACTTCGAGAAATACGGCCCGTTGGAGGCTGAACCGCCACCGACGCCCGGCCAGAGCCCGACGCCGTCAGCGGCGCCGGACCCGCTGGATGATCCGTTCGACTTCGGCGCCGAGATGCGGGCGCTGCGCTTGGACGTCGAGGAACTGCTGGCGGCCGGCCGGATCGAGGAGGCAGAGGCGCTGATGGAGCGCAAGCGCGATGAGTTCGAGGCGAAGGGCCGCTACATCCGCCGGCTGAACCAAGCCTACTTCGCATTCTACGGATTCTATGCGGATACGCCGGCCTCGATCGACCCGATCGGCCCCAAGCTGGCGGCGCTCCTGGAGAGGGCGGGATCGCCCGGCGAGTTCGTGCGGCAGGCTTCAGCGATCACGTCGCAGGCGGACCTTGACCGGCTCCTCGGCGGCGGCTAGTCCGGCGGCGCCCGGTCAGGCAGGCGCACGTCGTAGTCGAAGTCCAGGATGCGGACGTTCTCGTGCTCGTCGAGGAACGGGCGCAGGCGACGGATCGCCTGGTTGTGGAGGAGGCTCTCCCACCAGTGGTGCGCCCGGAAGCCGGGCAGGATGACCGTGATCGGAGCGCCCCCTTCGGCGCGCTCCAGGCTATCGATGTAGGCCAGCATGGGCCCGGCGAAAGCGCGGTATGGTGACTCGATGCTGGAACGACCTGATGCCCGACGTGCCGCGCCGGCGGCGACGAGACCGGGGTATCGGCCCAGGTTGTCGTGAGAGACGGCGTAGGCGCCGCCCCCGCCTGGATAGGCCTTGATCGTCTGCCGGTAAGACATCATGACGAGGATCAGCAAAGCAGCGACCACGAAACCGATGGGCAGAAGGTAGTCGAGGCCCGCTGCTCCGGCGAAGGTGAGCAGGATCAGCGCCTCTTCCGTGGCGTAAGCGGAGGACGAGAGCGGATCTGAGCCGAGGATGGCGAGCGCTTTAAGCTTCGTCAGCCGCTCATGGATCGACTGCGCGGTCGCGATTGGGCTGCCAAGCACCGTTCCTTTGACGGCCTGCACGATCCGCTCGACGCGGCCGACGGGACGGCTGCCGACGCGGGTCGCCGCGATGTGGCCGGCGCCGACGCGCGTGAAGCGCTGCTGTGAGGGAACGACGCGGAGGTAGGCACCTCGCGAGGTCGCCCCCCAACGCACTTCTCTCAGCTCGACATCGACGGGCGAATCGCGCCGGTCGCGCTCCTGGTGGGGGACGACGATTCGATCGCTTGCTTCCCGCGGTGGTCGCTCTGGTTCCTCGACTGGGCGCTGGCTCTCGTCCTGAGGCTCAGGTTCCTCGACCCGGCGCCCCTCGTCGCCCAGATCGGGGCGCTGGCGGCGGATGAATGAGCGGCCGCGGTCTTCTTCACCCACAGGCGGGACTTCCCGCTGTGCGGTTCATATCGAAGCTAGGCTACTGCCCGGCAAGTCGTTGCAGCAAGCGGAGGACGATTCAGTCACCGGCGAAGGGGACAGGCACGATCACGGCCTAGGGCGCGAAATTCGAGTCGGGCTCAGGTTCGGGCTCGGGCTCGGGTTCGGGCTCGGGTTCAGGCTCGGGCTCAGGTTCCGGTTGGGGATCCGGCTCGGGCCCAAGATCCGGGATGGGGTCGGACTGCGTCTGTCCCGGAATGATGAGCACGTCGCCAGCGTAGACGGGCTCGCCTTCGACGAGGCCGTTCGCTTTGCGCAGGTCATCGACGTCGACGACGAATAGCGTCGCGATGAACTCAATCGTGTCACCCTCGCGGACGGTGTAGTAGAAGACAGTGGGCGCGCCCGGCGTCGGCGTCGCTGTGGGGTCGCCGGCAGTCGGCGGGAACCTCGGGCCCTTCGGTGATGGCGTCGCGGTCGCGCCGACGGAACCGGCTGGGCCCCTGCAGCCACCAGACTTGACGGTCGGCGTTTCGTTTTTGAAGATTTCGCTTCGACCGCCGCAGCTGATGACCACGACATCGTCGGGTTGTTCAAAGGGTCGCGGCTCCAGCTCGAGGTAAGCGTGTGCTTCCTCCATGAAGATACGCCAGATGGGCCCCGAGCCGACGGACGAGTACGTGCCCACGGCCATCGGCGAGTTGTCGGCGTTGCCCATCCAGACGCCGACGGCCAGGTCCGGCGTGTAGCCCATCAGCACGCCGTCACGATACTCTTCGCTGGTTCCCGTCTTGGAGGCAGCCGGACGGTCGATCGTCAGCCGGCTCCAATTGATCGCGTCTCGGGAGAGGATGTCGGTGACCATGTAGGCGTAGGCAGGCTCGACCACCTGCACTTCTTCGGGGTTGCTGAAGGTGTAGACGGGGTTCCCGCCGCTATCCGTGATCAGGAGCACGGAAACCTGGTCGAGCTGGCGGTAGTCAGAAGGCAGGTCTTCGGACGTCGGGCGGCCGATCATCGTGCCGTTGTTAGCGAGCACGGCGTAGGCGAACGTCTGGTCGATCAGCTTCACTTCGCAGGCGCCAAGCGTGATCGTGGGACCGCAATCGCCCTGGCGGAGGTCCGTGATGCCCATGCGGTGAGCGAGTTCGCGCATGCGGTCTTCGCCCACGTCAATCAGCGTGCGCACGGCGGCGGTGTTGACCGACTCCGAAAGGCCCTTGCGGACCGTGATCTTGCCCAGGAAGGCGTTGTTCCAGTTGTTGACGGCGCGCGGCTGACCGCCGACATCCAGTACGAGTTTCTTATCTTCCACGAAGGTCGAAGGTACCCAGCCGTCCTCGAACGCCTTGAGATACGTGAACACCTTCATCGTCGAACCGTGCGACTGTAGAGAGCGGGCAATGTCGACCTCGCCGGCGATGTCTTCACGATCGTAATCGCGGCTCCCGGCGTAGGCGAGGATCTCGCCGGTACCCGGGCGGATCGCCACGAGCGAGCCGTTGTGGCCGCCGTACTGCGCCTCGGTTCGCGTGAGCTCTTCGTCGATGATCCGCTCGGCAATCGAGCTGAGGCCAAGGTCGATAGTTGAGGTGATGCGGAGGCCGCCCTGGCGCACGACCTTGTCGCAGGAGATCTCGCCGGGCGGCTCAAACAGCCCGGCGTGGCACATCCTCGTCACCTGGTCCTCGACGTACCAGACCCAGTGCGGCGCAAGGATGTCGATCGATGTGTAGACGTAGTCCAACGGTTCGTCTTTTGCGGCTTCGATCTCGGCAACGGTGAGTGTGAGCAACGGGTTTTCCTTTTCGCCGAAGGTCGGGATCGAGTTCACTTCGCTCAGGTGCTCGATCATCAGGTCCAGCACCACGAGCTGGCGGGCCTTGGCGAGGGGGAGCTTGTCGGAGTTAGTGGGGTCATAGTCGCCGGGCGCCTGTGGGAGTCCCGCCAGGAGCGCGGCCTGGGCGAGCGTCAGATCTTTGGCGTCCTTGGCGAAGAACCGGTTGGCGGCGGCCTCGGCACCGTAGGCGTTTGCGCCATAGAAGATCTGGTTCAGGTACCACTCCAGGATCTGATCGTCGGAGTAGTTCTGTTTGAGCTCGAAGGCGATCACCGTCTCCTTGATCTTACGCTCGACTCCTGTTCTTCCACGCGCCGATCTCTCGTCAAAGTCGATGTAGATGTTGCGTGCGAGTTGCTGAGTGATGGAGCTTCCGCCACTGCCTTCAAAGAGGCCGGGGCCGAACGGCGTCAGGTTCTCCCAGGCGGCGCGGGCAAGGCCCTTGAAGTTGACGCCCGGGTTTTCGTAGAAACTGGCGTCCTCCGTGGCGATCGTGGCGGCGAGGAGGTACGGCGAGATCTCGGCCAGGGGCACCGGATCGCGCAGCCCCTCGAACTCTGGGACGTACTCGTACAGCTTGGTACCGTTACGGTCGTAGATGATGCTCGACCCGATGCTGTTCGAGTTGATCACTTCTTGGGGCTCGCGCAGGTCGTTAGCGTAGCCCTGGTAGACGAAGAAGCTGGCAACGCCGATGGCGATCATGCCGAGGACGCCCACGAAGAGCATTAACGTGAGGAACGACGTCAATCGAGAGCGAAAGGTGCGGCCGCGCCGCACGTTTACCTGTCGTGCCCGCTTGCGGCGAACGCGATATATCCTGGCCATTCGTATCCTGTCTGAATCTTCGTGTGGTGCTATTTCGGTACTAGTACAACGAAGTGAGAGAGGCCAAAGATTCGGAGTCCGCTATTTTCGAGCGGATATAGGAGCCAGCGCAAGGCACGCCCCACGTAGCTGCGGCGCGCCATTATGTGGTCGAAACCGGGGTATATAAACGAATGCACCTGAGCGCGGAAGCCCGCCTTGCGGTAGATACGGCGCAGCTTGCCCTTCGTGTAGACGCGGGCGTGCGGCACGAGGCGGTTGCGCAGGACGTCCGGCAAGTAGTTCACGAGCGGCCAGTTTCCGAAGAAATACTTCTTGCCGATGAAGATGCCGTGCGTCTCGAACGGGTAGAGCCGATTCGGGCAAAAGACAACCAGCCGGCCGCCGGGCGCCAGCACTCTACGCATTTCGCGCAGCGATGCGAGATCGTCGTCTACGTGCTCGAGCACCTCGTGCATGAGGATGACGTCGAACGCACCGTCCCGGTACGGCAGGTGCTCCGCCACCGCCACGCTCAGGCCCGGCACCTCCTCGATGCCGCGCAGGACACTCTCCCGCTCGATGTCGAAGCCCTGGACGTCCGGCGTGAACTCGCGCAGGCGCCGCACGAAGGCGCCAACGCCACAGCCGGCGTCCAGGATGCGCTTCCCCTCCAACGGCACGTGGCGGCGCGTCAGGGCGAGGCGGCGCTCCAGCCCCGGCGTCCAGATCTGGCTGGCATGGCCGCGGATCGCGCGTTTGTCGGTCGCCTCGGCCGGCGTTCCTTTCGGCATACCGATTCAGCGTAGCAGGATGGGTGAGTGAGCGGCCAGCGGCCCTGCGGCTTGCGACTGGCGGCATGCCCGACCGATAATCGGGGAGCCATGTCACTGACGCCGGACGAAGTACGCCATATCGCTCTTCTGGCGCGCCTCGGGGTCAGCGATGAAGATGTCGAGCGCTTCAGCGGCCAGCTTTCGTCGATCCTCGACTACTTCGAGGAGCTAAAGCAGGTCGACACGGACGGCGTCCCGCCGACGGCGTACGCCCTTGACCTGCACAACGTGCTGCGCGCCGACGAGACGGCGCCCTGCACCAGCCACGCCGATATCCTCGCCAACGCCCCAGCCCAGGAGAACGGCTACTTCCGCGTTCGCGCCGTTCTGGAAGAGTAGCGATGGCCGACGACGTCCTGCGCCTGACGATGCACCAGGCGGCCGGCCTTCTGCGCGGGGGCAAAGTGTCCTCGGTCGAGTTGACGCAGGCCACGTTCGAGCGCATGCGCGCCGTAAACGAGCAGGTCAACGCCTTCATCACGGAATCGGAAGAGGAGGCGTTGGCGCAGGCCGCGCGCGCCGACCAGATGATCGCGGACGGCGAGGAGAACCCGCTGACGGGCATCCCGGCGGCGATCAAGGACGCCATCGTCACGAAGGGCGTCCGCACGACGGCCGGGTCGCGCATCCTGGAGCCGTTTGTGCCTGTTTACGACGCGAACGTGATCACACTGCTCAAGGAAACCGGCTTCGTGATGGTCGGCAAGACGAACATGGACGAGTTTGCCATGGGCTCGTCCGGCGAAAACTCTGCCTACGGCCCGACGCACAACCCCTGGGCGCTCGACCGCGTGCCGGGCGGCTCCTCGGCCGGGTCGGCGGCGGCTGTCGCCTCAGGCATGGCCTACTGGGCGCTGGGCTCCGACACGGGCGGCTCAGTGCGCCAGCCCGGGGCGCTGAGCGGCGTCGTCGGCCTCAAGCCGACATACGGACGCGTCTCACGCTACGGCCTTATCGCGTTCGGCTCATCGCTCGACCAGATCGGGGCGCTTACCCGCTCCGTCCGCGACGCCGCGACCGTGCTGCAGGCGATCGCTGGCCACGACCAACGCGACTCGACCTCGGTGCCGATCGAAGTGCCGGACTACAACGCTACGATCGGCGATGGCGTCAAGGGTCTGCGCGTCGGCGTGCCGCGCGAGTACTTCGTCGAGGGCATGGACAGCGACGTGCGTGAGGCCGTGGAGAAGGCGATCGCCCAGCTGGAGGGCCTCGGCGCGGAGATCGACACGGACGTCTCGCTGCCCTCCACCGCGCACGCGCTCTCGGTCTACTACATCATCGCGCCGTCGGAAGCGTCGGCGAACCTGGCACGCTACGATGGCGTGAAGTACGGATTCTCGTACGACGAAGGCGGATCGATGTGGGCCGACATGGAGGGCACCCGCCAGTACGGCTTCGGCGAGGAAGTGAAGCGGCGCATCATGATCGGCACGTACGCGCTCTCCACCGGCTATTACGATGCCTACTACGTGAAGGCGCAGAAGGTGCGAACGCTGATCCGGCGCGAGTTCGACGCGGCGTTCGAGAAGCACGACGTGCTGGTGGCGCCGGTGACACCGACGGCGGCGTTCAAGATCGGCGAGAAGACCGACGACCCGTTGCAGATGTATCTCAACGACGTCTTGACCATCCCGGTCAGCATCGCCGGCCTGCCGGGCATCTCCGTGCCCTGCGGATTTACGACGGCCGACGACGGCGCGCGGCTGCCGATCGGCCTGCAGGTCATCGCCAAGCCGTTCGACGAGGCGACGATGTTCCGGGTCGCCCACGCCTACGAGCAGTCGACGACCTGGCACGAGGAGTTTCCGCCTCTGTAGACCGCATCCGCACGACGCGCGATACTCCACCTCGTGACCGCACCCAGCACCGTTTCCGACATCCCAACGCCGGCGCTCGTCCTTGATGCCGCTATCATGCAGGCGAACATCGAACGCATGGCCGAGTTCTTCCGCGAGGGCGACGTCAAGCTGCGTCCGCACTTCAAGGCGCACAAGACGCTGGAGATCGCCCGCCGCCAGCTCGCCGCTGGTTCGTGCGCCGGCCTCACCTGCGCAACGGTTGCCGAGGCCGAAGCCGTGGCGGGTATCTGCGATGACATCTTGATCGCCAACGAGGTCATCGGCGCGGACAAGACAGCCAGGGTCGCAGCGATCGCCGCGCGTGGCGTGGATATCAAGATCGCCGTCGATTCCCGCGAGGGTCTGGCGCTCGCCGGCGAGGCCGCGGTCAGCGCCGGAGCCGAAGTTGGCGTGCTCGTCGACGTCAACGTGGGGATGCCGCGCTGCGGGGTGCCGCCGGACGCGGCTGCCGAGATGGCGGCGCGAGCGGCAGAGACGCCCGGCGTTCGTCTGCGCGGCCTCATGGGCTACGAGGGCCACGCCGTCGGCATACCAGACCGCGACAAGCGCGAGCACGTCACGCGCGCTGCGATGGACGGCCTGCTCTCCGCAGTGAGCTCCGTCCGCGAGGCCGGGCTGCCCTGCGAGATCGTTTCGGCAGGCGGCACAGGTTCGTATGACATCACGGGGCGCATTGAGGGCATCACGGAGATCCAGCCCGGCTCATACGCGCTGATGGACACGTCGTACGCCAGGCTGGAGAGCCCTTTCCGGCAGGCGATCTGGGTGCTGGGAACCGTGATCTCGCGTCCCCTTCCCGGCCTTTGCGTGACGGACTCCGGACACAAGGCCTGCACGGAGGACCACGGCAATCCGGACGTGGATGGGGTGGCGGGTGCAAGTATCCTCTTCCTCAGCGACGAGCACGCCTCGATCACACTGCCGCCGCAGTCAGCGCTCGCCGTTGGCGACCGGATACGGCTCTCGCCCTCGCATATCGACCCCACGATCAACTTGCACGACGTCATCTACGTAGTCGAAGGCGACCGGGTGACCGACGTCTGGCCGGTAGCGGCGCGCGGATACGCGGAACAGCGCCGCTAGCGGACCCAGGCGAGCCCTGGACCGTCGCAGGCGCGGTCGGTGACACCTTGTCGCGCCTCTGCTACCATTAGCGTCACTTATCTCTGCGGAGGGGCTTGTGAAAGAAGGCACCAAGAAGAAGACGAGTCAGCGATTTTCGCACAGGATTGATGCGATTTCGTCGTCAGGAATACGCCGCTTCTTTGAGCTTATCGCCAATCTGGACGGCGTGATCTCGCTGGGCGTCGGCGAGCCCGATTTCGTCACGCCTGAGCGCTACAGCCGCGCCGCCTTCGAAGCCGTCGAGGCCGGCGAGACACACTACACCTCCAACTACGGCCTCCACGCGCTGCGAGAGGCGATCGCGGACCACATCCAGCGCCTCTACGGCGTGCGCTACGACCCACAGCGCGAGATCATGGTCACGATAGGCGTGTCCGAGGCGTTGTTGCTGGCCAGCCACGTGCTGCTCGACCCTGGAGACGAGATACTTTGCCCCGACCCGTACTATGTCGCTTATCCGCCGTGCATCACGCTCGTCGGCGGCAAGCTGGTGCCGGTGCCGACCGAGATGGAACGCGGCTTCCGCGTCACGGCCGAGGACATCGAGGCCAGGATTACGCCCCGCAGCAAGGCCCTGCTGCTCGGCTATCCCTCGAACCCGACAGGCGCGCAGATGTCGCGCGAAGACCTGACAGAGATCGCCGCGGTGGCAGAGCGCCACGACCTGATCGTCATCTCGGACGAGATATACGACCGGCTGAGCTACGGCACGGACCACACCTGCTTCGCATCTCTGCCGGAGATGAAGGAGCGCACGGTGCTCCTGGGCGGGTTCTCGAAGTCCTACGCGATGACCGGCTGGCGGGTGGGCTGGGTCTGCGCACCGTCGGACCTGCTCGAGGCGATGATGAAGGTGCACCAGTACATCGTGATGTCGGCGCCGACGCCCTCGCAGTACGCCGCGCTGGAGGCGATCCAGCACGGCGAAGAGGACGTCCGCCGCTTTGTCGCCGAGTTCGACCGCCGCCGCCGGCTGATGGTGAAGGGGCTGGGGGAGATCGGCCTGGCGCTGAACGAACCACACGGGGCGTTCTACGTCTTCCCGTCGATCCGCTCGACGGGGCTGGACGACGTCGAGTTCTCGGAGCGACTGCTGGACGAAGAGAAGGTCGCGGTCATTCCCGGCTCGGCGTTTGGCGACTGCGGCCGCGGCCACGTGCGAATGTGCTACGCGACGCCGTACAACCTGCTCGAAGAGGCGCTGGAGCGCATCGGGCGCTTTACCTCGCGGCACAGCGCCTAACGGCGAACCACGCCCAACCGGGCCGCGCAGACCCGTCCGCGACAACTCTCGTACTATTGACGTGAAGTGGTTATGAACTTTCGCGTCGCTGGCGCTGGCGTGGCAGCGGCGCTGGCACTCATCACAATCGTGGTCGTCGCCGTCTCACCCTGGTCTGGCGGCTCTGCCGCCGACGTCGCCTTGCAGGGCGATGCCGACTGCAGCGAATCGATCGACTCGCTGGACGCACTGGCGGACCTGCGGTTCGCGGCCAGCGCCGAGCCCTTCGCCGACTGCGTGGAGCAAGCCGGCGACGTTAACTGCGACGGCGACGTGAACGAGGGGGACGTGCTCCTCCTGCTCCTGTTCGTCGGTGGCGTGTCGCCCGCTCAGCCAGCCACCGGGATCTGTCCGCCCATCGGCGAGCCGCTCGACTCGCCAACGACGACCGCTCCTCCGGGCACGGCGACCGCAACGCCGGCCGCCAACGGCTACCGCATGGAGGCGGTAATTAGCAGCGCAGAGCTCGGCGTCGCTAACGGCTCTGTGATCGAGCTGGCCGTGATACCGGGTGCGCCGACCGAGGCGATCGCCGTTCGCCAGACCGGCCAGATGTACCGCGTGTCGCTCAGCGGGAGCTTTGCGCCGATGCTCTGGGGCGACGTTAGCGGTATCGTGGACACCGGCGGCACTGAAGAAGGCCTGCTGTCGCTTGCCTTCTCGCCGGGCTTTGCGCAGGACGGGCGCGTGTATCTCTACTACACGGCGGCGAGCCCGAACCGCTCCGTCCTCGCCCGCTACTCGGCCACCGCGAACGCCCTCGACGGGAACAGCGACGAGGTCTTGCTGTCCATCCTGCAGTTCGCGCCGAACCACAACGGCGGGCACATCGCCTTCGACCACAACGACTACCTGCTGCTTTCGACGGGCGATGGCGGCGGCAGCGGCGACCCAAACGAGAACGGTCAGGAGCTGAACACTCTTCTGGGCAAGGTGCTGCGGATCGACGTCTCGGCGGACACCGGCTACGCCATTCCCGGCGAAAATCCGTTCGTCGGCGTGGCGGGCGCCCGGGAAGAGATCTTCGCCTACGGGCTGCGGAACCCGTGGCGGATGACCGTCGACCGCTTCACTGGCGCCGTCTGGCTCGGCGACGTCGGCGAAGGAGCGTGGGAGGAAGTCGATCACGTCGTGGCTGGCGGCAACTACGGTTGGGACTGCTTCGAGGGTCTCGCGGTATGGGAGGACGACGAGCAGTGCGAGGGCAAAGACTTCATCGATCCGCGCGCAGTGTACAGTCACGACAAGGGCTTGGCGGTGGTCGGCGGCTTCGTCTACCGCGGCAGTGAGATGCCAGAGCTCTACGGCTGGTACGTCTACGCCGACTACGCTACCGGCCGCGTCTGGGCCGTAAACACGGCCGATGACAGTGAGCCGATAGAGCTTCTCCAGGACAATTTCCCGATCTCATCGTTCGCGGAGCTGCCGGGCGGCGAGTTGCTGGTCGTCTCGTACTTGGACGGCATCTACCAGCTCGTACGCGACTGAGCGTGCTCTTCCGCCTCAGGCCAGTGTAGGCTTGGCGACATGGGTGGGCGGATAAAGGCGCGCGCAGCTCTGGCGGCGGTGGGCGCCGCGGTGCTCCTCGCGGCCGCCTTGACCGCGGCTTGTTCGTCCTCGGACTCACCGACGGACTCACCTTTGCCGACGAACTCACCGGTGCCGCCTCCGTTGGCCGGCGGATATCGCCTCGCGGAACTGGTCAGCGGTGAGGCTCTGGGCGAGGCGAGGGAGTTCAAGACAGAGGTCACGCCGATACCTGGCGTGCCTGACGAGGCCCTCGTCACGCTTCAAACGGGGCCGATCTACCGGGTCTCGCTGGGCGGCAGCTTCGCACCTCAGCTGTGGGGCGACTTGAGTTCGCTCGTGGAGTTCGACGGGAACGAGCAGGGCCTTCTGTCCCTCGCCTTCTCGCCCGATTTCGCTGAGGACGGCACAGTCTTCGCCTACTACACGCCCGGTTCCCCAGAGGACACCGTGCTGTCCCGATTCCAGGCGACAACAACTGATCTCGATGAAAGCAGCCGGGAGACGATCATCACGATCGAGGAGCACGATCGGAATCACCAGGGCGGGCACATCATCTTCGATCGCCAGGGCTACCTGATGCTCTCGCTTGGGGACGGCGGCTTCGGCGGCGACGCGCTGGAGGTGGCTCAGGAGCTCGACAGACTGCTGGGCAAGGTGATCCGCATCGATGTCTCGGAGGAGCCGTACGCGATCCCGCCCGACAATCCCTTCGTCGGTGTGGAGGACGCTCGGGAAGAGATCTTCGCGTTCGGCTTCCGCAATCCCTGGCGGATGACGATCGATAGCGAGACCGGTGAAGTTTGGCTCGGCGACGTCGGCGAGGGAATGTGGGAGGAAGTCGATCATGTCGTGGCCGGCGGCAACTACGGCTGGGACTGCTTCGCGGGTCTGGAGGTCTGGGAGGACGACGAGCAGTGCGTGGGCAAGGACTTCATCGAGCCGCGCGCCATCTATTCTCACGAAGAGGGATTGGCGATCGTCGGCGGCTTCGTCTACCGCGGCAGCGAGATGCCGGAGCTCTACGGCTGGTACGTCTACGCCGACTATGTCAGCGGCCGCGTCTGGGCCCTGAACACGGCGGACGACAGCGAGCCGATACAGCTTCTCCAGGACGACTTCCCGATCTCATCGTTCGCGGAGCTGCCGGGCGGCGAGCTGCTGATCGTTTCGTACGTAGACGGCCTGTACCAGCTCGCGCGCGATGCAGCGCCGTGACGCCTGTCACACAGAACCCCTCAGCTCTCAGCTAAACTAGGGTCGCGATGGGTACGCGAATCCCACTCCCCGAAGGCGCCCGGCTGCGCGTGCTTTCCGTTTCCGCCCGCATTGAGGTGGAGGCCGAAGACGTCCAGGAGATGGAGATCGACCCCGATGGCCGCCGGGTAGAGGTCTCCGACGACAAGCACGTCGTCGAGACGCGTACCAGGTCAACGAACCTTAAGATCACCGTCCCGGAAGGCACGGACGTTTCCGTGGGCTCAGTCTCAGGGAACGTGAGCCTTAAAGGGCGCTTTGGCAGCGTAAAGGTGAGCACGGTCTCGGGCCAGATCGAGGTGGACGAGACGGAGGGCGACGTCGACATTCGCAGCATCAGCGGGCGCCTGGAGGTGGAGCGCTGCGGCGGCCGCTGCCGCGCGAACACTAAGAGCGGCCGCATCGAAATCGGTTGGGTAGGCAAAGAAGTCCGCGCCCAGACGATGAGCGGCAAGATCGAGGTAGGCACGGCCGGTCAGGGGGACATGGAGCTACGCTCGATCTCCGGCAGGATCGAGGTGGCGGTCGACCCCGGACGCCATCCGAACACGCGCCTTAAGACGCTCGCTGGAAAGACGGAGAATAGCCTGCCGCCGGGCTCCGACTTCCAGATCAGAGCGCGAACAATATCCGGGTCGATTCGGGTCGAAGAGGGATGACCCCCGCGGCCGCGATCGAGACCCGTGAGGGCACGATCGTGTTCACTGACCTGAGCGGGTTCACCGAGTTCACTGCTCTGCGTGGCGACGCCGCTGCCCTTTCGTTGCTCGATCTACAGGAGAAGCTGGTCCGCGACCAGATGGGAGACAGCGGGCGCATCGTCAAGAACCTGGGTGACGGGATGATGCTCTGGTTCGACGAGGCGCTGGACGCGGTACAGGTGTCGATCGCGCTGCAGGAGCGGTTCGAGGAGGCATCGGGGGAGGACGACGAACCGCTCTGGGTGCGGATCGGCATTCATTTCGGCAGGCCGGTGCTGCGTGGCGATGATTTCATCGGTCACGACGTCAACGTAGCGGCGCGCATCGTCGATCTCGCCGCGCCTGGCGAAGTGCTCGTTTCCGAGGCATGCACCACACAGATCGAGGCCCCGCTAGACGGCGTGCTGTTCGAGGAGATCGGCCCGACGATCATGAAAGGCATCCCGGAGCCCGTACCGCTCTACCGCGTGACGCGCAGCTGGGACGCCTAGCCGAAACCGGTCAGCGCCAGGGACGATCTTTCGTCGCGGCGACGAACTCTCGTACGGGGCCGGACGCGCCCGCCACGAAGCCCTCGCTGAAGATCGTCGCTTGCTCACCCGCGCGATCGAGGGCCAGACCACCGCCGGCGCGCACCTGTGCGAGGCCGGCCGCCACATCCCAGGGCCCGAGAAAGCTGTGCACAAACAGGTCGAAGCGGCCGCTGGCAGCATAGGCCAGCGCGATCGCCGCGCTGCCGACGTTTTGCAGCATCTGCAACCCCGGCCAGATGTCGGCCAGGAGGCCGAGGATCAGCTTCGAGCGGTCGTACTGGTAGCCGAGGCCGAAGCCCGTAAGGCACTCGCTCATCGTCTCGGCCGGCGAGACCCGCGCCGGCTCGCCGTTGACCGTCAGGCCCTGACCGACGACGCCGACGAACTCGTCACCGGTCACCGGCTGCAGGGTGAGGCCCAGCAGCGGCTCGCCGTCGCTGCAGAGGGCGATGTTGAACGCGAAGGTGGGGATGCCACGCGCGAAGTTGGCGGTGCCGTCGATCGGGTCGACCACCCAGAGGAGGCCGTTCTGCCAGTCGCTCACCGCCGCCGACGTCTCTTCGGCGAGGACCGGCACGCCGGGATACTCCGCGGCCAGGATCGCCAGCGCGGCCTTCTCGCATTCGAGGTCGGTTTTGGTGAGGAAGTTGCCGCGGCTCTTGACGGTCTTCTCAACCGGGAGTCCTGAGGATCCGAAAGAGTTGTAGGCGGGGAGCATGATGTCGGCCGCCGCGCGTGCCGCCTGCCGGGCGACGTCCAGCGCCGAGGCTCCCGACTTGGCGGCCGGCAGATCGGCCACGCTACATGCGCTCTGGCGCGCTCATGCCCATGAGGTCGAGGCTGCGCGCGAGGACGGCCTTGGCGGCGGAGACGAGCTTGAGGCGGGCCCGCGTGAGCGCTTCGTCGTCGCTGAGGACGCGGCACTTCTCGTAGAAGTCGTGGAACGTAGTCGCCATCTCGGTCGCGTAGTACGGAAGTTGGTGCGGCTCGTTAGTGAGCGCGATCTGCTCGATCAACTCAGGCAGACGCAGCATCTTGCGCACGAGGTTCAGCTCGGCGTCCTCCTTGAGCAAGCCGACGTCGCCGTCCTTGAAGTCGATCCCGCGCTCGGCGGCCTGGGTGAGAATGCCGACGATGCGGGCGTGGGCGTACTGGACGTAGTAAACGGGATTCTCCGCGCTTTTCCGCTTGGCCAGCTCGATGTCGAACTCCATGTGCGAGTCGGCGGCGCGCGTCACAAAGTTATAGCGCGCGGCGTCGGCGCCGACCTCTTCGACGACGGAGCGCAGCGTGATGATGTCGCCGGCGCGCTTCGAGAGGCGGATCACCTCGTCGCCGCGCTTTACCGTGACGAGCTGGTAGATGATGATCTCGAGCCGCGCCGGGTCGATGTCGAGCGCGGCGACGGCGGCCTTCATGCGCGGAACGTGGCCCTGGTGGTCGGCGCCCCAGATGTTGATCACGCGGTCGAAGCCCCGCGTCACGAACTTGTCGTAGTGGTAAGCGATGTCGGAGGCGAAATACGTCGGCGCGCCGGATGAGCGCACAAGGACGTTGTCTTTCTCATCACCGAGCGACGACGAAACGAACCAGACCGCGCCTTCCCGCTCGGAGACGAAGCCGCGTTCGCGCAGCAGGGCCATCGCCTTTTCGTAAGTACCGCCGTCGTAGACCGAGCGCTCCGAGAACCAGCTGTCGTAGCGCACGCCGATCGCGTCCAGGTCCTGACGGATGTTGTCCAGCATCAGGGCGACGCCACGATCGTGCACTTCGGGCGGTCTGGGCTCGCCTTCGGGCCGCAGGAGCGAGTCGCCAAACTCGTCCTTGAGCGCGTTTGCCAGGTCGATCATGTACTCGCCGGGGTAGCCGCCCTCTGGCATCTCCACCTCGCGGCCGAAGAGCCGTTGATAGCGAACGTAGAGCGTGTCGGCGAAAATGTCAGTCTGGGTACCGGCGTCGTTCACGAGGTACTCGCGCTCGACCTCGAAGCCGGCCGCCGCCAGCGCCCGCGCGAGCGTGTCGCCGAGGGCGAGCCCACGGCCGTTGCCGACGTGGATCGGCCCTACGGGGTTGGCGGAAACGAACTCGACCTGCACCTTCGTGCCCGCGCCAAGCGAGATGTTCCCGAACTCCGGGCCGGCGGCGAGGATCACGTCCACTTGCGCGGCGAGCCAGTCACTGGAGAGGCGGAAGTTAATGAAGCCCGGCGGCGCGACCTCGACCGCGGCGAAGACACCGTTCTGCGCCTCGTCATCGATGTGCTTGGCGATCATCTTGGCGATGTCGAGCGGGCTCATCTGGGCGGCGCGGGCCATGCGCATGGCGAGGCCCGTGCTGTAATCGCCGTGCTCTGGCCGCTGCGGCCGCTCGATGGGAGCGTCGGGGATGGCGGCGGCGGGCAGGTCGCCGGCCTCCTGAGCCTTGCGTACGGCGGCCTGAACCAGCTGCCCGATCTCGTTCTTGATCATGGCTTCAAAACGCGAACGCCCGCCTGAGGCGGACGCTTCACGAGGAAATTCTAGCCCAGGCGCGCCGCAAGCGCTATGCGCAGGCGCTACGACGCGCTACGACACGTCCGACGTGAGCCGGTCCCACAGCCTGCTGACGTTCTCCCGCAGCGCGGCGTGCGACGGGTCTGCCAGCTCCGGGTCTTCGTCGAGGATGCGTGTTGCCTCGCGCCGGGCTTCCTCGATCAGCTCGACGTCGGTGAGCCGGGCGACTTGCAGGTCGGGCATGCCGGACTGGCGCTTGCCGAAGTACTCCCCCGGGCCGCGCAGGCGCAGATCGTGCTCCGCCAGGTCGAAGCCGCTCTCCGTCGTCTCCATGATCAACAGGCGCTCCATGGCCTCCTCAGATTGCGTGTCGGAGACGAGGAAGCAGTAGGCCTGTTCTTCGCTGCGGCGCACGCGGCCACGGAACTGGTGCAGCTGGGAGAGTCCGAAGCGGTCCGCGCCCTCGATCAGGATCACCGTCGCGTTCGGCACGTCGACTCCGACCTCGACAACTGACGTCGAGACGAGGATGTCGAGTTCGTGATCGCGGAACGCGCGCATCGTCGCCTCTTTCTCGCCGCCGGACATACGGCCGTGCAGCAGGCCGAGCCGCAGGTCCGGGAACTCATCCCGCGACAGACGCTCGTACTCCTGCACTGCCGCCTTCGCCTCGATCGCTTCCGACTCCTCGACCAGCGGGCAGATTACGAACGCCTGGCGCCCCTCTTCGACCTTCTTGCGGATGAAGCGCGAAGCCTCGTCACGGCGGCGCGGCGGCACGAAGTACGTCTTCACCGGCGGCCGCCCGGGCGGCATTTCGTTGAGCACGGTTATGTCGAGGTCGCCGTAGACGGTGAGTGCCAGCGTCCTGGGGATCGGCGTTGCCGTCATGACGAGCACGTGCGGGCTGCCGCCCTTTTCGCGCAGGGCGGAGCGTTGTTCGACGCCGAAGCGGTGCTGCTCATCGATCACGGCCAGACCGAGGTCGGCGAACTCGACCGACTCCTGCAGAAGGGCGTGCGTGCCGACGGCGATGTCCACTTCGCCGCGGGAGATCGCCTCCTGCACGGCGGCCTTGGCGGACGCCTTCAGGCTGCCGATGAGGAGGGCGAGGCGCACCGGCTGCTCCAGGTACGGCGGCCGCAGAACGAGAAAGCCGTCACCGGACTCCTGGAACCACGCGCCATCTGCTTCCCCGGCGGCGGTCTCTGGACTGAGGATGCTGGTGAAGGTCCGCATGTGCTGCTCGGCCAGGATCTCCGTCGGGGCCAGAATCGCGCTCTGCTTGCCGGATGCGACTGCAGCGAGCAAGGCGGCGGCAGCAACGACCGTCTTGCCGCTACCAACGTCTCCCTCCAGCAGGCGCGTCATCGGTATGGAATCGGCGATGTCCGACAGCACCTCGTCGATCGCCTTGTGCTGCGCCTTCGTCAGCGTGAACGGCAGCGACTCTATGAAGGCGCTGAGCGCGGCAGCGTCGAGCGAGAGCACGGGCGCACCGCCCGCGCTCTGCCACTGGCGGCGGCGACGGACAACGCCGATCTCGATCCAGAGCAGCTCTTCGAAGGCGAACCGGTTCCTTGCGGCGTCCGCCTCTGCGAGTGATTCCGGGGCGTGTATCTGCCGCAGGGCTTCGGGCGCGCCCATGAGGCCGTGGCGCTCGCGCACGTCATTCGGAAGCGTCTCCGGGACGTCCGCGGCGCAGGAATCGACGGCCAGGCGCACGAGGTCACGCAGCGTCTTCATGTAGAGGCCGTCAGTGCTGCGGTAGACAGGCACGAAGCGGCGAGTAAAGATCGCCTCGTCGTCCAGCGACTCGATCTCCGGGTTCTGCATCTGCATGCGACCCTTGAACGAGCCGATCTTGCCGCTGAGCGCGACCTTCATTCCGGTTTTCAGTCGCTTGGCTACCCATGGCTGGCCGAACCAGAGGATGCGAATCGTGCCCGAGTCGTCGCCGACGATGGCTTCGGCGCCGCGACGTTTGCGGCCGATCATCACCGCCTTCGCCGACCACACTTCGGCGATCACCGTCTGCTCTTCGCCGTAGGCCAGGCTGGCGATGGGCCGCACCTCGGAGTAATCGTGATAGCGCTTCGGGAAGTGGTAGAGGAGGTCGCGAACCGTCTCGATGCCGATCTTTTGCAGCCGCGTCACCTCGGGGCGATTCGAGCCCAGGGCCGACACCGGAGAGTCGAGAGTGAGACGCGAGACCGGCTTCCTTTCGGGCTTTGTGGACGCTTTCGGGCGCGAGGCGGGCTTGCGCGCGGCCGGCTTTTGTACGGGCGGAGGCACCGGCTCTACGGGCGGATGCCTGGCGGCTTCGCGTTTCGCGCCGTTGTCCGCCAAACGCAGCAGTTCGTCGACGACACGCTGCCGCTGGATCGGATGGAGGGCACGGTAGCCGCCGGGTGGGAGTTGCTGGAGGATGCGAGATATCGGGTGCGAGGTGTCGATCTTCGCCTCGCTCGTAAACCGGAGGAGGTATTCGTCCAGGCCGCCGACTACTGCGCTGTCGCTGAACCTCTTATCACGCTCCAGCGCCAGTACCCTACGAAGTCCATCGTAGGACCCCGCCAACTCTTGTTACTCCCCTCGCAGGAATCCGACCCCGAGGACGCCGGGCCCTCCGTGAACGCCGGCGACGGCCCCGATCCGGGTCATCTGCACGTCCATCCCGCCAAGCGCTTCTGATAGGCGCTGTCTCAGACCCTCTGCCTCTTCAGCGTTGATCGAGTAGGCGACACCAATTTCATCGATTTTAGGATTCGAAGTCACCATCTGCAAGAGGCGGTCGAGTGCGAGGGAGCGCGTGCGCACGCGCTCTTCGGGATGCACCTCACCGCCGTCGAACGAAAGGATCGGCTTGACGCGAAGCATGGTGCCGAGGAAGGCTCGCGCCCGGCCGATGCGGCCGCCACGGCGCACGTATTCCAGCGTGTTGAGGACGACGTAAACGGAGATGCGCGGGCTCATGTCGTCGATGATGTCGCGTATCTCTTCGACGCTCGCACCCTCGGCGGCGGCCTTCACGGCGGCCTGGCACATGAACATCATGCCCATCGAGACAGTGCGCGAGTCGACGACCTCTATGCGTGCGCCCTCCTCGGCCAGGATCGCGGCGGCCTGCGTGGCGGCGCTGTAGGTGGCAGAGAGCTTGGACGAGAGGTGGACGGAGACGATCTCGTCGGTCTCCTTCAGGACGTCACGATAAGTGTCTAGAAAGTCGCCGACCGATGGCGAGGACGTCGTCGGCAGGTCCTTGGCGCGGGCCAGCCTCTCGTAGAAGACGTCGTGGCTGATCTCGCTTCCTTCCTTGAGCGACTCTTCGCCGAAGACGACGCTCAGGGGAACGACGGGGATCCCCAGTTCCTGCGCCATCTCAGCGGGCATGTCTGCGGTGCTATCGGTGACGATGCGAACAGTCAAGTGAGGTCCCTCCTGACGGGACAGTATACCAGCGTGCGAGAAAAGTGTTAGGCGGGCCCCACCCGCTACTCGAGCGAGACTATGTAGAGGTAGTGCGGCTGGCCGCCGGCGGCCACTTCGACCTCGTGACCGGCGTACCGCTCGCGAAGATGGTCAGCCGTTGCCTGCGCCTGTTCGTCCGTGGTGTCGGCGCCGTAGTAGAGCGTAATCAGGCTCGTCGATTCGCCTGTCAGTGCGTCGAGGGCGGTATCCAGCGCTTCCTGCGGCGAGCTGGACGCCACCTTGAGTTCGTCGTCGACGACGGCGATCGTCTGGCCTTTTTCCACGGCCACGCCGCCGATCTCGGTCGAGCGAACAGCGGTGGTGATCTCGATCGTGCAGACGTCCGTGAGGGCGTCTTCCATGGCGCGGGCGTTTTCGTCGAGGCCTTCCTCAGGATTCACTGCCAAGAGCGCCATGATGCCCTGCGGTACGGACCGCGAAGGCACGACGACAACGTTCTTCTGTGCCGCCTCGGCAGCCTGCCTGGCAGCCATGATGATGTTCTTGTCGTTCGGGAGGACGAGGACTTCGTCCGTCGGGCAGGACTCAATCGCGGTCAGGATATCGCGCGTGCTCGGATTCATCGTCGGCCCGCCGGAGACGACCTGCGAGCAGCCGAAGTCGCGAAAGAGAGCGGCGAGACCTTCGCCGGAGGCGACGGCGATGAACGAAATCTGGGACTCTGGCACCGACAGGCTGGCGGCCGCCTCGTCCCGCTTCTGGTGCAGCTCGACGAAGCGCTCGGCCTGGCGACGGATGTTGTCCACCTTCACCTGCACAAGACTGCCGGCGTCCGTGCCCAGGGCCAGCAAGCCGCCGGGGTCGTCCGTGTGAACGTGGATACGAAGGAGGCTCTCGTCGCCGACGACCAGCACGGAGTCGCCCATGGCGAGAACGCGCTCCCGCAGATCATCGACCGACAGAGCCTGTCCCTCGATCAGAACTTCGGTGCAGTACCCGTACGGTGACTCCTCCGCCTGGTGGTGCTGCTCGACGACGGAGAGGAACTCCTTTTCCAGGCTGCCATCGGCCGCCGCTGCTTCGCCCTCAATCGCCTCTCCACGCAGGTGCCGCAGCATCCCCTCGAGGAGCACGAAGAGGCCCTGGCCGCCGGCGTCGACGACACCCGCCTCGGCGAGAACCGGCAGCAGGTCGGGCGTGCGCGCCACGCTGTCACGGGCGGCGTCCACAACTGCGGCCATCAGAGCCACCACGTCACCGTTGGAGTTGTCGCCAGCGGCAGAGGCCACATCGCGGATTACGGTGAGGATCGTGCCCTCCGTGGGCTGCGTGACGGCCTTGTAGGCCGTGTCCGAGCCCTGCTGAAGGCCGGCCGCGAGCGCTTTCGCGTCGAGCACGGCCACGCCTTCGACGGCCAGCGCCAGACCGCGCACGATCTGCGAGAGGATGACGCCGGAGTTGCCGCGCGCGCCCATCAGCGCGCCGTGCGACATGGCGGCGAGGACGGCGCCCGCCTCCGAATCCTGGCGGCGGTCGGCCTCTTCCATCGTGCTGCGCATCGTCAGGTGCATGTTCGTGCCGGTATCGCCGTCCGGCACGGGGAAGACGTTGATCGCGTTGACCTGCTCTTTGTTCAGCTCAAGCCAGCGCGAGGCGGCGCGAAACATCTCCCTGAGGTCGGCACCGGAGAGGGATGCGAGATTGGTATCAGTCATGTAAGGCTGAGCAGATTCGCCCGCCGGCGGACGGCAGGTCCGTGTTGATTGGGAAAACGGCGAATGCTACCATATGGCGGGCGCAATTCTAACAGCGCCCGTTTTCCTCGTAAAGGGATTGTAACTTATGGCCAAGTGTCAGGTTTGCGGTAAAAAGACAGGCTTCGGCCGCAATATACGCCACCAACACTCCGGGCGCTGGGAACGCAAGGCGCCGCGGACGAACCGGAAGTTCATGGTGAACATTCAGAACAAGACGTTCATCATCAACGGTGTGCCCATTCGCCTGAAGATCTGCACTCGCTGCATCCGGACGACGACGAAAAACAGCCGGGCGACGAAGAGCAGCGTCTAGCGACCTCCTGCGCCGACGATCCCGAAATCTACGCCTGCAACGCCGCGACTGATTCCTGCAGCGCCCGTATGTTGTCGCCGATCGACGCGCGGTCGTTGAAGACGGCGCTGGCGGCCACGAGGACATCGGCGCCGGCGGCGACGCAGCGGGGCGCGTTCTCCGCCGTCACGCCACCGTCGATCTCGACCTCCGCACGGTAGCCGCCCTCGTCGATCGCCTTGCGCAGGCGCTCGACCTTGCCCAGGACAGAGGCGATGAACGGCTGGCCCGAGGCGCCGGGGTTCACGGCCATCACCATCACCTGGTCGAGGTCTGGCAGCAAGGCGTCGAGGACGCTTTCGGACGTTCCAGGGTTGAGGCAGACGCCGGCGCGGCGGCCAAGCTGCTGCACATCGCGCACGATACGGTGGACGTGCGTGGCGGCCTCCCAGTGGACGTTGATGATGTCGCCGCCGGCCTCGATGAAGCGCTCGACCTGCTTCTCGGGCTCGACGACCATCAGGTGGACGTCGAGCGTGAGATCGGTCGTGCGGCGGATCGCCTCGACGATCGGAGCGCCGATGGTGATAGCGGGGACGAACTGGCCGTCCATGATGTCGATGTGGATCATCTGTGCGCCGGCGGCCTCGCACTCGCGCACCTCATCGGCCAGCCGCGTGAGGTCAGCCGAGACGATGGACGGCGCGATCTTCACTTCGCTCATGCCGCCCCATCGAGGCGCTTTTTCGCTTCGTCCAGCGCCTGCGCGACGCGTCCGGACGCGGTGCCGCCGGGCACGTCCCGCGCGTCGATGGACGAACGGGCGTCGAGGCTGAGCACGTCTTCCTGGAACTGCGGCGAGAAGCGGCGATACTCATCCAGCGTCAGGTCGGCGAGCGGCTTGTCCTGGTCAGCCGCGTAACGGACGAGTTCGGCGACGGCCTGATGGGCGTCGCGGAAGGGCATGCCCTTACCGACGAGGTAGTCGGCAACGTCAGTGGCGAGCAAGTAGCCGCCGTCGGCAGCGCTTGCCGCGCGCCCGGCGTCCAGCGAGAGGCGCGGCAGCATCGCCGCCATCACTTCCAGCGTCGGCAGCAGCACGTCGACGGTGTCGAAGAGCGGCTGTTTGTCTTCTTGCAGATCGCGGTTGTAGGCGAGTGGCAAGCCCTTGAGCATCGTCAGCAGCGCCATCAGGTTGCCGTAGACGCGACCAGTGCGGCCGCGCGCCAGCTCGGCGATGTCCGGGTTGCGCTTCTGCGGCATGATGCTGGAGCCGGTCGCGAAGTCGTCCGGCAGGCGCAGGAAACCGAACTCGTCGCTGGACCAGACGATGATCTCTTCACTCAGGCGCGAGACGTGCATCATCGTCGTCGCGGCAGCCGCGTGGAAGTCGACGGCGAAGTCGCGGTCGCTGACGGCGTCGATGCTGTTGCGCGAGACGCGGCTGAAACCGAGTTCGCGGGCCACGGACTCGCGGTCGATCGGGTAAGGTACGCCGGCGAGGGCGCCTGAGCCAAGAGGCAGTTCGTCGGCGTGACCGTGGGCGCCTGAGAAGCGAGCAGCGTCGCGGTCCAGCATCTCGAAGTAGGCGAGGAGGTGGTGGGCAAAGAGCACAGGCTGGGCGCGCTGGAGATGCGTGTAGCCGGGCATCACCGCGCCGGCGTTGGCCTCGGCCAGGCCGACGAGCGCCCGTTGCAGGCCGCGCACGCCGTCTACGGCGCGATCACACGAATCCATCACGAAGAGGCGGACGTCGGTCGCGACCTGGTCGTTGCGGGAGCGGGCCGTGTGCAGGCGGGCGCCGGCGTCGCCGATACGCTCGCGGAGGGCGACTTCGATGTTCAGGTGCACGTCTTCGAGGTCGTCGCGCCACTGGAACTTCCCGTCCTCGATCTCGTCGCGGATCTCCTCCAGGCCGCGCACGATCTGCGTCGCGTCGTCGGCCGGAATGATGCCTTGCGCGCCGAGCATGCGAGCGTGAGCGACCGACCCGGCGATGTCGTAGGCGTACAGGCGGCGGTCGTAGCCGACAGAGGCGCTATAGTCCAGCGCGCGGCGATCGAGCCCCTTCGCGGTGGGGCTTTGCGCTCCCTTGCCCTCTTCCATCGTGCCATTCATTATACGGGCGTAACTCGCCTCAAACGTCAGGAGCGCCCCATGCAGTACATCCAGCTCGGCACGACCGGTCTTCGCGTCTCGCGCATCTGTCTCGGCACGATGACTTACGGCTCTTCGAAGTGGCGCGACTGGATACTGGAGGAGGAGGATTCGAAGCCGTTCTACAAGAAGGCGTTGGAGGCCGGCATCAACTTCTTCGACACGGCCGACGTCTACTCGCTGGGCGTTAGCGAAGAGATTACCGGGCGCGCCCTCAAGGAGTACGCGAAGCGCGATGACGTGGTGATCGCGACGAAGGTTTTCAGCCCAATGGGCGGCGGCCCCAACCAGCGCGGGCTCTCCCGCAAGCACATCTTCGACTCGATCGATGACTCGCTGCGACGGCTGCAGACGGACTACGTGGACCTCTACCAGATCCACCGCTGGGACCCGACGACGCCGATCGAGGAGACGCTGGAGGCGCTCAACGACCTCGTGCGCATGGGCAAGGTGCGCTACATCGGCGCGTCGAGCATGTACGCCTGGCAGCTGGCGAAGGCGCTCTACACCGCAGACCTGCGCGGCTGGACGCGCTTCGCCACGATGCAGAACCACTACAACCTGATCTACCGTGAGGAGGAGCGCGAGATGATCCCGCTCTGCCTGGACCAGGGCGTCGGCATCATCCCCTGGAGCCCGCAGGCGCGCGGCTTTCTGGCCGGCAACCGCACGCCGGACAAGTCGGGCGAGACGGCGCGCGCGAAGACCGACGACATGGCGCACCATATGTACTACTCGGAGGCCGACTTCGCAGTTTTGAGAGAGGTGCAGACGCTGGCCGACGGCCGCGGCCTGAAGCCGGCACAGGTGGCGCTGGCCTGGATGCTGCACAAGCCCGGCATCACGGCGCCGATCGTTGGCGCGAGCAAGATGTACCAACTCGAAGAGGCGATCGCAGCCTCCGAGGTGAGCCTGTCAGACGAAGAGGTACGGTCGCTCGAGCTGGCGTACGTCCCGCACAAGGTCCTGGGGCACGTCTAGGGGCGGGGCTGCAGCGGCGGCAGGTCGAGCAGCTCGGCCATTTCGTCGACGGCGTAGTCGGGCCTGGGCATCGCCTCACTTGCGCGCCCGTCCGTCGGTGACTCAACCCGCTTGTTGGCGGGCGGACGGCGCCAGACCGCCATCATGCCGAGCGCCTTCGGCCCTTCGACGTCAGCGCGCAGGTCGTCGCCGACCATCAAGCACTCCGTAGCCTCCACGCCAAGGCGTTCGAGCGTGACCTCGTAGATGCGAGAGTGAGGCTTCATGTAGCCGACGTCGCAGGACACGACGACCGCCTCGAAGAGTTCGTCGAGGCCGAGCTGTCGCACCTCGTCCCAGAAGTCGGGGCCGCTGTAGCCGCGGTTGGTGACGCTGGCGAGGCGAAAGCCGCGGTCGCGTAGCGCGGAGAGGGTTGTGATGACGTCCGGGTAGGCCACGCGGTTCATGAACTGGCCGCCCAGGTTCCAGGCCTCCCAGAGCTCGTCCCCTTGCTCTGGCGTCAGATCCATGCCGTGCGTTTTGGCGATCCGGCGGCATAGCTCCGGATAGCCAGGGTCGACGCAGTCGCCGTGGAAGGCGCGGTGAGTCTCCTCCTCGACCGCCAGGCGGATATCACGCCCGATGTAGGGACGCTCGTCGCTCATCTCGAATCCCCAGCCGGTGATCAGTCCCCCCAGTCGACGCATCGTTTCGCTGCGGATGGCGCGCGGCGGCGGCTTGTTCGGCATATGCCAGAGCGTGTTGCCGAGGTCGAAGAGGACGGTCGTGATAGGGGCCACGTCCTCAAATGTAAACGGTACGCCCGCTTCACTCCAACACGCCGGGAAGGTCAGTGATCTCGTAGCCCTCGGCGCGGAGGCCGTCGATGATGGATTGCAGCGCCGGGCCGTCCTCGGACGCCGACCCGACGTGGAACACGTAGATGGCCCCCGGCTCTGCGAGGTCGATGCAGCGTTGCGCGATCTGGGCGGCGGGGATCCCCATCCAGCCACGAGAGTCGATCGCCCACATGACGTTATAGGTGTAGCCGAACGCGCCGACGTCTTCGTTGACCGACTGATCGTAGTCGCCGAACGGCGGGCGGAAGTAAGGCCTCGTCGTGGCGCCTGTGAGGTCGTTGATGATCTGCTCGGTGCGATTCAGCTCGTCCCAGCGCTCGGCCTCGGAAAGGCCGTCGGCCTGGGAGGAGTCGCCCGTGAACGACCTGTGGCCGTAGCTGTGGTTGATCAGTGTGTGGCCGTCGGCAACCATGCGCTGCAGCAGGCCGGGGTTCGTCTCGGCCCACCTGCCCGTCATCCCGAAGCTGGCGCGGACGCCGTTGGCGCTGAGCGTGTCGAGGATCATCGCCGCGTATCCAACGTCGGAGCCGGCGTCGAAGGTGAGGGCGACGACGTGGCGCGAAGTGTCGCCGTAGCGGATCACCTGCGCGACGACGTCGGTGGGCGGCGGGTCGGTCTGTGGCGGTTGCGCTGCTGCTGGCGACGGCGTTGGCGTCGCCGTCGATCCAGGCGCTTCGCCCGGAGTGAGTGAGGGAGTGGGCGAAGGCAAGGCAGCCGGCGGGACTGTGCCCGACTGCGGCGGGTCGCTTCCGTTATCGCCGCTGCAGGCGACGACGAGCGCAGCCAGAAGCAAGCCGGCGGCGACGAACGTGCGGTTCAATCTGATCTCCGTTACTAGAGACGCGAAGAGGGGGACTGCTCTCAGGCAGGCGTGATTTGGTCACCGACGCGAATGATGCCGCCGGAGACGATGTCGCAGCGCAGGCCGCCACGGTGCACGAGACCGCGCATCGTGTTCGCCTGACCGACGAGACCCTCAAGGTGGTCACACGGCTCGCACAGCCTCACGCCGCGGAGCACGGCCCCACCCACGCGCAGCTCCTTGTCCACGAACTCGTTCAGATCGATGCCTAGCGTAGTGATGTTGCGTCGCGATTGGCCCGGCGCCAGCTTGACGCCGAACTCAGCTTCCAGCGCCTCGATCGCCTCGCTGGCGATCAGCGTAACTTCGCGGCCGGGCCCGCCCTTCTCGGAGTACGTGCCGGCGCGTGCGTAGTAGCGATCGCCCTGGAGGCCACGCCCGGCTTCCGCCCGGACCGAAGTCACGGGCGTGGGTTCGCCTTCGGCGGTGGCCGCGACATGAATGTGCAGGACTTCGCCGCTCATTCCTTCAGCTCCTCACTTGGCTGCACTTGCGACTGCACCTTCAGCGGCAGGCCCCAGATGTTGATGAAGCCGACGGCGGCCGTGCGGTCGAACTGGTCGGCTTTATCGTAGGTCGCCAGCTCGAAGTCGTACAGGCTTCGCGGCGCCTTGCGCCCGACGACGGTGGCGGTGGCCTTGTGCAGCTTGAGACGCGCCGTGCCGCTGACGTAGCGCTGCGTGCTCTGGATGTAGGCCTGCAGGTCCTGATGGTGCGTGCTGTACCAGAGCCCGTTGTAGACGAGGTCCGCGTACTCCTGCGCGACCTGCGCCTTGAAACGCCGCTGCTCTTTCGAGAGGACAAGCGACTCCACGGCGCCGTGGGCGGCCAATAGCGTGACGCCGGCCGGCGCTTCGTAGACCTCACGCGACTTAATGCCGACGAGGCGGTCCTCGATCGTGTCGATGCGGCCGACGCCATGCTCGCCGGCGATCTTGTTGAGAGAGTTGATCAGGTCCACAGGATCAGTCGCCTTGCCGTCGAGCGTTGTCGGAACGCCCTGCTCGAAGCCGATCTCCACGTAGATCGCCTCGTCCGGAGCGTCGGCGGGCGACTTCGTCCAGAGCCAGACGTCGTCCGGCGGCTCCGCCCACGGGTCTTCGAGCGGGCCGGTCTCGATGCTGCGGCCGTAGAGGTTCTCGTCGATGCTGTAGGGGCTCTTCTTGGTGACGCTGATCGGGATGTTGTGCTCGTGCGCGTAGTCGATCTCGGACTCGCGGTCCATCTCCCACTCACGCAGCGGCGCGACTATCGCCAGGTCGGGCGCCAGCGCCTGCACGGAGACGTCGAGGCGCACCTGGTCGTTGCCCTTGGCGGTGCAGCCGTGGGCGACGGCTGTGGCGCCCTCGCGGCGGGCGGCTTTGACCATCTCGCGGGCGATCAGCGGCCGGGAGAGAGCGGTGGCCAGGGGATAGACGCCCTGGTACTGGGCGCCGGCCATCACCGCCGGGAAGACGAAGTGCCGCACGAAGTCGTCCTGCACCTCGCTCCACTCGAAGCCGGCGGCACCGGCGGCCATCGCCCGCGACTGCAGCTCCTCACGCTGGCGGTCCATGCCCACGTCGACGGTCAAAGCGATGACGTCGTATCCCTTCTCTTCTTTGAGCCAGCGTATGGCGACGGCCGTGTCCAGCCCGCCGGAGTACGCCAGAATGATCTTCTCAGCCATTACTTCTCCTCGGATATTTCGCCCAGCACGCGCTCGACGATGGCGACGGCCGTGTCCAGCTCTTTCTCGCTCACGGTGAAGGGCGGCAGGAAGCGCAACGCCGTCGGCTTCACGCCGTTGATCAGCAGACCAGCCTCCAGGCAGCGTGTGACGACGGCCTCGGAGACCGGACGGTCCAGCTCGATCGCCCAGATCAGGCCCTTGCCGCGCACCTCGGTGATCATCGGCTGGCGGTCGGCGAGCGAGATCAGGCGGCGCTCCAGATGTTCGCCGCGCTTCGCCACCTGCGCCGGCAGGTCGTTGTCGATCATGTACTTGAGCACGGAGTAGCCGACTTCGCAGGCCAGGGCGTTGCCGCCGAACGTCGTGCCGTGCTCGCCGGGGCCGAGAAGTGCAGCGCTGTCCTTCATCAGGAAGGCGCCGATCGGCACGCCGCCGGCGAGCGCCTTGGCCAGCGCCAGCGCGTCGGGCTCGATGCCGTAGTGCTGGAAGCAGAACAGCTTGCCCGTGCGGCCCGCGCCCGTCTGCACCTCGTCGAGGAGGAGCAGGATGCCCGCCTCGTCGCACCAGCTGCGCACGGCGGGCAGATAGTCGTCGTCCGGGACGTTGACGCCACCCTCGCCCTGCAACGGCTCGAGCAGCACGGCGACGGTCTTGCCGGTCGTCGCGGCCTTGATCGCCTCGACGTCGTTGTAGGGGACGCGGGGGAAGCCCTCGGGCAGCGGCGTGAACGGCGCCCGATAGCGCTCGTTGGCGGAGGCGGAGACCGTGGCCAGCGTGCGGCCGTGGAACGCGTCGTCGGCGACGATGATCTCGTAGGCGCCGTCGCGCTTCTCCTTACCCCACTTGCGGGCGAGCTTGATCAGGCCTTCGACGGCCTCGGCGCCGCTGTTGCAGAAGAACGCCTTGTCCATGCCGCTGCTCTCGCAGAGGAGCTTGGCCAGCTTGAGCTGGGGCACGGTGTAGTAGAGGTTCGAGACGGTGATGAGCTTCTGCGCCTGCCTCGTGAGAGCTTCCACGATCACGGGGTTGGCGTGGCCGAGGCTGGTGACGGCGATGCCACCGACGAAGTCGAGGTACTGCTTGCCTTCGCTGTCCCAGACCACGGTGCCTTCGCCGCGCTCAAGCACGACCGGCAGACGTTTCGCCGTCTGCAGGTAGAAATCGTGCTCGATCTCGATCCAGTCTTCGGTCTGCATGTTCACTCCTGGCCCACCCTTGTCCCGGCCTGCGCGCCCTCTGTGACGCCGATAAGCGCGTGCTCTTCACGGCCGTCGACGATGACGGCGCGACTGCCGGCGGCCGCGGCCTGCAGGCAGGCTTTGACCTTGGGAATCATACCGCCTTCGATAACGCCGGCGCCCGTTAGCTCCTGCGCCTCCGCCGCTGAGAGCGACTCCAGGACGCGCCCGTCGGACTGGACGCCGGGAACGTCCGTGAGGAAGACGAGCGCACTTGCGCCGACGGCCGCGGCGATCGCGCCGGCCGCCGTATCGGCGTTGATGTTGAGCAGCTGGCCGGTGGCGTGGCCGTCTTTGTATTCGATGCCGACGGGCGCGATCACGGGCACGGCACCGGCCTCGATGATGCGCAGGACGGGCGTCGGATCGACCATCGTGATCTCGCCGACGAAGCCGAGCGCCGGATCGCGCACGGACGCCTGCAGGAGGCCACCGTCCGCGCCGGAAAGCCCAATCGCGGATGCGCCGCAGCCTTCGAGCGCCGCGACGAGTCGCTTGTTCACGAGGCCGCAGAGCACGCCGACGACGACGTCGAGCGAGGCGGCATCGGTGACGCGCAACCCCTTCTCGAATTTCGTCGGCACGCCGAGACGCTCCAGCCAATCGCTGATCAGCGCGCCGCCGCCGTGGACGATCACGGGCCGCGCCCCACGGCGTGCCAGCTCCGCCACGTCGGCGAGCGTCGTGTCATGATCCCCGAGCGTCGAGCCGCCGATCTTGGCGACGATGCTAGTCGGGGTTCTTGGATTTGTTCCGCTGTTCAATGCGCGTGACCAGCTGTTTGTACAGTTTGTAGCAATCTATCGGTATCTCTCTCCTTCACTTTGTGGGTGCAATTCATCTGCGTCTTTGCGAATACCGTTTTCACGCACCTCTTAGCTTCCGTCAGAGCCTCCACGTAGTCCGGTCGGGTGATCGGCTTCAGGCCCTTCTTCTTCTCATCATCAGACAGATCGAACAATCGTTTGTCGTCAAGGGCCACGTAGGCACGAACAGTTATGGTCAGGATCTCGAGAATATCGTTTATGTTTTCCTGATTCTTTTCCTGGTTATTATTGAGATCATCTAGAAGAGCTTGGGAGAGTTCTGCCTTAAAAACGTCCTGTTTGACTGCCCTTTTCTTGTCATACAACTTCAAGATGATCTCGGTCCAGGTCTCTTCATCTCGAGCCCACGTCCTCGTTTCATCTACGACGTGCTTGATGACTTCCTGGGCAGATTGCAGCACCCTGTACAGGCCAGGGTAGCGGTGCCGGTAATGCGCGGCGTCTGCTTCCAAACGCTCGAGCTTCCCATCGATGCTTTCCAGTTGAGTCGTGTGTATCGGCATTCCGATTTTGCGCCGATTGGCCTTGAGAAATTGCTTCAATTTTTCAAGGTTGCCACGCCGTCTGCCCTGAAAACATTTGCTGTGCACATCTTTAAGCATCTGACGCAGATCGGGATCGGGAAAGTGCACCAATGCGGACACGACTTCGCGAGTCATATCGTGTGAGACCATCTGATCCAGCTGTGAACATATTGAGCGATAGTTCGAGAGCATCGACCGCAAGATCCCCATTTCATCCTCTTGCCGCCGGCGATCCACGAGTATCTCACGGTAGACGAATGTAGCAAGGGCCACCGGCAGGGTGACGGCGCCAACGGCTCTCAAGGCGAGCACCCAGTCGTCCGAACTTATGTCGCCAACGAAGTTGGGCAGGAAGACCGCGGCGCCGCCAATCCAGTACAGCACGTCCACCACGGCGTCCCCAAACCAGTCGGCCGCAGCGTTGACTGAGTCCGACAGGACGATCAAAACCAAGAGGACGATCAATTTCATGCTTTACCTCCTCTGATTTCGTGGTTCACGTAGTATACATGCTGTTCAGGCGCACGAACTCTTCAGTAAGGTCGGAGCCCCAGGCCGTGGCCTCGCCCGTGCCCTGGCCGAGGTCGATGCGCACCAGCACCTCGGCCGGCGCCAGGCAGGCCTTGGCCTCGGCCTCGTCGTAATCCTGGGGTGCGCCGTCGCGGTAGAGGCAGACCTCGCCACCGTCCGGGTGGCGCAGGTAGAGCGCGGTCGTCGGCTCGGCCCAGTTTGCACCGCTGTTGCCGATCGCCGCCAGGATGCGGCCCCAGTTCGCGTCCTCGCCGTAGATCGCGGTCTTGACGCCAATCGACGTCACGACTTCACGGGCCGCCCTGCGGGCGTCGGCCGGGTTCGCTGCGCCCTCGACCTTCATCTCGATCAACTTCGTGCCGCCCTCGGCGTCGCTCACCATCATCCGCGCCATGCTCGTGCAGACGAGCGTCAGGGCCTTCTGGAACGCCTCCGCCTGCGGGTGGCCGGCGGTGATCGCTTCGCCGCCGGCGAGGCCGTTGGCGAGGACGATCGCCATGTCGTTGGTGCTCGTGTCGTTGTCGATGTCGACCATGTTGAACGACACGTCCACCGCCTCCTTCAGCGCCGACGAGAGGAACGCCTCCTCGACCGGGGCGTCGGTGGTCATGAAGCAGAGCATCGTCGCCATGTTCGGGTGGATCATGCCGACACCCTTGCAAGCAGCGCCGATCGTCCAGCCGCCGAAGCTGACGGCTATCTGCTTCTTCACGGTATCGGTCGTCATGATCGACACCGCGAAGTCGTCGCCGCCGTCGCCGGCCAGCTTGGTCTCCGCGACGCCCCTGGCGATGCGGTCCATCGGCAGCTGCGTGCCGATGACGCCGGTGGACGCGACCACGACGTCCTTCGGCTCGACCCCGAGCTTGTCGGCGGCGAGCTTCGCCATCGCGACGGCGTTCTCGGCGCCCTGCTGCCCGGTGGCGGCGTTGGCACAGCCGGAGTTGGCCACGATCGCCTGCGCCTTACCGTTCTTCAGGTGCTCCCGCGTGAGGAGCAGCGGCGCCGCCTTCAGGGTGTTGCTCGTGTAGACAGCGGCCGTCGTGCACGGCGCCTCCGAGTAGACGAGGCCGACGTCCAGCTTCGTCCAGTCATCGCGGACGCCGACATGGACGCCGCCGGCCGTGAAGCCCTGCGCCGAGGTGATGCCGCCATCCTGCATGATCTCGAGTTTCGTTTCCTTTGCGTTCGCTGTAACCATCTCTTCCTCCATATCGCGCCCCTTACGGGTACACCGCGGGCATGTCGAGCGCTGTCGTCTCCGGCATGCCCAGCATCAGATTCATGTTCTGGATGGCCTGTCCCGCCGCACCCTTGACCAGGTTGTCGAGGACGCTTACGACGACGAGACGGCCGGTTCGCACATCGACCGCCGGGTAGACGAGGCACATGTTGTTGCCGCGCGTCTGCTTGGTCGCCGGCGGCTTGGCGGCGACGCGCACGAAGGGTTCGTCGCTGTAAAACTGCTCGTATACCTCGCGCACGGCCGCCTTGCCGGCGTCGCCGTCCGGAACGGCACCGGGCACGAGCGGCGCGTAGGCCGTCGTCAGGATGCCGCGCGTCATCGGGATCAGGTGCGGCGTGAACGTGATCTTCGGCGTCACGCCCCCAGGCCAGATCGCCGCCACTTCCTGGTGGATCTCCGGCCAGTGGCGGTGACCGTCGAGGCCGTACGCCGATACACTTTCGCCGGCCTCGCCCAGTTGCAGGTTCTGCTGCAGGCCGCGGCCGGCGCCGGAGACGCCCGACTTGGAGTCGACGATGATCTCCGGGCCGATGATCCCAGCCTTGACGGCGGGTGCCAGCGCCAGGATCGCGCCCTCGGGATAACAGCCGGGGTTGGCGACAAGTTTCGCGCCCTTGATCGCCTCGCGGTGGAGCTCCGGCAGGCCGTAGACGGCGTCCGGGAGCAGGTCCTGCGCCGGGTGCTCGCCGCCGTACCACTCGCTGTAGACCGCCGCGTCGTGGAGCCGAAAGTCGGCGCTGAGGTCGACGACGGGCAGGCCGGCGCGGACGAGCGGAGCGCAGGCCTCCGCGCTGGCGGCGTGCGGCAGAGCGGAGAAGACGAAGTCGACGCCGGACGCCAGCTCGGGCTCGATCGTCAGGTCGTAAGACGCGAGGTGCGGGAAGACGTCGGCGAGCTTCTTGCCAGCCTCGCTGCGGCCGGTGACGGAGACGACGTCCGCCTCGGGATGGTTGTACAGCAGGCGAGCGAGTTCGGCGCCTGCGTACCCCGTCACGTTGATGATTCCGACTTTGACCATTGTTGCTTCTCCAGAAATGAAAAACCCCCACCACTGATCAGCGGTGGGGCCTTACGAGCTGCCTTGCAGCTAGCGTTTGTTCTCGCTATCGAAAGACGTGCGAGACCGCCCCACTTACGGGTCGCGGTCGTCGAGCGCGGCTCACAGGCGCGAGGAACATGATGGAGCGATGTTACGGGCGAGACGGCGGGCGTGTCAAGCGAGGCCGAGGATGGGGAGGGTAATCACGTTCAGCCGGCCCAGGGCAGGAGGCCGTCAGATGATCGCGAAAACGACGACGAGCAATCCACCCGTGAAGACCAGGCCGGCGCCCGCGGCAGCCACTACGAAAGGTAGCCCGCGCGGATACAGGGCGTGACGCCGCCTGATGGCAGAGCCGGCTGCGTTGAGGGCGAGGACGATGCCCACCAGGAAGAGAACGGCCGCGAGAACGACCAAAGGACGATCATTGAGCGCCGGCGAATCCCTGTCCGGCCGGGCAGCCGTCCAGGAGGGGGCACTCGGCGCAGAGCGGGCGCTGGGCCCGGCAGAGGCGGCGGCCGTGCTTGATCAGCGAGATGTGCAGCGGGTAGACCAGCTCCGGGT
This sequence comes from Chloroflexota bacterium, assembly GCA_022561635.1. Classification (GTDB taxonomy): domain Bacteria; phylum Chloroflexota; class Dehalococcoidia; order SM23-28-2; family RBG-16-64-32; genus CF-162. The sequence continues at coordinate 16,593 of JADFQV010000005.1, read as the reverse complement.
CGAGCGCGGACTCCAGGATGTCGTGCGCTTTTTCGGGTGTGGCCTTTGGCGGCACGAGACCGAGGCGTTGCGCGACCCGGTGGACGTGCGTGTCGACCGGCAGAGCCGGCAGGCCGAGCGCGAACATGAGCACACAGGCGGCCGTCTTCGGGCCGACGCCGCTCAGCTCGCGCAGCCAGGCCTTCGCCTCGTCCAGCGGCAGGTCGCGCAGGAAGTCGAGGTCCCACGAGCCGCGCTGCTCGCGGATGGCGGCCAGCGAGGCTTTGATGCGAGGCGCTTTCTGCTTTGCCAGGCCGCCGACGGCGATCTCGCGCTCGATCTCTTCGACCGGCGCCTCAGCCAACGCATCCCAGCTATCGAAGCGCTTGTGAAGACGCATGAAGGCGCGTCCGGAGTTCGTGTCTGTCGTGTTCTGGGAGAGGATCGTGAGGACGAGCTCGGTCATCGGGTCGCCGTGAGGGCGCCATTCCGGTTCGCCGTAGAGCGCGGCGAGGCGGCTGACGATCTCGGCCGGTGTTAGTTGTTGCTCCGCTCGTCCTTCGAGAGCCTCAGGATGAGCGGGACGGGGCTTACTGCGCTTCGCGGGATGTTTCTTGCGACGCGGCACGCCGTCAACCTCAGGAGCCGCCGGCGAAGTATCGCCACACGGCGTCGGAGACGCTGGCGATCGGCGCCCACTGGAACGAGCGATCGCTGAGGACGACGATGATGTACGGGCCGGCCGGGCCCTCGACGAGGGCAACGTCGTGCGTGGCGTCGGTAAAGCTGCCGGACTTGTGCGCGAACGGCGTACCGGCCGGAATGCCAGCGACCACGCCGCTAAAGAACCACTCCTGCGCCATCAGGCTCAGCATCTCCTGACGCGACCCTTCAGAGACGCCCGCGCCGGTTGCGATCGAGGAGATGACCGCGTACATATCGGCGGCGGTGGTCGGCAGGTCGCTCGTGCTGACGGACATCGTTGTGGCGCCGATCCCGGCGAGCGTCGCGTCGACGCTACTGTAGCCGACCTCGCCGAGCACGAGGTTCGCTAAAGAAGTGTCGCTGACGACGATCATCGCCTCGACGGCCTCGCCCAGGAGCACCTTGTCGCCCACCTGGATCCCCAGGTACTCCAGCGTTCCGAGATCGTACTGCGCGACGTCCTCGTCAACCGTCAGCTCCGTCGCAAAGTCGATGAGGCCCAGATCACGCTGGCGGTACGCCTCGAGAAGAACGGGGGCTTTGAACAGGCTGGCGGCGTAGTATGTGGCGTTCGGGTTGATGGCGGCGTAGCGGCCGTCAGTGAGGTTGTGGACGATCACACTGAACACGCCTTCGCGGCCGTTCAGCGCGGCCTGGACGGCGGCGAGCAGACCCGGATCGGAGACTGGCGCGGCGAACGGCGACGGCACAGCCGGAAAGGCCGCGCTGCCAGCCAGCCAGTCGAGCGAAACAAGGCCGCCGGCCGGCCCGACCGCCAGGGGCGGCTCATCGGCCGGCGAGATCGGCGCGCTCGTCGGATCGGGAGAGGGAGAGCCTCCGTCCGGCGTGCCGAGGATGACGAACGGCGTCGCGGTCGGTGTCGTGGGGTCCGAATCGCCGCCGCAGGCGACGAGGGCCAGCGCGACGACGAGGAGCAGAGTGATCGAGAGGAATGATCTCATACGTAGTAAGAATAGCGCGACGAAAGCGGGCTTATACTGGACAACGCACGAACCGAGCGAAAGGAGCGGCATGGCGAGCGGTACGGAGCGGCTGACGAAGCTGGCGTCCTGCGCGGGTTGCGCGGGCAAGGCGGGAATGCGGGAGCTATCGCAGGTGCTGGAGCACCTGTCGGACCTCTCCGCCGATCAGCCTGATCTGCTGGTGGGCCTGACCGCGCCGGACGACGCCGCCGTCTATCGCTTGAACGACGAGCAGGCGGTCGTGCTGACGGTCGACTTCTTCGCGCCTTTGGTGGACGACGCATACGACTACGGCGCGATCTCCGCGACGAACGCCATGAGCGACGTCTACGCCATGGGCGGGGAAGTCGTGCTGGCGCTGAACATAGCGGCGTTCCCCGAAGACATGGCGTCGGAGACGATCGCCAGGATAATCCAGGGAGGCGCTGAAAAGGTACGCGAGGCAGGCGGCGTCATCGCCGGCGGGCACACGATCCTCGACGACGAGCCGAAGTACGGCCTCTGCGTGCTGGGGCTGGTGCATCCGGATGCCATCTTCCGCAAAGGAGGCGCGCAGGCGGGAGACGTCCTTTTCCTGACGAAGGCGCTGGGAACGGGCATCATTACGACGGCGGCCGGCCGCGACGAGGCGTCGGCGGAGCAGCTGGCGACCGCGGTTGAGAGCATGACGACGCTCAACCGCCACGCCGCACACATCGCGCGCGAGATCGGCACCAGGGCGATGACGGACGTTACCGGCTACAGCCTGATGGGCCACGCGCGGGAGATCGCGGTGGCGGGTGACATCTGCCTGCGCATCATCGCAGCGGCGGTGCCCACCCTGCCGGGCGCGCTGGAGCACGCGAAGGGCGGCATCTCCACGGCCGGAGCGAGGCGGAACCGTGAGTTCTACGGCGAGCACGTCCGCATGGACCCGAAGGTTAGCGAGGCGATGGCCGACGTGCTGTTCGACCCACAGACGTCGGGTGGGCTGCTGATGGCGGTCGCACAGGACCGCGCCAGCGACGCCCAGGACCGCTTCCGCGCGGCCGGTCTGGGGGTCTGGGCGATCGGCGAGGTGATCGCGGGCGCCGGCGTGGAAGTCGCAGCCTAGGAACGAGCGGGCCTAGAGATCGGCGCGCATGGGGATCACCTGCTCCGCGAGCGCCTCGTTTCCGGAGATGGCCTGCCACTGCCAGGACCGCCGCACCGCGGGCTCGAAGTCGTCCAGCCGGCAGCGTTCGAAGCCGAACCGCGAGAAGAACTGTGGCGCGGTCATCGTGAACAGATAGCAACGCCGAGCGCCGTCGTCCCTTGCGAAGGTCAGGGCGCGCTCCGTCATGCGGACGCCTTCGCCGCTTCCCCGCAGCGCTTCGGCCACTACGACAGACCGCAGAAGGGCCGCATCTCCGTAGCGCTCGATGCCCGCGCAGCCGACGAGCGTTCCAGCGTCGTCCAGCACCCAGAAGCTGCTCAGCCACTCGTCAACTTCGACCGCTGGCAGGGACTCGGAGGCCATGAGCCGGGTGACGGCGTCGACGTCTTCCGGGCGGGCGAGACGCAATAGAGGTGGCACGATCGTCACATCGCGCGCAGGAGTTTGATGCGCTCGTCCACGGGCGGGTGAGTGGCGAAGAGGCCGTTGAGGAAGCTCTTGTGCTCCTTGAGCGGGTTCTCGATGTAGAGGTGGGCGGTGGCCTTGTTCGCGACTTCCAGCGGCTCCGGGTCAGCCGCTATCTTTTCCAGAGCGTCGGCCAGTGCGGCGGGGTTGCGGCAGAGGAGCGCGCCGGAGGCGTCGGCCAGGAACTCCCGCTGGCGGGAAACGGCGAATCGCAACGCGGACGCGATGAGCGGCGAGAGGACGATGAAGAGGATCGAGACGGCGAGAAGGGCCAGCGCGACCATGCCGCCGCCCTTGCCCCGGTTGCTCCGCCTCGCACCGGCGCCGTACCAGGTGAAGCGCAGCATCACGTCCGCGAGGAGAGCCAACAGGCCGACGACTACCGCCGCCGTCGTCATGATCCGGATGTCGTAGTTGCCGATGTGCGACATCTCGTGCGCCATGACAGCCTCCAGCTCGCGCTTCTCAAGCTTGTCGAGGAGGCCACGGGTCACGGCGACGTGCGCCCGCCCCGGGTCGCGGCCGGCGGCGAAGGCGTTCGGCGCGCTGTCCTCGATCACCCAGATCTTGGGCATCGGCAGGCCGGAGCCGATGCTCAGGTTCTCGACGACGCGGTACAGCTCCGGCTCCTGGGCGATGGTGACCTCGTGCCCGCCGGAGATCGACAGCACTGCGGCCGTCGCGGCGTAGTACATGATGACACCGACGACCGTTGCGATGAGCCCGGTGGCAGCGGCGATCTGCAGCGTGAGCATGGGATCGACTTCTGGATCGACGCCGGCGTAGAGGGCGATCACCGTGCCCATGGCGGCGAAGAAGAGCGCGGTGAGGACGACAAAGCTCGCGATGAGGAGGAGCGTGCGCCACTTGTTGGCGTCGATGCGGTCCCAGATGAGCACCCGCTCTTGCGGAACCGGGGACGAGTCGTCCATCAAGCGAACGCGCTAGCCAGACGTCCCGCTCTGGTCCGGGGCTGACCCGCCGGCGGAAGCGCCGCCGCCCGGGGGCGGCGGGGGCGTCGGCGGAGGCGTAGGCGTCGGCGGAGGCGTAGGCGTCGGCGGAGGCGTCGGCGTCGGCGGAGGCGGCGGCGTCGGCGGAGGCGTCGGCGTAGGCGTCGGCGTAGGCGTCGGGGGCGCCGGCGTGGGTGCCGGCGGTGGCGTCGGCTCGCGGCTGAAGTCGACGCTGACCTCGGCGCGCCCGTCCTCGTCCGTCTCGAAGAACTGCTCCGCGGTGAAGCCGAACGTGCCGGCGATGAACACTGCGGGCACGACCTGGATGCGGTTGTTGTAGCCGAGGACGTTGGAGTTGTAGAACTGGCGCGCGAAGGCGATCTTCTCCTCGATGTCGGAGAGTTCGGTCTGGAGCTGGCGGAAGTTGCCGGCGGCCTGCAGCTCCGGATAGTCCTCGGCAACGGCGAAGAGGTGCCGCAGGGCGCCCGTCAGCATGTTGTTGGCGAGCGCTTGGTCTGCCGGGCCGCCGCCCTGCTGCGCCTGCTCCAGCATGGAGCGGGCTCGCGTCACCTCTTCGAACGTCCCGCGCTCGTGCTCGGCGTATCCACGCACGGTCTCGACAAGGTTGGGCACGAGGCTCGCCCTGCGCCTTAGCTGGACGTCGATGCCAGACCAAGCCTCTTTCACGCGGTTTCGCGACCGCACAAGGCCGTTGTACATCCCGACGAACAGCATCACGACGATAACGAATGGGACGATGATGATTGCGATGACGATCAGCGTTGCCATCCAGACCTCCCGACTCGGGCTCGCGAGCCTCTAGCGTTGGTGGACGATCGACCCGATTGTATCAGCGGCCGCGCGCTGATTACACCTTGACCTGCGCCGCCGTTAGCACCAATCTGGTCGCATGCCGCCCCGCATGCGCGTCCGCGAGTTCATGGACAGGATCGAAGAGGAGACTCTGGCCGCGCTGCCGACGGCGCTGCGTGAAGCCTGCACCCACCGCGTCCGCTTCGTCTGGTTCCAGCTGCATTTCCACTCGCCGAAGGTGCACTACGAGGTCTGCCTGACGCGCAAGACAGAACGCATCGAGATCGGCCTCCATTTCGAAGGGCCGCACGACTTTTCCTACCGCTGGGCGGAGCTGATCGCGCCATACATGCCGGAGATCCAGGCACAGCTGGGACCGCAGGTTGAGCTAGAGGAATGGACGGCGTCCTGGGCGCGTCTGCACGAAACGATCCCGTATGACCCGCCATCGGCCGCGCTGGCCTCCGAGATCGCCGAGCGACTGTCGCGCATCATCTCCGTGTGCCAGCCGATCGTCGAGCGAGAGCGGGCGAACATGGCGCCGGAGCTGGAGGCGGAAGAGCCGAAGAAGGGCCGTCCGGGCCGTCACTGGCGCCGCCGGCGGGCACGGGCCTGAGCCGCGTCAACCAGCCGGCTGGCCGACGCGGGCGATCATCCCCATGACGCCGGCCCGGTCGCCCAGTTCGGCTTCGGCGAGGCGCATGTGCTTCAACGGCTCGTCCAGCGCCCGATCGCGCATCGTCTCCTCGGCGCGCGGTAGGAAGAGATCCTTGGCCTGCATGACGCCGCCACCGAGGACGATCGCCTCGGGGCTGAGCAAGTTGACGGCGTTGGCCAGTGCGATCCCCAGGAAGAACCCCGCCTCCTCGTAGATGGCGATGCTCGCCGCGTCTCCCTGGCGTGCAGCGTCGGCGACAAGGCGCGCGGCGAGGTGACCCTCGCGCTCTCTGATAGCGGCCAGCACGGCTGAGTCGCCGCGGTCCACGGCCTCCACCGCCCGGCGGGCGATCGCCGTGCCGGAGGAGAGCGACTCGAGGCAGCCGCGCTTGCCGCAACCGCAGGGCGGGCCGGAGGGGTCGACGATCGTGTGACCGATCTCGCCGGCGGAACCTTTCGCGCCGCCGTAGAGGCGCCCGTCGGCGATGATCCCTGCGCCGACGCCAGTGCTTACCGTTATGTAGAGCATGTGCCGCGTGCCGCGCCCGGCCCCGAAGACGTTCTCGCCGAGCGCGGCGGCGTTGGCGTCGTTTTCCAGACGGACGGCGAGGCCGAGGCGCTCTTGCAGCATTTCGACGAGTGGCACATCCCGCCAGCCGACAAGCTGTGGCGCCGCCGGCACGATGCCGCGTTCCGTGTCCACCCAGCCGGGGGTAGCGACGCCGAGGCCGCCGAGGGCGCTGGCTTCGACGCCGGCCGCCGAGCACGCCTGGGCCAGGGAGGCCAGCAGCGTCTCAATCGTCGCGTCGAGACCATCGCTGGCGTGCGACGGGCGCCGGTCGTCACCGCTGATCTTGCCGTCGAGGCCGGCGATGACCGCCCGCACGTTGGTTCCACCAAGGTCGATGGCGCCGTAGAGGTCTGGCATGCGTCAGGCGACGGCTGTGGCTTCGATCTCGATCATCATCGGCGGGAAGGCTAGGCGGGCGACGCCGATCAGAGTCTGCGCGGCCTTGATCGGAGCGAGGCGTGGCCCAATTGTGCCGAGGCTGGCGATCGTGGCGTCGACGTCCGTGGTGTAGATCGTCAGATGCACGACGTTGCTCAGGTCCATGCCGGCGTCCTTGAGTACAGCCTCAAGGTTGTCCAGCGCCTTACCCGCCTGGGCGGCCATGTCGCCCTCATGTACAGGCGTGCCACTTTCGTCGACCGACGTCTGGCCGGAGCAATAGAGGACTTTCTGGGCACCGGTGATTTCGTTAGCCTGGACGAAGCCGTAGGCGTCCTGCCAGCTCCAGGGGTTGATTGCTCGTCGTTCCATGGGGCTCCTTTCGCGACTGAGGTCTGGCGCGATACTACCGCGCGCTGTGGCCGACGGGAAGATGCCGAAAGGCCGCCCGAAGTGGGCGGCCTTCGTTCGCGTGGTACGTAATGTCTAGCTTGCGACGCGCTCCCAGAGGGTCTCGTAGTTGCGGCCGGTGATCGCGTCGCGCTCTGCCTTCCGCTCCAGGACAGCGAGCTGCTGGATGCTCTCCGCCATCTGGCGGCCGCAGTCGGGGTCGATGGGTAAGACGCGCTGGCGAATCAGATCGCCGAGGCCGGAGTCTTCGAAGAAGCGCATGGAGTGAGGCCAGATGAAGAACGTGAAGCGTTCGGGCATCGAGAACTGCGGGCGTTCCTTGCCGAGCCAGAAGAATCGCTCCTCAACGGTGTTGACCGGCTTGACGACGCGGATCATCGGCGGGGCCTCGGCCTCGCTCCGCGTGTCGATGATCAGTCGTTCCGGGAACATGCGAAAGCCGATCGTGAAGACGTCGGCGTTGTCGACGACGTTGCGCAACTCTTCAAGATCGATCATCTCACCACTCTCCGTGAACAAATCTACGTTTCCTCTCGATTCATTATACGACCGCGGCCCCTATTCGGGGCGCCCGGGCGGCACGCCTAATGTGGAACGCTGCTGCTTGTGCAGTTTGCTGCCGCTTAGTACATGTCCGACATCGCCGGCGGCGCGCCGGCGGACTGCTTCTCCGGAATCTCAGCGACGAGAGCGTTTGTGGTGAGGACCATGGAGGCGATGCTGACGGCGTTCTCGAGTGCCGAACGCGTGACTTTGACGGGGTCGACGATGCCGCGCTTCGTCATGTCGCCGTACTTGTCGGCGGCGGCGTCGTAGCCTTCGCCCTTCTTCAGCGTCTTCACCTTCTGGGCGATCACCGAGCCGTCCTTGCCGGCGTTGATGGCGATGCGGCGCAGCGGCTCCTCCATCGCGCGCTTGAGGATGGCGACGCCGGTGGCCTCATCACCCTCCAGCTTGAGCCTCTCCAGTGCGGGCAGGGCGTTGATGAAGGCGACGCCACCGCCGGAGACGACTCCCTCTTCGACGGCGGCGCGGGTCGCCTGAACGGCGTCCTCGACGCGGTGCTTGCGCTCCTTGAGCTCGGTCTCGGTGGCGGCGCCGACCTTGATGACGGCGACGCTGCCGGTGAGCTTGCCGAGGCGTTCCTGAAGCTTCTCGCGGTCCCAGTCAGAGGTGACAGACTCGATGGCGGCCTTGACGGCGCTGACGCGGCCCTGGACGGCCTTGGAGCTTCCCGCGCCCTGGATGATGGTGGTCTCTTCCTTCGTGATGACGACTCTGCGCGCGTGGCCCAGGTCGGTCAGTTCGGCCGATTCCAGGCTGCGGCCCAGCTCATCGCTGAGGAGTTCGCCGCCGGTCACGGTTGCCAGGTCACCCAGGTTCTCTTTGCGGCGGTCGCCGAAGCCGGGGGCCTTGACCGCGGCGACGTTGATCGTGCCGCGCAGGCGGTTGACGGCCAGAGTGGCCAGCGCTTCGCCGTCAACGTCATCGGCGATGATGAGCAGGTTCTTGCTACCGCTTTGCAGCACCTTCTCCAGCACAGGCAGGATGTCGCTGACGGCAGAGAGCTTCTTGTCCGTGATCAGGATGTGCGGGTCGTCGATCACGGCTTCCATGCGCTCAGGGCTGGTGACGAAGTAGGGGCTGATGTAGCCGCGGTCGAAGTTCATGCCTTCGACAAACTCGGTCTCGGTCTCGATGCCCTTTGACTCCTCGACGGTGATAACGCCGTCCTTGCCGACCTTCTCCATGACTTCGGCGATCAGTTCGCCGATCGCCTCGTCGTTGTTGGCCGAGATCGCCGCGACCTGGGCCATCTGCGCGCTGCTCGTGACCTTGACAGAGTTCGCCTTGATGCTCTTGACGGCGGCTTCGGCCGCCTTCTCGATGCCGCGCTTGAGCGCCATCGGGCTGGCGCCGGCGGCGACGTTCTTCAGACCCTCGTGGACGATCCTCTGACCGAGGATGGTGGCGGTGGTAGTGCCGTCGCCGGCGACGTCGTTGGTCTTGGAGGCGATCTCCTTGGCGAGCTGGGCGCCAATGTTCTCGAACGGGTCTTCCAGCTCGATGTCCTTGGCGATGGTAACGCCGTCATTGGTGATCGTCGGCGAGCCGAACTTCTTCTCCAGGACGACGTTGCGGCCCTTGGGACCGAGGGTGATCTTGACGGCGTCAGCGAGGGCGTCGACGCCGCTCTTAAGGGCGTGTCGCGCGGCCTCATCGAAGAGCAGTTGCTTGGCCATGGGGTTCTCCTTCTTATGCCCGGCTGGGTCTATGCCGTTTGGGCCTATGCCCGAGCGGGCGTTCCTAGTGCGAATGGGCGTTAGCACTCACCGGGGCGGAGTGCTAAGACAGTTTTAGCGTAATCGCACGCCTGATGCAATACCTTGGGCGAGCGGCGGAGGCAAAATCTGCCTCCTGAGGCGCGAGAAACGCTTTGACGACCTGCTCTCGCCTATGGTAACTTGAACGCCAATCGAAGACGTCTATGGAGTACGCCGCCCCGACCGCAAATCGTGGCGGCGTAGACAACTCCAGGAGCCGCCGGTATACTACACACATTCTTTTTCCGGCGGCGGGGACGAGGTACGGATGATCAAGCCTGAGACATCTATAGCGATTGCAAGCGTTCCGGATGCACCGGCCGCTGTCTTCTGCCGATCGTTCCCACCGACGCTTACGGTGCTCTCCCGCGCGAAACGCAGGGCTGCGAAATGCGCTGCGTCCAGGCGCATCTAGGGCAACAAGGAGAGGGCTCATGAACTCACAAAACGACACTTCCCGTTTACCTATCACTGCACACGGCGCCGAAGGACCAAAGGCGGCCGGGCTCTACGATCCAGCCCACGAGCACGAGAGCTGCGGCGTCGGCTTTCTCGTGCACCTCAAGGGGCAGCGGTCGCACAAGGTCATCGACGACGGCATCACGGCGCTCGAACATCTTGAGCACCGGGGTGCCTGTGGCTGCGAGGTGAACACCGGCGACGGCGCCGGCATCCTCATCCAGGTGCCCCACGACTTCTTCTCCCACGTTTGCGCGCAAGAGGGCATCCGCCTGCCGGCGCCGGACCATTACGGCGTGGGCCTGATCTTCGCGCCGAAGAACAAGAGGGCGCAGAGGGAAGCGATGCGGCTGCTTCAGAACATCGTGGAGGAAGACGGACAGCACCTGCTGGGCTGGCGACAGGTGCCGACGGACAACTCGTCGCTGGGCGCGACGGCCGTCGCCGCCGAGCCGGACATGTTCCACGTCTTTATCGGCCGCGGTGAACACATCCGGGACCTCGACGCCTTTGAGCGCCGACTCTTCGTTATCCGCCGCCTCTTTCACAGTGCGCTCGACCGGGGCGACGTCAAGCAAGCGGCGTCGTTCTATGTGCCGAGCCTGTCGGCCAAGACGCTGATCTACAAAGGAATGCTGATAGCGAGCCAGATCCGCGAGTATTTCCCGGATCTTTCGGACCCGCGGATGGCCAGCGCGCTCTGTATGTTCCACTCGCGCTTCAGCACGAACACGTTCCCCAGCTGGAAGCTGGCGCACCCGTACCGGATGATCTCCCACAACGGCGAGATCAACACGCTTAGGGGCAACGTCAACTGGATGCGCGCCCGCGAATCCCTCTTCGAATCCGACCTGATCCCGGACATCCAGCGCATCATGCCGGTGATCGACGAGAGCGGCAGCGACACGGCTTGCTTCGATAACGCTCTCGAGTTCCTGACGATGACGGGCCGCCCGATCGAGCACGCGGTGATGATGATGATCCCGGAGCCGTGGGACGGCCACGAGTCGATGAGCCAGGAGAAAAAGGACTTCTACCGCTACCACTCCTGCCTGATGGAGCCCTGGGACGGCCCCGCCTCGATCGCCTTCACGGACGGAAACAAGATCGGCGCCGTGCTGGACCGCAACGGTCTGCGCCCGTCCCGCTACTACGTTACGAAGGACGACTTCGTGATCATGGCCTCCGAGGTTGGCGTTCTGCCGATCGAGCCGGAGAACGTGCTCTACAAGGGGCGCCTGCAGCCGGGCCGCATGTTCCTCGTCGACATGGCCGAGGGGCGAATCATCGACGACACGGAGCTGAAGCACCGCATGGCGTCTGAGCGCCCGTACGGCGAGTGGCTGGCCAAGAACCTGAAGACGATCGACGACCTGCCGAAGGGCAAACCGGCGAAGATGCTCCAGGGCGAGAAGCTCTTACAACATCAGATCGCTTTCGGCTACACGGTCGAGGATCTGAAGTACATCCTGGGGCCGATGGCCCACGACGGGCAAGAAGCGCTCGGCTCCATGGGGACGGACACGCCGCTGGCTGTGCTCTCCGACAAGCCACAGCCGCTCTTCAACTACTTCAAGCAGCTCTTCGCGCAGGTCACCAACCCGCCCCTGGACGCGATCCGCGAAGAGATCGTGACGTCCGTGATCTCGCTGGTCGGTCCGGAGGGCGACCTTCTGGAGCCGCAGCCGGAGAACGCGCGGCGGGTCGAGATCAAGTCGCCGTTCATCGACAACAACGACCTGGCGCGCTTCAAGGCCGCCCGAAACGGCAAGCTGAGCACACGCGTCCTGCCGCTTCTCTTCCCGGCCGCGGAAGGGCCGAAGGGCCTGGAACGCGCGATGACGCGGCTCTGCGAGCAGGCCGACGAGGCGATCGAGAACGGCGCGCGCATCCTCGTCCTCTCAGACCGCGGCGTCGACAAGAACAACGCTCCCATACCGGCGCTGCTGGCGACGGCCGGCCTGCAGAACCACCTCGTGCGCCAGCGGAAGCGCACGCGCGTGGGGCTCGTGCTGGAGACGGGCGAGGCGCGTGAGGGCCACCACTTCGCGCTGCTGATTGGCTACGGCGCCGACGCGGTCAACCCGTACCTGGCGCTGGACACGCTGGCCGGCATGCGCGACGAGGGCCTGATGGAGTCCGCGATCTCCTACGAAGAGGCGGTCGAGCACTACCTCAAGGCGTGCAAGAAGGCCGTGGTCAAGATCATGTCGAAGATGGGCATCTCCACGGTGCAGAGCTACCGCGGTGCACAGATCTTCGAGGCGATCGGCCTGGCGCAAGATTTCATCAACCACTACTTCACGTACACCGCGTCGCGTATCGGCGGCGTCGGCGTCGAAGAGATTGGCGTCGACACGCTCTACCACCAGGAGCGCGCCTTTCCGGAGCGTGACGGCGGGCTGGACGAGCTTCTCTGGGGCGGACAGTACCAGTGGCGCCGCGACGGCGAGTACCACCTCTTCAACCCGGAGACGGTCTTCCGCCTGCAGCACAGCACGCGCTCAGGCCGCCTCGATGTCTTCAAGGAGTACAGCCGCATGGTGGACGATCAGTCCGAGCGGCTGTGCACGTTGCGCGGCCTCTTCGAGATCAACTCGGACCGTGAACCGATTCCGATCGACGAAGTGGAGCCGATAGAGGCGATCTTCCATCGCTTCGCGACCGGCGCCATGTCGTTCGGCTCGATCGGCGCCGAGGCCCACGAGACGCTGGCGATCGCCATGAACCGCCTCGGCGGCAAGAGCAACACGGGAGAGGGCGGCGAAGACCGCCGCCGCTTCACGCCGGACAAGAACGGCGACGAGCGCCGCAGTGCGATCAAGCAGGTGGCGTCCGGGCGTTTCGGTGTGACGAGCGAGTATCTCGTGAACGCCGACGAGCTGCAGATCAAGATAGCGCAGGGGGCCAAACCAGGCGAGGGCGGTCAGCTGCCGGGCCACAAAGTCTGGCCCTGGATCGCCGCCGTGCGCTACTCGACGCCCGGCGTCGGCCTCATCAGCCCGCCACCGCACCACGACATCTACTCGATCGAGGACCTAGCGCAGCTGATCCACGACCTCAAGAACTCGAACCCGCGCGCCCGCATCAGCGTCAAGCTGGTAGCCGAGGTCGGCGTGGGCACCGTCGCGGCGGGCGTCGCCAAGGCGAAGTCCGACGTCGTGCTCATCAGCGGCCACGACGGCGGCACCGGCGCCAGCCCGCTGACGTCGATCAAACACGCCGGCATCCCCTGGGAGCTTGGCCTGGCGGAGACACAGCAGACGCTTGTCCTCAACAACTTACGCGACCGCATCGTCGTCCAGACGGACGGCCAGATGAAAACGGGCCGCGACGCTATCATCGCGGCTCTGCTCGGTGCGGAGGAGTATGGCTTCGCGACGGCGCCGTTGGTGGTGATGGGCTGCATCATGATGCGCGTCTGCCACCTGGACACCTGCCCCGTCGGCATCGCCACGCAGAACCCCAAGCTGCGGGAGAAGTTCGTGGGCCAAGCGGATCACGTCGTTAACTTCTTCCGCTTCGTCGCCGAGGAGATTCGCGAGTACCTGGCAGGGATGGGCTACCGCAGCGTAGACGAGATCATCGGCCGCAGCGACATGCTGAACATGCGCCGCGCCATCGATCATTACAAAGCGCGCGGCCTCGACTTCTCGGCGATCTTCTACCGGCCCGAGGTCGGCCCCGACGTCGCCACGCGACGGATCACGGATCAGGACCACGGGCTGGACAAGGCGCTGGACCAAGAGCTGCTGCCGCTCGCCAAGCCGGCGCTCGAGAAGAAGAAGAAGGTCGAGATCGAGATGCCGATCCGCAACGTGAACCGCACGGTCGGCACGATCCTCGGCAGCGAGCTGACCCGCAAGTACGGACTCGACGGCCTGCCCGACGACACGATCACGATCCGCTTCAACGGCTCAGCCGGTCAGAGCTTCGGCGCCTTCGTCCCGCGCGGCATCACGATGTTTCTCGAGGGCGACTCCAACGATTACGTCGGCAAAGGGCTCTCGGGCGGCAAGCTGATCATCTATCCGCCGAAAGCCTCGACGTTCGTGCCCGAAGAGAACATCGTCATCGGCAACGTGGCGCTATATGGCGCGACCAGCGGCATGCTCTTTGCGCGCGGCGTCGCCGGCGAGCGCTTCGCCGTCCGCAACTCGGGCGCGATGGCGGTAATCGAAGGCATCGGCGACCATGGCTGCGAGTACATGACGGGCGGCCGCGTCGTTGTCATCGGCCCGGCGGGACGCAACTTCGCGGCCGGCATGAGCGGCGGCATCGCCTACGTCTACGACCGCGACGGCGACTTCCACATTCGCTGTAACCAGGAGATGGTGGACCTGGACAAGCTGGATGACGCCGAGGACCTGGACCTGGTGCGCGGTCTACTGAAGCGCCATCGCGAGTACACGGGCAGCACTGTCGCCGAGTGGATGCTGGCGGACTGGCCGAAGATCGCCAAGAAGTTCGTGAAGGTGATGCCCAAGGACTACAAGCGCGTTCTTCAAGAGCAGCTCAAGGAGACGCGCAAGGTGAAGGCCGCGGCGAGGCGCAGCAACGGCAGGAACGGTAAGAACGGCCGGCCGCGGAAGGCCGCTGTGGCGAAGGCGAAGAAGACCGCTCGTGGGTAAGCCAACCGGCTTCATGGAGTTCGCGCGCGAGGTGCCGAAGAGGCGCCCCGTGAAGAAGCGCCTGCACGACTGGTTGGAGGTCTACCAGGACTTCCCGCCCAAACACCTGCAGAAGCAGGCGGCGCGCTGCATGGACTGCGGCATCCCCTTCTGCCACCAGGGCTGCCCGCTGGGCAACATCATTCCCGATTGGAACGACCTCGTTTACCGCGACCTCTGGCACGAGGCGATCGACCGCCTGCACGCGACGAACAACTTCCCGGAGTTCACCGGCCGCCTCTGCCCCGCACCCTGCGAATCGTCCTGCGTGCTGGCGATCAACGACGACGCCGTGACGATCAAGCAGATCGAACTGGAGATTATCGAGCGCGCCCGCAAGGAGGGTTGGATTAAGCCGGAGCCGCCGGACCACCTGACGGGAAAGCGCGTCGCCATCATCGGCTCCGGGCCCGCAGGCCTGGCGGCGGCGCAGCAGCTCGCCCGCGCCGGCCACGCCGTGACAGTGTTCGAGCGTGACTCGCGGATCGGCGGCCTCCTCAGGTACGGCATCCCGGACTTCAAGATGGAGAAGTGGACCATCGACAGCCGCATGGAGCAGATGGAGGCCGAAGGCGTCGAGTTCCGCCCCAACTCCAACGTCGGCAAGGAGATTGACGCGGGCGACCTGCGCAAGGAGTACGACGCGCTCTGCCTGACCGGCGGCGCGACACACTCGCGCGACCTGGAGGTGCCGGGACGCGAGCTGACTGGCACGTACTTCGCGATGGAGTTCCTGCCGCTGCAGAACAAGCGCAACGCCGGCGACGAGATCCCGGAGGCGCAGTTTATCTCGGCGAAGGGCAAGCGGGTGATCATCCTGGGCGGCGGCGATACCGGCGCGGACTGCCTGGGGACGGTGCACCGCCAGGGCGCTAAGTCGGTCATCCAGATGGAGATCATGCCGGAACCGCCGGAGCACCGCCCGACAGACACGCCGTGGCCGACGTACCCGAACATCTACCGAGTGTCCGCGGCGCACGAAGAGGGCGGCGAGCGTGAGTTCTCGGTGCAGACGACGCGCCTCTCAGGCGACAACGGCGTCCTCCAGAAGCTCCACGGCAACCAGGTCGAGTTCGCACGCGAGGACGGCCGCATGGTGATGAAGGAAGTCCCGGGAACGGAGTTCGAGGAGCGCGTCGACCTGCTGCTGCTGGCGATGGGTTTCCTGGGACCCGAGCGTTACATGCTCGACCAGCTGGGAGTCGAGGTGAACGACCGCGGCAACGTCGTCTGCGGCCAGGACAAGGCGACCAGCGTGCCCGGCGTCTTCACCGCCGGCGACATGACGCGCGGCCAGTCGCTGATCGTCTGGGCGATCCAGGAAGGGCGCACGGCCGCCCGCGGCATCGACCGCTACCTGATGGGCGAGACGGCCCTGCCCGGCAACTAGACCGGCCAGCCGCGCCCGCTTACAATTTCGCTCGTGCCCGGCCCGCAGGACACATCGCCCGCCCTCACCCGCCAGACGGAGGCAACACGTGCCCGAGAAAGTTAGCATCGACGTCATCCCCGGCGTTCGCGACGCCGTATTCGATCTCGTCTCGTCGTACCCGAAGAGCAAGCGCTTCTGCCGCTACGCCGACGTGCGCATCGAAATCAGCGAAGGCAAGGTGGCCGTCGCCGAGAACGGGATGGACAAGTTCGGCACCGAGGACTACGGCTTTTCGTTCGGCGTGCGCGTGCTGGCCGGCCAGAACGTCGTTTCGCCGGGCTACGTCGGCGAGATCGTCGGCACGGCGGACCTGCCCCGCCTCCAGGAGCGGCTGCGCGAGGCGCTGGACAGCGCCTACGGGCGAGCGGTCGCCAACGCCCGGGGGAAGGACGCCGCGCGTTCGCGCTACGGCGCGCTTGGCTCCTCGCTCTACGACCTCGAACTGGCACCGATCGACGTTCGGCAGGACGAGACGCACTTCCAGGCCGAGATCGACCCCCGAGACGTGCCCCTGAACGACGCGGTGGACTACGTGCGCGACGTCTCGGCGCGGGTCCGCGACCTGAACTCCGCGATCGCCTACAACTACGTCTCGGCGTTGACGCAGCTGCAGCGCCACCTTTTCGTGAGCAGCGAAGGGGCGAACATCCAGCAGTCATTC
>JADFQV010000066.1 GCA_022561635.1 Chloroflexota bacterium | reverse complement strand
TCGGCTTCGCCTTCTTCAGGTGGTACGCGGAAGAAGAGGCCTCCGGGCAGGGGTTGCCCTGGTCCGAAGGCAAGGAAGAGCCGCCTCGCGTCGGTCTCAAACCCAACCACTAGCCGGCACAAGAAGAAGAGCCCCGCTCGGCGGAGCTCTTGTTTCCTTCGATCAGACTCCGTGGGCTATTCGACGACCAGCGTGCCCATCATCTCGGTGGGGTGGAAGTCGCAGCGGAAGTTGTAGATGCCCGCCTCATCGAACTGGACCGTCAGCGTAGCCATCGTCGAGTCCCCGATCACGTCCGGATCCGAGCAGGCGGTCGAGTCGTCGCCTGTCTCGCAGAGGGCGATGTCGTACGTGTCATCGGTGCCGTTCACCTGCATGTTGTGGGTCGAATCTCCTTGGTTCTCGAGATCGAACGTCACTTCCTCGCCGAGCGTAACTGAGATCGCAGGTTCCCTCTCTCCGTCGTACTCGAAGAAGTTGTCGCCCAGGATGATCAAAGTGCCGCCCGTCGCCGCGCCATCGGTCGCGTCGCTGCCTGTGGCATCTCCGTTCGCCTGCTCTCCGCCGTTCTCTTCGACGTGTGGCTCATCCTCCTCGATCAGCGCCCAGGCGGTGCCGCCGGCGAGCGCCAGCGCGAAGATGGACAGGACTCCTACGATCTGCCAGCCAGGTGCGCGCGGGTTGGCCGCGAAATAGAAGGCGAACAGCAGGACAGCGATCGCCAGGCCGGCCGCCAGCGCCACCGCGCCGTTGCCCCCTATCTCCAGGTAGATGCGCGACAGGCCGTAGATCGCCAGCAGCGCGAACGCCAGAATGCCGAGCGGGATGGCGATCGGAAGTATTACGCGCTCCCGGGCGCTCTCAGCGTCTTCCGCCTGCTTGAACGACGCCTCCGTGCGCAGCGCCTCCATGTCCAGCACCTGCAGGCTGTCGCGGACGAGGATGCCTTCGTGTGACCGCACGATCGCGGCCGCGTTCGGCTCCTGCGTCTCGTAACGCACGAGGCTGGTGTCGTCCGCCCAGCGCGTCTCGACAACGACGAGGACGTTGCCCTCGTTGTTGATCGATCGCGTGATGCGGATGTCACGGAATCCGCCGACACCCTGGAGGTGCTGGCGGTGTCCGTCCAGGTCGGCGAGCAGGCCGCCTGACTCAGAAGCTTGCTCCAGTTGCGTGGCCGGTATCTGAAAGAGAATCGTCTGAATGTATTCCATGTGCACTCCTGGGAAACCGAGCGGGCCAATCTGACCGCGCCCGCATACGTTTGTAGCAAATATCACAGGCGAGTATGAGGGTCAAGCATTGGTGTTCCCCGCCAGAGTGGACATGGCGCGGCCGGGAGGGAAAGAACGCCTGCGACATGGGCGGTAAGTGTAGGTAGTACACTAAGCGCGGAAGCATGAGCACACTTCGCGTCGGCCTGGCCCAGCTCAACACCACCATCGGCGACTTCGACGGCAACGTCCGCAAGATCGCTGACTTCGCCGCTCGTGCCCGAGACGCCGGCGTCGACGTCGTCTCCTTTCCGGAGTTGACGATCACCGGCTACCCGCCCGAGGACCTACTCCTGCGCCCGGGCTTCGTCGCGGACGGCCGGCGCGCCCTCGACGCCGCTGTTGCCGCCTGCACCGGCCTCAGCGCCGTCATCGGCTTCGTGGACGCCGACGAGGCCGGCATCTACAACGCGGCGGCTATCGTGCACGACGGTCGCCTCATCGCCACCTACCGCAAGCAGCGGCTACCCAACTACGGTGTCTTCGACGAGATGCGCTACTTCGTCGCCGGCGACCAGGCCCCCGTCTTCACGATCGGGGGCGTCGCCGTCGGCGTTAACATCTGCGAAGACATCTGGCTCCCCGGCAACCCCTGCGCGGAACAAGCCGCCGCCGGCGCGAAGGTAATCCTCAACATCAACGGCTCGCCGTACCACGCCGGCAAGTACGCCGAGCGCCAGAAGATGCTTGCCCAGCGCGCCCGAGACTACGGCGCCTGGGTCTGCTACACGAACCAGGTCGGCGGCCAGGATCAGCTCGTCTTCGACGGCGGCTCGATGGTTCTCGACTCGTCCGGTGAGCTGGCGGCGCGCGCCGTGATGTTCGACGAGGACCTGCTCGTTCACGACATCGAGGTTCCCGATGCAGCGCCAGCAGCCCGGCACACCTTGGTCAGCGGCTCTAGGGCCGCCGATAGGCCGCTCGTGGAGCCCAGGGTGGAGTCTGCGCCTCCCTTCGAAGCGGAGGTCTACCAGGCGCTCGTCACAGGCACACGCGACTACCTGGGGAAGACGGGCTTCAGTAAGGTGCTCGTTGCCCTCTCCGGCGGCATCGACTCCAGCCTCGTCGCGGTCGTCGCCGTCGACGCCATCGGCGCGGAGAACGTCGTCGGCATCGGCATGCCCTCGCGCTACTCTTCCGAGGGCAGCATCAAAGACGCGCAGGACCTGGCGGATAACCTCGGCGTGCGCTTCCTCCTCGTGCCGATCGAGCCGGCCCACACCGCCTACCTGTCGATGCTCGAGCGCCCTTTCGCCGAGTTGGGCGGTGGAGCGGAGGGCACGGCCGAGGAGAACATCCAATCGCGCATTCGCGGCAACATCATCATGGCGCTGTCCAACAAGTTCGGCTGGATAGTGCTGACGACCGGCAACAAGAGCGAGTTCGCCACCGGCTACGCCACACTCTACGGCGACATGTCCGGCGGCTACGCGGTGATCAAGGACGTGCCCAAGACGCTGGTCTACCGCCTCGCCCGTTATCGCAACTCGGTGGGCCCGGTCATCCCCGAGTCCGTGATCACCAAGCCGCCCAGCGCCGAACTTAAGCCGGGCCAGCTGGACCAGGACTCGCTGCCGCCGTATGAAGTGCTCGACGCCATCATCGAGGAGTACGTCGAGAAGGATCGCGGCGTCGCCGAGATCATCGCCATGGGTCACGATGAGGCGACGGTCAAGCGCGTCGTGCGCATGATCGACGTCAACGAGTACAAGCGGCGACAATCACCGCCCGGCGTCAAGATCACGCCCAAGGCGTTCGGCCGCGACCGCCGCCTGCCGATCGCCCACCGCTACCGCGGCGTGTAGCCAGCCCGACAGCCCACGCTGGCGTCGTCCGCCCCCGCCCGCTAAGATGACGCCCATGACTATCAAAGCAGTGTTTTTCGACTTCGGCGGCGTCATGCTCACGCACATGGACGGCATCGACCACGCCGCCGTCGAGGCGAAGCTCGGCCTACCCGAGCGCACTCTCTTCGACTGCCTCTACCGCGAGAGCCTCTACCGCGACCTCCAGGTCGGCGCCTGCACCCGCGAAGAGTGGTTCGAGTCTATCCGCACGGCGGCGGCGAAGCGGATGGACGCCGACAAAGTCGACGAGTTCATGAACGCCTGGCAAACGTCCGAGCGCCTGCTCGACAAGAACATGGTCGCCCTCGTCGGCCGGCTGCAGGCGTCCGGCTATACGACCGGCATCATCTCCAACACGATTCCGGGCATGGAGGAGCGGCTGCGCGCCGAGATGCCGCACCTGATCTCGATCTTCGACGTCCGCATCGGCTCGGGAGACATCGGCGTTGCTAAGCCCGACCCGGCGATCTTCCGTCACGCGCTCGAGGCCGCCGGCGCCGAACCCGAGGCGTCCGTCTTCACCGACGACGTAAGCGCGTACGCAGCAGCCGCTCGCGAAATCGGCATGCACGGTTTCCATTTCACCGGCTACGAGCAGTTCGCCACGGACCTGCGCTCCATCGGCCTGGATGTGTAGTGCGCTCGTTGACAGCCCGCCTCACGTTTGCGAGAATATAAGAACCGATCGCTTACTTTAAGACTGAGGTGCAGCCATGATGACCGTCTCTACAAAGGCCGCCGAGAAGGCGAAGGCTATGTTCAAGGATAAGGGCCTCCCCGAGGACACTGGACTGCGCGTCTTCGTCTCCGGTGGTGGCTGCTCTGGCTATTCGTACGGCATGGCTGTGGCACGAGAAGTCGAGGACGACGACCTGATCTTCGAGGACGCCGGCGTCAAGCTGGTCATCGACCCGGACAGCGCGCCGCTCCTTGAGGGCGCCGAGATCGACTACGTCGACGACCTGATGAAGGCCGGCTTTACGATCTTGAACCCGAACGCCACCAGTTCCTGTGCCTGTGGCAGCTCCTTCCAGACCGCAGACGGCGGCGGCGAAGCGAAACCCTGCGCCCACTAGGCCCACCCGAAACCGACACCAGAACCCGGAGCCAGCAAGGCTCCGGGTTTCGTTTGCGCAGCTATAATGTCCCGCGGAGGTGTCCCATGACCTACTGGATCGTAGTCGGCTCCGAAGAGAACATGCGTATCGCCGAAGAGCGCGGATTCGACATGTTCGGCTTCAAGAGCACCCGCCGCTCCGAAGTCTCCGGCATGGAGGTCGGCGACCGTCTCATCTTCTATCTGACCAAGATCATGAAGTTCGGCGGCATCGCCGAGATCACGTCTGACTACTACGAGGACCACGAGAAGGTCTTCCGCAGCGTTAAGCCGAAGGAAGACTACCCCTGGCGCGTCAAGATCAAGAAGATCACCGTCCTCGCGCCGGAACAATACCTCGACGTGCGCGAGATCGGCCCCACGATGGAGTACGTGAAGAAGTGGCCGGCCGAGCACTGGCGCCTCGCCTTCCAGGGCAACCTGCACAAGATCCCCGACGGCGACTACAAGATGATCGAGGGCCTCATGGCCGACGCTGCGAAGGTCAAGGCCTAGCGCCCGCGAATCTCGTTCCGCTAAGCTAACCCCGATATGTCAGACACGCCACAGGACGGCGCCGGCGCTGCCGCGACTGCCGCCGCCTCTTCGTTCCGCGCGAAGATCGATGCCGGGCGCTTCGTGATGTCGGTCGAACTCGA
>JADFQV010000037.1 GCA_022561635.1 Chloroflexota bacterium | reverse complement strand
TCGAAGTGAGAGTGGCCGACGAGCACGTAGTCGGCCTTCGCGACGTCCTTCGCGCTGAGGCCGACGGGTGGCGCGTCCGGCACGCGGTCCATGTAGGCGTCGAGGAAGATCACCAGCTCGCCGATCGTGAGGCGGAAGGTTGAGGTGCCGAGCCAGTCGAGGGTGGAGGTCACTGTTCCAGGTTCCAGATCGATAGGCGTGGCTGCATGTATTCAAGAAGGCGTGAATACCGCGCGGCGAGCTTTAGGTTTCCTTCAGCCTCGAACCGCTCCTGTTCGCGAGTGACGAGTTCGAAAGCTGAGGCGCCCACTTCAAGAAAGTCGTCATGGCCTGACATGAGACGGTGAACGCCGGTGCCCATGAAGTCTACTATTGTGTGTCCGTCTGAGTCTTTGCACACGAACGATTCCTGCTTTGCGTTAAGTTCCTTGAACCACTCTTCCATGGCTCGATCGTTGCTGAAACCCGATGATAACTGCGAGAACTTGACAGCGCTACTTGAAAGGACCACACGCGGATATTCCGCAATCGTGCTCTCAAGCGAGTACGCGTCAACTAGAGCCGGACCGTAGAAACCGGATTCTATTTCCATCCCCAGGCCGACATCGATACCTCCTCGAATGGGGGCACCGCCTGCAAGGCCAGCAAGCATTAGGGCTCCCGACGCTTGTACGATCCTCGTGAAGCATTCCTTAGAAATGTCGCCAAAGCTGTTTGTTACCGGAGCATAGAAAACAATGGTGTCTGAAAACTGCTGCGACGACACGCTACAATCCATCAGCCGCTTGGCTGTGTGCTGCTTGCCTGGTGTGAGTCTCTGGGCCAAGAGCTTTTGGGAACCGAACTGATCGAAGAAGTCACGGTACATACTGCGGTAGCTTCTGACAGTTCCGGCCGTCTGTTTCAGTGCCGAGATGAACTCGTCGCTTGGCTCTGATGTATCTAGTGATACTGGCCACTGCTTGAGCTTATCTCGCTGTCCCAGGATGTCTAGGAAGCATACAACGTGATAGCCAACCCACACCTTGTCGTCATCGTTGCTGGGCTGGTTCACTTGCCTGCGAGGATCTTGCGCGTGATGTAGGGCAGAATGCCGCCGTGGCGGTACTGCGTCAGCTCCAGCGCGCTGTCGATGCGGACTGTCGCCGTGAACGTCGTTTCGGCGCCGTCTTCCGCCTTGGCGCGCACGGTGACCGTCGAGCCGATGTCGAGGCCGTCCGCCAGGCCCTCGATGTCGTAGGTCTCGCGACCGGTCAGGCCCAGCGACGTGCGGCCTTCGCCCTCGGCGAACTGCAAGGGCAGGACGCCCATGCCGATCAGGTTCGTGCGGTGGATGCGCTCGTAGCTCTCGGCGATCGCCGCGCGCACGCCCAGCAGCGCGACGCCCTTGGCCGCCCAGTCGCGCGAGCTGCCGGTGCCGTACTCCGCGCCGGCGATGACGATCGCGGGGACGCCTTCGTCGGCGTAGCGCATCGCGGCGTCGTATACGGTCATCTCGTCGCCCGACGGTTGGTGCGTCGTCCAGCCGCCTTCTTTCTCGGAAAGCTCGTTGCGCAGGCGAACGTTGGCGAACGTGCCGCGCATCATCACCTCGTGGTTGCCCCGGCGCGACCCATAGCTGTTGAAGTCGCGCGGTTCGACTTCCTTCTGCTGAAGGTACTTGCCCGCCGGACTGTCCTTCTTGATCGCCCCGGCCGGCGAGATGTGGTCCGTCGTCACCGAGTCGCCAACCATGACGAGCACTCGCGCGCCAGCGATGTCGCTGACCGGCGCCGGTTCCTTCGGCAGGTTCATTACGAAGGGCGGCTCTCGCAGGTAGGTGGAATCCGCGTCCCACTCCCAGAGCGCCGATTCGGGCACGGCGAGTGACCACCAGCGCTCGTCACCGTCGAAGATGTGGCTGTACGTGTCGCGGAACTGCTCTGGCCGCACCGACGCTTTCACCGCCTCCTGCACCTCCGCACCCGTCGGCCAGATGTCGCGCAGGTAGACCGGCTTGCCGTCGTCGCCCGTGCCGAGCGGCTCGTTCTCGAGGTCGATGTCGACGCTGCCGGCGAGCGCAAAGGCTACGACGAGCGGCGGCGAAGCGAGGTACGACGCGCGCACCAGAGGGTGGATGCGGCCCTCGAAGTTGCGGTTGCCGCTGAGCACGGCAGCGACCACGAGTTCGTGTTCTTCGACGGCGGCGGCGATCGGCGGATCGAGCGGCCCGCTGTTGCCGATGCAGGTAGTGCAGCCGAATCCGACGAGGTTGAAGTGGAGCTGCTCCAGATAGTCCATGAGCCCGGCATCCTTCAGGTAGTCGATCACGGCGCGTGATCCTGGAGCGAGGCTCGTCTTGACCGTGGGTGAGACGCTGAGGCCGCGCTCCACGGCGTTCTTGGCGAGGAGCCCGGCGGCGAGCATCACGTGCGGGTTCGAGGTGTTGGTGCAGCTCGTAATCGCGGCGATGGCGACGCTGCCGTGGCGTAGCTCCTGCGTCTCGCCGTCGATCTCCACGGTGACGGCGCCGGACCCCGGGGTCGCGGCGACCGGCTTCGCCGGCTTTTCGGGGTCGCTCGTCGCACCACCTTCCCATTCGAGGCGGCCTTTCTCATCGTTTTCGCTGAACTGGCCCGCGAACGCCTCGCGCAGGCTGTCGCGGACGCCGGCCAGCGGCACACGAGACTGCGGCAGGCGCGGCCCGGCGAGGCTGGCCTCGACGCTTGCGAGGTCCAGATCGACGACGTCGGTGTAGGCAGGGTCCGGCGTGGAGTCTTCGCGGAACAGGGTCTGCTCGCGGCAGTATCGCTCCACGAGGTCCACCAGTTCGTCGGGGCGGCCGGTCAGGCGCAGGTAGCGCAGCGTCTCGGCGTCGACCGGGAAGTAGCCGCAGGTCGCGCCGTACTCCGGACACATGTTGGCGATCGTCGCGCGGTCGGGAAGCGTGAGGTTACTCAGCCCGTTCCCGAAGTATTCGACGAACTTATCGACGACGCCGTATGCGCGCAGCATCTCCGTAACCGTGAGCACGAGGTCTGTCGCCGTTACGCCCTCGCGCAGCGCTCCCGTGAGCCGTACGCCGATGACCTCTGGCGTGAGCAGCGAGATCGGTTGGCCGACGATCGCGGCTTCGGCCTCGATGCCGCCGACGCCCCAGCCGAGGACGCCCAGCCCGTTGATCATCGTCGTGTGGGAGTCGGTGCCGACGAGCGTGTCAGGGATAGCGATGCTGCCGTCGGCGTCGTTGATCGTGCGCACGACGCTGCCCAGGAACTCGAGGTTCACCTGGTGCACGATGCCGGCGCCGGGCGGCACGACGCGGAAGTTGCGGAAGGCGTTCTGGGCCCAGCGCAGGAAGGCGTAGCGCGGCCCGTTGCGCTCGTATTCGCGGTCGACGTTGATGCGGAAGGCGTCTTCCCTGCCGAAGGCGTCGACCTGAACCGAGTGATCGACGACGAGGTCGATGGCCAGGTCCGGGTTGACGAGCTGCGGGTCGCCGCCCTGTCGCGCGACCTCGGAACGCACCGCGGCCAGGTCGGCGACGACGGGCACACCGGTGAAGTCCTGAAGGAGGACGCGCGCGGGCATGAACGGTATCTCCAGCCCACCGTCCCCGGTGGGCGACCAGCCGGCGAGCGAGCGCACGTGATCCTCGGTGACGATGTCTCCGTCGCAGCGGCGCAGGAGGTTCTCGAGGAGGATGCGAATGGTGAACGGCAGCGCCTCGAGGTCGACGGAATCGAGGGCGCTGAGCCGGTAGTAGCGCACGGCGCCGGCCGCAGTGCTGAGGCTGGCGAGGGCGCCAAAGGGATCGGGACGGGTTGTCATCGGTGTCTTCAGTTTATCAGGCCCGTGTGGAGCAAGAAGAGGGCGCTCGTCCTGTATACTGTCAGCGCCCGCCAATTCCCGGGAATCGCCCGCCGACCTGAGAAGGAGCCGCACTGCGATGGCAATCAAAGCCTACGTGCTGATCGTCACTGACCCTGGCAACACGAAGAACGTGTTAGAAGAGATACAAGGCATGCAGGGAATCGAAGCGGTCCACGAGGTGATGGGCCCGTACGACATCGTCGTCGAGATCTCCGCCGATAACCTGCAGGAGATCCCACGCATCCTGGGCGACCGTATCCGCCCGATCGAAGGCGTCCAGAGCACGACGTCGCTCGTCACCTTCCCCGACTAGCGGGCGTACAATCGTCGCGTGCTTACACACGCTAAGACCCTGACGGAGGAGTAGGCTGCGTTCTCCGGAAGCTACGTCTGTCCACGCTATTACGTGCGACCTGTGCGGACGATCCGTCGATGGGCACGTCTACGACGTCAGGACAGAACAGGGCGCCGCCGCTGGATGTCTCTTCTGCGCTCTCCGCGACTGGCGGACCGTTCGGCGCTCACTAACGGTCGCGGCCGTCGTCGGCACGCTACTGATCGCGATCAATCAAGGCGACGTCATCGCCGGCGGCGATCTGCCTTCCTCGCTCGCCTGGAAAATCCCGTTGACTTACACCGTGCCCTACTGCGTCGCAACGTTCGGCGCGATTATGAACGCTCGGCGACGAGCCTCTAGTCGCTAGCAGCGAATTCGTGTCGTCGGGCGAGGGGGGTGACTTTTCGCGGCAAATGTAGGAAAGTACACCACGCACGTCTATGCCGAACGTCGGCACCGAAGGAAGGAGTCTGAGCATGGCCTATGAACTAGAAGGAACTCTCCTCGAGGTTTGCAACTGCAACATCCTGTGCCCCTGCTGGGTCGGTGAGGACCCGGACAATGGGACCTGCGACTCGGTGATGGCCTATCACATCGACAAGGGCAACGTCGACGGCCTGGACCTGTCGGGCCGCACGATCGCCTTGATGGTGCACATCCCCGGCAACGTCCTCGCCGGCAACTGGAAGGCTCTGGTCTACGTTGACGACGGGGCCAGCGACGAGCAGTACAAGGCGATCCTCGATGTCTGGACCGGCAAGCTCGGCGGGCCAGCGGCCGACATCGCCGGCCTCATTGGCGAGGTGCTGGGCGCAGAGCGCGCTCCTATCACCTACGAGATCGTGGAGGGCGCGGGGAAGATCGTAGTCGGTGACGTCGCCGAGTGTGAGATGGCGCCGTACAAGAGCGCCGCGGGAGACACCACGACTCTAAACGAAAGCATCTTCTCCACGATTCCCGGCTCACCGGCGTGGGTGGGCAAGGCGTCCAAGTACAAGAGGAACACCTCGGCGCTGGGCCTCAAGGACATCGATCTTTCGGGCAAGAACGCTATCCAGGGAACGTTCCGCTTCGCAGCGTAGAGCGTCTACTACGATAGGTCTCCGACAGCGGAGGCCTATCGCCGGGACCTTTCGCCCATGATCTGGAATCGCGTCCAGGATAGGCGCGTATTCACCGCTGCCCTCGTCGCCCTCATCGTCCTGGCGTGGGCGGCGCTACTGGCGTGGGATCAGTCTCCCTACGGGCGCTTCCTCGACCACGAGGAGCTGGCGGAGGTTGGGGTAGGCCTCGACGCCGGCACGCTGGGCTTCGCGGCGATCTTCGTCGCCGGCTGGACTCTGATGACGTTCGCCATGATGCTGCCGACCAGCCTGCCGCTGATTCAGATGTTCCAGAGGATGACGCGGGCGCGGGCGGACCGGCGGCAGCTCGTAATCCTCTTGATCGCTGGTTATCTCGCCGTCTGGGCGGGATTCGGCGTCACGGCGCATCTTGGCGACCTGTTCTTGCATCAGGTCCTTGTTGAGCGCTGGGCCTGGCTGGATCAACATGCCTGGGTAATCGGCGGCGCGACGCTGATTGGTGCTGGCGCCTACCAGTTCACGCCGCTCAAGTATCAGTGCCTCGACAAGTGTCGCTCGCCTTACAGCTTCATCACCAGCCACTGGCAGGGCGGTCGTGAGAAGACGCGCTCTTTCGTTCTCGGCGCCCACCACGGCGTCTTCTGCGTCGGTTGTTGCTGGTCGCTCATGCTCCTGATGTTCGTCATTGGCATCGGCAACCTCGGCTGGATGCTGGCGCTGGGCGCAGTCATGGCGATCGAAAAGAACATGCCCTGGGGCCGGCGCATCAGCGCACCGTTGGGCGCCGGTCTCATCGCCGCGGGCGTTGGCGTGATCGTCTTCGCCGCCGGGGATATCTGCGCGGGGTCCCTGGGTTGTTAGCCTGCGTTTCGCGCTAGCCCGCCAGCTCTCGTGCCCGCTCGAAGACCGCGTCCAGCATCTCCTCCGTCAGCCGTCCCGTGAACGTGTTCTGCTGGCTGGGGTGAAACGAGCAGACGATCATCGGCCCGGCTTGTCCGCCTTTGCCGGCGACCGCGATCTCCGCGCCGTGGCCGAACTTCGGCTTCGGGCGCAGGCTGAAGACGCGTGCGAGCCCGTCCAGAGCGTAGGCTCCCAGCGACACGATCACGCGCAGGTCCGCCAGCAGGGCGATCTCGCGTTCCAGGTACGGCAGGCAGTTGTCGCGCTCCTCCGGCGTCGGGCGGTTGGCCGGTGGCGCGCAGCGGTTGACTGCCGTCACGTAGGCGCCGCTCAGCCGCAGGCCGTCGTCGCGGTGCTCGCTCGTTGGCTGGTTGGCGAATCCGGCGCGGTGCAGCGCACGGAAAAGCCAGTCGGCGGAGCGGTCGCCGGTGAAGACGCGGCCCGTGCGGTTGCCGCCGTGGGCGGCCGGCGCCAGCCCGACGACGAGCAGGCGCGCGGCCGGATCGCCGAAGCCGGGGACCGGGCGGCCCCAGTAGTCCCAGTCGCGAAAGGCGGCGCGCTTCTCACGCGCCGTGCGCTCCCGCCACTCGACCAGGCGCGGGCAGCGAAAGCAGCCGATGACGTCGTCTCGAACACGTTCGAAGGAGTCGGGCACGGCGTCAGTCATGTGGGAAGATGAGTGGTGCCCCCGGCGGGATTCGAACCCGCGATCTCCGCCTTGAAAGGGCGCTCGTGGGTGTCGCGATCCGTTATGGGGCGTCCGGATTCGTATCTGATTATAGGCCGTATTGCTGACCGCGGTATCGCTCAATAAGAAGCGTTCACGTCCTGAATGGCCCCAAGATGGCCCCGCGACAACGTCGAACTTCTAGTGGAGGGCATTGTCAGCGGTGTCACGGAGCTTGTCAAAGTGAGCGTAGAGAACGGGAACCAATGACGGCCCCCGCGTCCTCCTCCGTCATGGGATTTACTCACATGGCGGTGGGAGAAAAAAGGGTGGGCAGCCAGCCCTCGTTGACGATCCTCTGGACTTGACTATAATTGCCGTGCAGGTTTGTTGGCGTGTTTCTGGCTGTCCGCAACGCTATAGGAAAGAGTAGTCTCATGCGCTTCTCACGGCTTCTGGTCGCTACCGTCGCCTTCGACGTGGCCCTCGTCGTCGGCCCGACGATCCGGCGCAGTCGGAAACGACGGTCCTGAAACACTGTGTCTCCCCGGGCGTCTGTAGAGCGACGACTCCGGCTGATCATCGCGGCGGCGCTGCTGATCGGCACTTTCGTTTTCGTCTTCATGATCGCGCTGCCGTCGGGTGGCTCCGACGACCCCGGCGAGCCGAATTCTGTATTAGTCGGCACGGGTAACGATGACACTGGTGACGGCGATGGCCGTGGTGAGACGGACGGCGACGACGTGGGACCGGTTGGTGACGGCTGCGCGCCTCTCGTTGACGACGACTTCATGCGCGCGAACCAAGTGCTGACTTACTACGGAAGCCCGGACGCGAACATCCTCGGCATCCTCGGCCAGCTTGAGCCGGAGACGCTCGTGGCACGGCTGAAGGAGCACGCGCGCGCCTACGACGATCTGAACGGCTTGCGGGGTGTCCAGGCCGGCCTGCACATGATCTACGCCACGGCCCAGGCCGATCCCGGCGAAGACGGCCTCTACATCCGCCGCGTCGATCGCCAAACGCTTGAAGAGTACGTTCGTCTGGCCTGCGAGAACGAGCTTTTCATCTTCCTCGACCTGCAGCTCGGTCGCGCCGACATGGAGACGGAGATCGAGAAGCTCCTTCCGTTCCTCAGGCAGACGCACGTCCACCTCTCGCTCGACCCGCAGTTCGCGATGGCTGCCGACGAGGTGCCGGGCCAGGAGATCGGCCACCTCGATGCTACTCAAATCAACCGTGCGCAGCAGATCCTCGATGACCTAATCGAGGAGCACAACTTGGGCGACAAGATCCTGACCATACACCAGTTTCAGGAGAGCATGATCACCAACAAAGACGAAATCGAGAGCTTCCGCCGCGTCCGGCTGGTGATCGACATGGACGGCATCGGCCCTAGCGCGACCAAGCTGGCGAACTTCGATCGCTTTTCAGCTCCGGCGGAGTACGGCGGGATCATGCTCTTCTTTCAGCAGGACGTTCCACTGATGAGCGAAGAAGAGGTACTGAAGGTGGACCCCGACCTGATCATCTACCAGTAGCCGTGGCCCCGCGCTCCTTACCGCGCCCCAATTGATAAGCCCCCTTAGCACAATTCTCGCCGGCTAAGGGGGCTTTCCGTATCTGAAAAGTTGGTGCCCCCGGCGGGATTCGAACCCGCGATCTCCGCCTTGAAAGGGCGGCGTCCTGGGCCGCTAGACGACGGGGGCAACAGGTTCAGTGTAGGGGAAGGCCGGTGTCTGCGCCAACGGGCGGCGCTAGGGAGCGGGTACCGGCAGGACGGTGTCGACGAGGGTGTCGCTGATCGGCTCGTGGTCGAGGACGCGCACGTAGAGCGCAATCAGGTCGCCGTCTTTGCTCGGCTCACTCCAGATCAGCACTCTTCGTCCGATGCCCGGATCGCCGCCGGCGATCTCTGCGGTTGCAAGGACGCGGACGTCGCCGAACTCAAGCGTCCAGCGGTTGGCGGCGATTCCGCTGATCCTGCCTTGCGTGCGGATCAGCTCGCCGTCGTCTGTGGCCTTGATCTCGAAGAAGCTGAACGCGGTCAGGTCGCCGCCGTTCCCACGCTCCGTTTCGACGCTGATCAGTGCGCCGGCTTGCGGCTTAGCGCTGTCCTCTGGCGGGATTACGGGCAGGCCGCTGATGACCCACTTGGCGCCCTGGAAGCCGTCGAAAGTGCCGATGATCGTTACGACTTCGGCTTCGGTGTCGCTGACTAGCACCGATACACGCGAGGCCTGCAGCTCGCCGCGCTTGTTGATTGCTTCGACCTGCACGCGCGCGCCGTCACGGACGTTTCCGGCGCTGGCGTCGATAACGGTGCTCTCGGTGATGCCGAACTGGAAGCCGCCGATCAGCCACTCGCTCATTGAGCCGCTGACGTCGCCCTCGATTGTGCCCTCGAGAGTGAGCGCCTTGATCTCGTCGGATGTGCGGGTGAAGGCGGCTGTCTTGATCTCGCCTGCGACGATACCATCTTCGGTGGTCTTGACCGTGATTTGGGCGAACTCGCCCGGCTCGATGTCGTGTGTCTGTACCGTGGAGTCGGAGATGCGGAACCAAGTACCGCCAATTCTGATCGCCTCGCTGGTGATCTCTTCGACCACGCCGTTCACGAAGGCGCCGCTGTCCGGTCCGCCGAGGAAGCCGCCGCCGATGAGGCTAAGGGCCTGCGGTCGGCCGCTGGCGTCGATCGCCACGATGGCGCGCGCCGACAGGCCGGCCACGATCTCCCCGCCGCCGATCGTGCGGTCGTCGATGTAGACCGCGACGCCGCCGATGCTCCACCTGCCGTCCTCCAACGCCTGCACCTGGCCTGAGATGCTCTGGATGCCGCCGAGAAGGTCCTCCGGCAGCACTGCCACGAGCGCAGTGCCGACGCCGCCGCCAAGCCGCACGTTGTGCAGAGACGCGACGGCTTCCGTGTATTCGTCGCGGGCGTCGTCTGACACCTGTTGCCAGAGTGTTACGAGCAGGTCCTCCTGCTCCTTCGCCTGGGTGAGGATGCGAGCGCGCAGCCCCGACTCTTCGGGTCGATCCTGGAGGATCGAAACCGCGCGCTGGTTGCGGTCTTCGAGCGCACCGAGGACGTTTTCGGGAATAATCTTGCCCTGGCTGACCAGGCTACGAATCTCGTCAACGCGCTGGTTAGACTGGTCGAGCAGGATCTCGGCTTCGTGCTTCTCGTCGAAGACGAATAGGAGGTGGATATCTTCCGTCGCCAGCTTCACGCGGTAGAGTTGGCTGTCCGGCATCGCGTCCTGGGATGCGTACGCCAGGCCGCCGCCGAACGACGCCACCAGCAGAAGCACGGCAAAGAGGGCGCCCGCCGGCCTGAGGATCGCGCCGTAGCTGGCGCGCCGGGCCGCTACGCGCCGCCCGCCCATTCGCAGCTGGTGAGCGCGCTCGCGGACGAGCCGCCAGCTCTGCTCCCGAGCTTGCGCTCGTGGCGCTACGCGTGGGCTGGACTGCACGGCCGCGGCCAGCGCGAGCGCCGACCGCAAGCGCGCGGCGTGGGCCGGATAGCGGGCGACGATGTGCTCCATCGGTTCGCCGGCGCGAAGAGCCTCCAGGCATTCGTCGAGGACTGAGCTGTATCTGCGAAACATGTCTAACCTTCGTCCGGGTGGAGGACGCGTCGCAGGGCGCCGAGGGCACGGTGCTGTAGTGACTTGATGGCGCCCTCACTGCGGCCCATGATCTTGCCGACGGACCTGTTGTCGAAGCCCTCGATGAACTTGAGCACGATGACCTGCCGCTGTTCCGGGGTCAGGTGCTTGAGCGCCACCTGGATCTGGCCTCGCTCCAGCGCTCGCTCGGCCAGCACTTGCGGGTTGGCGACGGCAGTGGCGATCGTCTCGCTCAGGTCGACCTCGCCGCGACGTTTGCGGCGGCGGTGGAGATCGATCAGGCGGTTGCGCGCGATGCGAAAGACCCAGGCGCCGAAGGGCAGCCCCTGGAACTTGTAAGTCTGAACCTTCTCGATCATCTTGAGCATGACGTCGGAGGCCAGGTCTTCGGCGGCCTGCACGTCGCCCATCTGCATGAAGGCGTAGTTGTAGATCTTCGGGTAGTAGGTCTCGTAGATCGCGTGAATCGCGTCGTTGTCGTACTGCTGAGCGCGGCGGACGAGCTCCCATTCGGTCGAGACCTCTTCCTTCGGTTGGGCCGACGGCTTCGCCTGAGCCTCCTCGTCCGGCGAACTGCCGGTTCGGGGCTCATTTAGGGAGCGGGTCAATCGGGTGTCCCAGGTAGCCACACGCATCTGTTCAAATACAGAAACGTGTGGCGATAGCGGTGGATACGGTCGGTAGTCATGGGTGGTGGCACGATCAGTCTGAGAGTCCAAGGAGCTTGCGGCGCGCGAGATCGTAGCGTTCCTTGGCGCGAGCCTCTCTGTTGAGCAGGCCTTTCAGTTTAGGTGGTTCCAGCCTCTGGCCGTCTAGCAGGACGCCATGCAAGTCCTGAACATGCTTCGTCCAGGCCTCGTACGCTTGCCGATACTCCTCTTTTTCGTCCTCCGGCATTTGCCTCCTGCACTAATGCTAAAGGAGCATACGGGTATTTGAAAGTGCTGGATTGCTCCTCCTATAGCCAGCGTGACTTGACGTCGCCGTCGATGACGATATCGAGCAGCCGCGGCGCGCCCGATCCCTGCGCCTCGCGCAAGGCGTCACCGATCTCGTCCGCGTGCTCGATGCGGACTCCCTTGACGCCGAAGGAAGCGGCGATCTGCGCGAAGTCCAGCGCCGGCTCCGTCATGTCCATCGCCACGAACTCGCGGCCGGCGGCGCCTTCGCCGAGGTAGTCGAGCATGTTCAGCTTGAGGATGCGATAGCTGCGGTTGTTGGCGATGACCCAGGTCACCGGAATCTTGTGGTGCGCGGCCGTCCAGAGCGCCTGGATCGTGTATAGAGCAGAGCCGTCGCCGACGACCGACATCACGGACACTTCGGGCCGCGCCAGCTTGATGCCGATCGGGTTGGGCATGCCGGGGCCCAGGCCGCCGCCGCTGGCGCGGTAGTGGCGCCTCGTGTCCGGGAAGCGCAGGTAGCGCATCAGGAAGCCGCCCGCCGTGATCGACTCGTCGAAGAGCACGGTGTCCGGCGCCATCGCCTCGCCCAGCTCGGACATCATGCGGCCGGCGGTCATCGGGCTGTTGTCCCAGCGGGCCTTCGCCGCCGCGCCCAGCGCGCCCATCATCTGGTCGCCGGCCTGCTTTACCTTGTCCGCTCGCTCCTGAGCGGTCTTGCGCTGGTCGTCGGTCTGCAGCCGTTTGATCGCCTCGATGACGTCGCTCATCGCCAGGCGCGGGTCTGCCATGACGCCGACGTCCACCCGCCAGTTCTTGCCGATTTCACGCGCGTTGAGGTCGATGTGCACGACTTTCGTCTCGTCGGCGAACGGTGGCTCGTCCAGCGGGAAGAGGAGCGTGAGGACCGGCGTGCCGATGGCGACTACGAGATCCGCGTCGGCGAGCTGCCCCTTGAGCATCGATGGCGATACGACGTTGAGCAGGCCCTGGTAAAGCGGGTGCGCGGAAGGGAACGGCAGCTCTGCCGCGAAGCTCGAGTGCACGCGCGCGCCGGTCAACTCGGCGAGCTGCACGAGCTCGGCCTGGCCGCCGCTGACCGAGACGCCGTCGCCGACGATGAGCGTCGGGGAACGGGCGTCGATGAAGAGGCGAGCGATTCGTTCGGTCGTCTCCGCGCTGGGGCGGACGTTCGTGTCGACATAATTCGCCGGAGCGATCTGGGCCTCGGCCTCTTCGTCCATCACGTTCGTCGGTACGGAGATGAAAGTTGGGCCGCGCGGCGGCTCGAGTGCCACTTTGAAGGCGCGGCGCAGGAGGATGGGCAGTTCAGCCGGGTCGGACGCCTCAACCGCCCATTTCGTGAGCGGTTCGGCCAGGCGTACGACGTCGCCGGTGAGGATTGGGTCCTGGCTGGTGCCCCGGTGCGGGTGTTGCCCGGCGTAAACCACGAGTGGTGTGCCCGCACGGTACGAGTTGTAAAGCATGCCCATGGCGTTGCCGAGGCCAGGGGTGATGTGCAGCTGTAGAAACGCCGGACGGCCAGAGGCGCGCGCGTAGCCGTCCGCGATGCCCGTGGCGACGCCTTCGTGCAGCGAGAGGATGTATTCGAGCTGGGGATAGTCCTGCAGGGCATCCATAAAGCCCTGCTCCGTGGTGCCGGGATTGCCGAAGACGTACTTCGTGCCGTCTGCCAGGAGCTGCTCGATCATCAGGTACCGGCCGGCGAGGCGTGTCATTGGGGACTCCTTTCGGGGCGCAGGATAGCACGCGCTCAACCGTAACGCGCGCGAGATTTACCGTTCGTTTACTTTCGTGCGGCAACGTCGAACGGCAGTGCGGGCGTCTAACTATACGGAGGATTAACGGCTTCTATGTCGACGTCAACCGTACACACGACGCACCGGACGCTCCTCGCGCCGGCGCCGGACTTGCCGGTGCCGCCGCTCTGGGTCGAGTCCCTCTGGGCGATCGATTGGCTGGCGCTCCGGCTCTCGCCCGTCTTCTACGGCTGGGGCGTACCGCGAGGCGATGGCGAGGCTGTGATCACAGTGCCCGGCTTGATGTGTCCCGATGCCTTCATGCTGGAGATGCACGGCTGGCTGCGACGCGTCGGGTACAGGCCGTACCATTCCGGCGTCGTCATCAACGCGGCTTGTCCCGGCAGGATGGCCGAGCGACTGGACGAGACCGTGCGGCGGGCGGTTCGTGATACCGGCCGCCCCGTGCGCCTCGTCGGCCACAGTCTCGGCGGGATCATCGCCCGGCGCGTGGCCGTCGACCAGCCCGAAAACGTATCGCACCTGATCTATTTGGGCACTCCCTTACAGGCTGTGTCAGCACATCCGCGAGTGCTGGCCACGGGGACGCTTCTCATGGCGGCAGCCATGATGCTGACTGGGCGCGAGTGTCACTGTTTCACATTGGATTGCCGCTGTGGCTTCACCGTCGCCGCGTCTCAGGAACTGCCCGATTCCGTCAGGCACGCCGCCATCTTCACGAAGTCGGACGGTGTGGTGGATTGGCACAACGCCTCGGAGGCCCACGACAGGTTGAACCACGAAGTCGGCGGTACCCACGCGGGCTTGCCGTACAACCCGCGGGCCTACAGAGCGCTCGGGCACATCCTGCAGGACCGGCGCCGAGCCCGCTAACCGCGCCAACCTAACCCGGTAGCTCCCCGGCCCGCCGACACGGATCTACCGTTATCCTCATTCGCGGTATGCTGGGCCTATCGTGACGATCGAGGCAGGCGTAGCGGACGGGCGGCGGACGGCGACGCTTGCTACGCTGTTTCTCGCCGTCTTTATAGCGCTTCTCGGCCTTGGCATCGTCATCCCCCTGCTGCCGATCTACGCCGACGGTCTGGGCGCCAGCGGCATCATGATTGGCCTGATGGTGGCCGGCTTCTCCATCAGCCGCGGCGTCTTGCAGCCGCTCGTCGGCAGCATGTCCGACAAGCACGGCCGCAAACGATTTCTCGTCGCGGGCCTGCTCATCTACTCGGTCGTTGGCTTTTCCTTCACGCTGGCGACCACGGTCGAGCACCTAATTTTCATTCGTACCATCCACGGCGTCGGCTCGGCGATGATCGTGCCGATCGCCATGTCGTACGTGGCCACCCTCGCGCCAAAGGGCGAGGAAGGCCGCTACATGGGCATGCTGAACATGGCGCTCTTCTCCGGCATCGGCTTCGGGCCGATCATCGGCGGCATATTTCGCGATACGCTGGGCTTCGACGCTGCCTTCTACGCGATGAGCGCGGCCGGCGCGCTGGCAATGGTGCTCGTCGTGATCCTGCTTCCCAACGACGCGCAGGTGAAAGGGCGTCCTGACCCGCCGCCGATCCTGGAGACGATGCGCCTGATGTCCCGGAACGTGCGGCTTATGGGCGTGCTGCTGTCGCGGATGTCGACGATGTTCATCATGGTGCCGCTGATGGCCTTCCTGCCGCTTCTCATGACGGAGTTCATGGACGCTTCGGGCCTGCAGATCGGCATCGTCATCGCCGGGCGGACACTGGTCAACGCGGTCCTCCAGATACCGTTTGGAAGCCTGGTGGACCGGGTTAACAAGACGACGACGCTTGTCACGGGTTCACTCGTCGTCGTGGCGGCGACGTCGGTGATTCCGTTCGTAGAGAGCTTCCCCGGGCTGATTGCCATCTTCGTGGTGATCGGCGCTGGCGAGGCGTTGGTCTGGCCGACGCTTGGCGCGCTGGCGACGCAAGAGGGCCGCAAGTATGGTCAGGGCGCGATGATGGGGGTCTTCAACATGGCGATGAGCGTGGGCATCCTCTTCGGCTCGCTGACGGGCGGCATCGCCGTCGACACGCTTGGCCTGAGGTACGCCTTCCCGATCATCGCTGTGGTCCTGCTGGTCGCCACGTTCGTCTCGGCGGCGATGATCCGCAGCCCGTCGCGACCTGTTCCGCAAGCAGTTTCAGCTGACTCGTTGGCCAGCTCCAAGAGCTGACGCCAGCCGGGTGGCGTGCGAGCGGCGCGCTTCGCCAAGATGGTGGCGCCGAGAGAGTTGAGCTTGCTCCGAACGCCGTCTCGATTGTTTCAGAGTCGTGCGTGAAATTTCGTAACAGGCGCAGACCAATCACGTCTAATAAGTCAGTGGACATAATGAAGATGCAGGGGAAGGGTGAGCGGGGCCAGTCGCTGATCCTGCTCGCGCTATTACTTCCGGTGGTGCTCGGGTTCGTAGCCCTGACGCTTGACGTCGGGTTCGCGCTTGTGGAACGGCGTAACCTGCAGAACGCCACTGACGCGGCTGCTCTGGCGGCTGCCCAGGACCTCGCCAACGGCGAGTCCGATGCCACGGTGACAGCGACGGCGATAGATTATCTGCAGCGGAACGGCTATAACGTCTCTGACGACACGATCGTTGTAAACGTCCCACCGGCGAGCGGTGCCTTCGCCGGCATCAGCGGCTATGTCGAGGTGCTGGCCAGCTCGGACGCCCCGGTGGCCTTCCTAGCGCTGTTCCTGGAGGATCCGTTTAGACCGGACGCGCGGTCCGTGGCTGAGGGCACGCCTACAACCGAGGGAGCTGAGGGCGGGTCGCTTCCGCCGCCGGCGCCTGTGCCAACAACGATCGATTGTGGCAGCCCCGAAGTGGACGGCCGGGTGACTGATAGCGATGGCTACACCAAGCTTGGCGATCTAGGCGTCGGCGAGACCGACTATGGAGACGTCTTCGTCGCCTGCGACCAGAGCTTCTACTACTTCGCCATGCGTCTCAACGGGCCTGACACAGGCGGCGCCGTGCCCAACGACAACGCCTACGGCGGTGGCTGCAAAGATGGCGAGGTCAAGTACAAGAACGGCGACCTCGACAAACTGAAGGGCAACGTCTTTTCGGTTGACGTGCCCGGATCTAGCTTCACAGTCGAGGTCCTCGGAGACCTCTGGATGGTGAATGTGGATGGAGGCACGAACTTCACGGATGGAATAAGCAGCCTCGGGGACCTGATCGTCGGCATGGGTGTCGAGGTAAAGGGCACGGAAATCGGGTCGCGGCACGCGCTGGCCTCAGAAGTCAAGCTAAAGAATGACACCTATTGCACCGTGGCTGAGCCGGACTATCACGTCAAGTACGACACTGGATGGCAGTACGTCGGCAAACATACCTATAAGAAGCTTCTGGGGAGCGATCGGGCCCGCTTCCAGATCGCCTGCGGCGAAACGACCACGCACGACTTCATTCTGGACTATCTGCGTGAGGTCGGGATCAACTGGGCATCCGACACGGCGGGCGACGGCACGGTCTACAAGAGCGCGCCCACGGCCTCCGCCAGCTCGCTGGAATGGAATCTGGAGCACCCTGAAGAGACCGGCTGGGGTGATGACCCCGGGGAAGACATGCTCGCGCAGTCGCCGCCCTTCAACCCGGCGTGGCCGACCTACGACAGCGAATACGACGGCTGGATCTGGGAGATGATCTACGAGTTTAAGGTGCCCAAACAGCCGCTACTTAACTGCTCCGAGGCGGTGTACTTCGGCCTCTACGACTTCTCTGGCTCGACCGGGGGGTTGGTTGGCATTCACAGTTCGCCGGCGAAGACGGCGGACGGCGCAAACGTCGTCATCCAGAACGACGGCTCGATCAAGCTAGTCGAGTAACGGCGGCGGGCGGTGTCGTCGTCGAGACGCCCGGCTTGATGATAGCGGCTTCGAGTGACCTAGCCGGAGGCGTCGGCCTGATACACCAGCGCGTCGCCTTCAAGCACCACGTCTCCGTTCTGGTTCGTTACGCGGAACTCCATCTCGGCCATCCTTCGCTTGGCCTGCACGGTCTTGACCGTGCCAACGGCGGTGATGGTGTCGCCGATGTAGACGGGCTTCGGAAACTTCCACGACTGACGCACGAAGACTGATCCGGCGCCGGGCAGCTCCATCGCCACTAGCGCGTGCAGCAGACCAGTCGCAAGACCGCCCTGGGCGATGAGCCGCCCGAAGCGCGTCTTTGCGGCGAACCCTTCTTCGAAGTGCAGGGGATTGTAGTCGCCCGTGATCTCTGCGAACTTCCGCACAACGTCGGCGTCGATCGTCATCGTCCGGGTTGCCTGTTGTCCTGGGTTCACGACGTTTCCTCACTGTCAGTGGGCTCGTCGGGCGTCCGGAGAGCGAAGTAGAAGAGCACCTTGGAGATCGCGAACATGGGCGCGAGCAGAAGTCCGTACAGTAGACCGTTCACAACGTAGATGCCGTCAGAAGTCGGGGGCGACAGGAGCAGCAGCATCCCTACCGCGATTACTGTCGCCGGGACGATTAGCAGGACAGCTGCAAGGATGATGAACCCGAGCGAGCGAAACCATCGGTCATTAACGAGCGCGCGGCTGGCTCCAAGAGCGTCGCTCGGCCGCCGCCCTTCCAGGATCACCATCTGCTCGGTGAACAGCCACGCTACGCTCCGGTGGATCGCCCAGGGGGTGCCCACCACCGTGATGAGGAGGCCTATAACGTAAAGTGACGCTCGCAGACGGGCCCGTACTACTGGCCAAAAACTCGCCAACGCGCCCCTGAACACGTCCGGAATCGAAGGCGACCTACCGTCCGCCATCTCTCGAAGGGAGACGGTGACCGACGTCTCGATGATGAGGAGCGAAATGATCGCCTGCAAGCCGCCGAGAGTCAGTACCAGAATCGGCTCTGCGAACGGGCTATCGACCAGGTCGCTGATCACCAACGGGCCTTGTATGGCGCTCGCCAGCGTGCCCAGCGCTACGAAAACGGCACCGATAGCAGCGAACAGGAGCCAGTTTCTCCAGTAGAGGACCAACCCGGCTCTGCCGATTTGCCCCAGGTTCCGGTGGCGCTGAAATACGAATGGTGAGTAGTCGTCGGGTCTCGTCGGCGCCTTGGCCCCGAACCTGCGCTGAGGCACGCCGACCACGAGAAGGCCGACAGCTGTGGCGAGCAGCACGAGGATGCCGCCACCTGCGGTCCGCGGATTTTGGTAAACAGTGTTGAGCAGGCTGGAGCCAAGGGACACGACGAAACAGAACGAACCGAGCGGGTCGAATCCGAGGGCCTCACGCTCCGGAAGCTTCTCGCTCCAGTTGCGCAGGCTCGCCTCCCATGAAAACGGCTCAGACCATGGACGAGCCAGTTTTGGGCCGCTAATGCCGCTGTACAGTCCGTTCTTTTCGTACTGTCCCCAGATCCCTTCATACTCGATCCATGCGAATTCTTCGTTCGGATCGGTGGCCTCGTCAGGAAGGAGCTGAACCGCCGGGTCGATCCGCCTGTGTGGTCCTGTCGTCTGTTCGCATCCGAAAACAGCACCCTCGCGAGCCACGCCCAGGTAGCGGCCCTCTTGCAGGTAACTGGCGTGGGAACCCGTCGCCACGTAAACGACTGGGCGCCCATCTTCCTTCTCAAGCTTGCCCGAGTCCCAGTCCGCCTTCTCGCCGCCGGCATGTCCCGAGTACGCCACACGCACCGGACCCTGCTCAAGTGCCTGCTCGATGGACGGTGCATCGAAGGCGAGCTGGATCTTCTCCCAGTCACCCTCGTGCTTGTTGAGGAAGTCGTTGTAGTAGTAGAAGAAGAAGTACTGTAC
>JADFQV010000004.1 GCA_022561635.1 Chloroflexota bacterium | reverse complement strand
GCGGCCAGCGCAGCGGCGGTGGTGGCGGCGGCGGCCAGCGCAGCGGTGGCAGCCCCTATCGCAGCAGCGGTGGCGGTGGCGGCAGTGGCGGCA
The DNA here is from genome assembly GCA_022561635.1 of Chloroflexota bacterium. Classification (GTDB taxonomy): domain Bacteria; phylum Chloroflexota; class Dehalococcoidia; order SM23-28-2; family RBG-16-64-32; genus CF-162. The sequence goes on along the minus strand of JADFQV010000004.1, from coordinate 59,557 downwards.
GCGGCAGCAGTGGCAGTGGTGGTGGCAGCGGCGACGACGGCCCCAACGGTGGATTCCGGCGCGAGCCGGGCACCCCTCCGCCTCCTCCTCCCCCAGCACCGATGAAACGCTGGTAGACTGTACCCGCTTCGGCAGGCATCTCCGCTAAACGCGGATCACGCCCTGCCCGGCGGTGTCACATGACGATCAAAGTCCTGATCAGCGGCAGCGGCAAGATGGGCCGTGAGGTCCTGCACGCCGTTTCGGCCCAGAACGACATGGAGCCGGTCGGCGTCGTCGACCTGCTCTCCACCGAGGAGTACATCTCGTTGCCCGGTGAGGATGGGGTACTGGTGCCGTTCGAGCGTGACCCATCCGCCCTCATCACCCGCACCCGCCCCGACGTAATCGTGGACTTCACGAGCGCCGAGTGGACGCCCAAGCTCGCGGAAGCGGCACTGGAGGGCAGCGTGCGCCTCGTCTCGGGCACAAGCGGACTGAGCGAAAGCTTCGTCTCACACCTGGGCAAAGAGTGCGCCAAGCAAGAGTTGGGCTCGGTCGTCGCCTCGAACTTCGCGATCGGGGCCATCCTCATGCAGCAGATGTCGCGCATGGCCGCGCGCTTCTACGACCACGTTGAGATCGTCGAGCAGCACCACGACGGCAAAGTCGACGCCCCGTCCGGCACTTCGCTGGCGACGGCCAAGGCGATCGTCGACGCTCACGGCAAGCCAATGAGCGCAACGGAGACAAAGCGAGAGACGATCCAGGGTACGCGAGGCGGCGTCGTCGACGGCGTCGCGATTCACAGCGTTCGCCTGCCGGGCCTCGTCGCCCACCAGGAAGTGATATTCGGTGGGACGGGCGAGACCCTCCGCATCCGGCATGACACGTCGGACCGGGCCTCGTTCATGCCCGGCGTCTTACTGGCGGTGCGCGAAGTAATGAACCTGAAGTCGCTCGTTGTCGGCCTCGAAGGGTTGTTCGGCTTCGAATCCGAGGGGCCCCACTCCGCAGCCGATGCCGGGTAAGACCGTCCTCGTCCTGGGCGCCGGGGTCGGCGGCCTCGTCGCCGCCAGCCGCCTGCGAAGGATGCTCGACAAGGAGCACCGCGTCGTTCTCGTCGATCGTTCGCCGATCTTCACGTTCGCGCCTTCGTTCGCCTGGGTGATGCTGGGCCAGCGCCGGGTGGAGCGCCTCTCGCGAGACTTGCGCAAGCTGGAGCGGAAGGGGATCGAGTTCAAGGCAGCCGAGATCACCGGCCTCGACTTCGAAAACAAGCGCGTGCAGGCGCAGAACGGCGAAGAGCTGCCGTACGACTACCTCGTCATCAGCCTCGGCGTCGACTACTCCTCGGAGGAGGTGCCGGGCCTGAACCGCGCGTGGACTTTCTACCACGCGGAAGGCTCGGAGGGCCTGCGTGAGGAGTTGCCGAAGCTCAGCGGCGGCCGCGTAGCCGTCTGCGTGACGGCACTACCGTACCGTTGCCCGCCGGCGCCATACGAAGGAGCGATGCTCCTGGAGCACTTCTTTCGCAAGCGCAAGATCCGCGGCGAAGTCGAGCTGCACCTCTACTCACCGGAGCAGGTGCCGCTGAAAGCGACCGGCCCAGAGATCGGCGGGCGCGTGCTCGACCTGCTCCACGAGCGCGATATCGGCTTCACTGGCGGCGTCACGCTGAAGTCCGTAGACCACGAACAGGGGCAGCTCCACTTCAGCGACGGCTCAGAGGCCGGCTTCGACATGCTTATCGCCACGCCTGTACACCGGCTGCCGAACGTGCTCAAGGGTTCTGCGCTCGTCAACGGTGGCGACTGGGTGGCCGTCGACCGCAAGACCCTGGCGACGGCCGCGCCCGATGTCTACGCGATCGGCGACACGACGGTGATCCCGCTGGCGAACGGGACGCAGCTGCCCAAGGCGGGCGTTTTCGCGCACGGCCAGGCCGAGGTCGTCGCGCGCAATATCGCCGCCGAGATCGCCGGCAACCAACCGCTCTGGGACTTCGGCGGCCAGGGTGCCTGCTTCATGGAGACAGGCGGCGGCCGCGGCACCTACATCACGGGCCGCTTCTTCAACGAGCCGGAGCCGGACGTCGTCATGCGCGGCCCCAGCCGGATGTGGCACTGGGCCAAGGTCGGCTTCGAGCGCAACTGGCTCTGGCGCTGGTTCTGAGAGCGCGCGGGGCCGAAATCCGCAGATGCAGGCCGGCTCGGCCATTGCCCCACCAACGGTGGATTCGCTACCATTACTCCACCATGCCAGCACCTCTGAACGTAGCCGTCGTGGGAGCCACCGGCCTGGTCGGCCGCGAGTTCCTCAAGATCGCCGCAGAGAGGGCCTTCCCCATCAAGGGGCTGCGCCTTCTTGCGTCGCACCGCTCCGTTGGCAAGAAGATCACCTACGGCGAGTGGGAGATCGAGGTTGAGGAGGCGACGCCCAAGTCGTTCGAGTCCGTCGACCTGGCCTTCTTCTCGGCGACGACTGAGGTCTCGAAGACGCTGATCCCGCCGGCGGTCAAGGCCGGCGCCGTCTGCATCGACGACAGCTCGGCCTGGCGCATGGAAGAGGACGTTCCGCTCGTCGTACCGGAGGTTAACGCCGACGACCTCGAGGATCACAAGGGCATCGTCTCCATCCCCAACTGCCCCACTACGCCGCTCTGCCATGTGCTGTGGCCGGTGCACCAGAAGTACGAACTCGTGCGCGTAATCGTCGACACGTATCAGTCGGTGTCGGGGACCGGCGCCGCAGCCGTCGCCGAGCTGACCGAGCAGACGCGCCAGGTGCTCGACGGCAACGACACACGGCCGCACGTCTACCCGCATCAGATCGCCTTCAACCTCCTGCCGCAGATCGACGTCTTTCTCGGCAGCGGCTACACGAAGGAAGAGTGGAAGATCATCAACGAGACGCGCAAGATCATGCACGCGCCGGAGCTTGCCGTCTCCGCTACTTGTGTGCGCACGCCCGTTTTCACCGGGCACTCAGAGGCCGTGCACGCCGAGTTCGCCAGGCCGATCTCCCCCGAGGACTTCCACGACACGATCAAGGGAACCCCCGGCATCTACGTCCAGGACGAGCCGTCGGTCAGCATCTACCCGACGCCGTGGGCCGTCGCCGGCCGCGACGAGACGTTCGTGGGCCGCATAAGACAGGACGCCTCGCACCCGATGGGTATCGCCTTCTGGCTCGTCAGCGACAACCTGCGCAAGGGCGCGGCGCTGAACGCCATCCAGATCGCCGAAGAGATGATCGCCCGCGACCTGATCTAAGCCAGTGTGACGCTAGAATTCCGGGCCGCACAGATCGCAGACGCTACTTCAATAGCCGCCCTTCACGCCGGAAGCTGGCTAGTCCCGCGCGATGAGTACAGTCCCGGTCCGATACTCGACGAGCGCAAAGCCGTCTGGCACGAACGCCTGTCAGCGCCGCCCGCCAATCAATTCGTGGTCGTGGCGGAGGAAGACCGTCGGTTCGCTGCCTTCGTTTGCGCCTACGGCGCGGACGACTCGCGCTGGGGTACGCTGCTCGACAACCTTCACGTGAGGAGCGCATGGCAGGGGCGCGGTCTGGGCAGGAGTCTGATGGCGAGAGCTGCCGACTGGTGCATCGCAAAGTACCCGGAGAGCGGCCTCTATCTCTCGGTGCTCGAACAGAACAAGCGGGCGCGGGCGTTCTACGAGCGGCTAGGAGCGACTGACGGCGGCGGCGAAACGTGGGTACCGCCGGGCTTCATCGACGCGCCCAGCCGTCGATACGCCTGGGAGCGGTACCAGGTGGCGATGATACGCGGGTTGGCTGGCGACGGGACGGACTGAGCCGTGACTGAACGAATCGAGATCAGGGGAGCGCGACCTGAAGACGCACCATCGATCGCCGCCGTCCACGTCGCCAGTTCGCGTGGCGCCTACCGCGGCATCCTGCCCGACGACTGGCTCGATGCGCTCTCGACGGGCGCGCACGAGACGTTCTGGCGCTGGAGGGTCGAGTCGCTGAGACAGGACGGGGCGATCTGGGTCGCCGCCAAGTCGGGCAGCATCGTCGGCTTCTGCACGACGTCGCGCAGCGATGAGCCGGACGCGGCGGCGGATACGGCTGAGGTCGGCTGGCTGTACGTTTCTCCGGATCGGCTCGGCGAGGGCGTCGGCAGCGGCAGCAGCCTGCTCGCGCAGGCAATTTCCAGTGCCGCCGACCAAGGTTTCGCGGAGGCGACGCTGTGGGTCTATGCCGACAACGAGCGTGCGCGCCGCTTCTACGAAAACGCCGGCTGGCAGTTAGACGGGTCCGAGCAGCGAAAGCAGCGGGGAGACAAACGGCCGCTCGGCCTGCGGTACCGAATCACGTTGCCCCCTCGCTAGAGGTCTGGCTCAGGCAACCTGAGCGCCAGTCGTGCCGAACTCGTGCCTTCCGCTAGGTCCAGCTTGGCGCCAGTAAGCGACGTCGCCGTATCGAAGTCGATGTAAAGTACTGGCTTTTCGTTGCGGGAGATGATCTCATCACCGTCACGCGCCTCGTCGAGAACGAAGCCAAACTCGCCGTCCTCGCCCATCGCCAGCCGCAGGACCTGCTCTTCGGGCAACTGGCCGGTCTCCAGCGCGTTGGCCATCATGACCAGCGCCCTGTCACTCACAATCAGCACGTGGGCTACCTCCTTGCGTGCACTTTCACCAAGAGCCTTAACGTTAGCACCGACGTCTGGCCAGCGACACTCTCAGGCTCGGGGCGTCTTACGTCCAATCGTAGTGGTTGAAGCGAATACAGGCGAGCCTGCGGCTAAGCGCCCCGATCTGCTCCAGACGTGAGTCCCCGCAGGTTCGGAGGCGTCGCCGATTAACGACCGTCGGCAAGGCGGTTTTAGGTACCGGAAGAGGCCGAAATATGGTAAAATGTACTTGTAATCACAGACACTCAAACCCCTTCCAAAAAGGACTGATTTTCCCCGTATGACACCTGCCAAACAGAAGTATACCGCCGCCGACATTCAGGTCCTTGAGGGCCTGGAGGCCGTTCGGCGGCGACCCAGCATGTACATCGGCTCGACCGATGAGCGCGGCCTTCACCATCTTGTCTACGAAATCGTCGATAACTCTATCGACGAGGCGATGGCGGGCTTCTGCGACCGCATATCCATCGTCATAGGCGTCGACGGGTCGGTGACCGTTACTGACAACGGCCGCGGCATTCCCGTCGACAAGCACAAGCGAACCGGTAAGTCCGCGCTGGAGACGGTGATGACCTACCTGCACGCCGGCGGCAAGTTCGACAGCGAGGCCTACAAGGTCTCGGGCGGCCTGCACGGCGTCGGCGCAGCGGTCGTCAACGCCCTGTCGTCAGAGATGTGGGTGGAGGTCCGCCGCAACGGCAAGACCCACCGCCAGGTGTACGAGCGCGGTAAGGCCAAGGGCGGGCTCTCGACGTCGTCCAACGGCGCCAAGGACACAGGCACCACCACCTGGTTCATGCCGGACACCGATATCTTCGAAGATACAACCTTCGACTTCGACACGCTCTCCCAGCGCTTCCGCGAGATGGCCTTCCTCACGAAGGGCGTCTGGATCGCGTTCACCGACGAGCGTATAGACCACAGCTTCACCTACTACTTCGAGGGCGGCATCCGCTCTTTCGTGTTGCGCCTGAACAAGGACCGCCACACATACCACGAGCCGTTCTACATGGAGCGCAGCGTTGACGGCGCCATCGTCGAGGTCGCGCTTCAGTACAACGACAGCTTTAACGAGTCGACTTTCTCGTTCGCCAACTGCATCCACACTATCGACGGCGGCACGCACCTGACCGGCTTCCGCTCCGCCCTGACCCGCGCCCTCAACGAGTACGCGCGCAAGGCGAAGATACTTAAGGACGCCGACCCCAACCTCTCCGGCGAGGACACGCGCGAGGGCTTGGTCGCCGTCGTCAGCGTGAAGCTGGCCGAGCCTCAGTTTGAGGGCCAGACGAAGACGCGCCTCGGCAACGCCGAGATGAAGGGCCTCGTCGAATCCGCCCTCGGCGAGGCGCTCTCCAGCTGGCTCGAGGAGCGGCCGCAGGACGCCCGCAAGATCATTGAGAAGGGCCTGACGGCGGCACGCGCCCGCGAAGCCGCCCGCAAGGCGCGTGACCTCGTGATCAAGAAGGGCTTCCTCGACGACAGCGTCCTGCCCGGCAAGCTGGCCGACTGCTCCGAGCGCAACCCAGAGGTGCGCGAGCTGCACCTGGTGGAGGGCCCTTCGGCCGGTGGCACCGCCAAGGAAGGCCGCGACCGGCGCTTCCAGGCGATCCTGCCGCTGAAAGGCAAGATCCTGAACGTCGAGAAGGCGCGCCCTGACAAGGCGCTGGCCCACGAGGACATCAGGGCCATGATCACTGCGCTGGGCGCCGGCTTCGGCGAAGACTTCAACGCCGAGAAGCTGCGCTATCACCGCGTGATCATCATGACCGACGCCGACGTCGACGGCGCGCACATTCGCACGCTGCTGATGACGTTCTTCTTCCGCTACATGCCGGAGCTGATCGACGGCGGCCACCTCTACATCGCCCAACCGCCCCTTTTTCGCGTGCAGAAGGGCAAGGACGTGCGCTGGTTCTTCTCCGACGAGGAAAAGGACGCGTACGTCGACAAGCTCAAGGACACCAGGGGCCTCATGGTCCAGCGCTACAAGGGTCTGGGCGAGATGAACCCGTCGCAGCTCTGGGAGACGACGATGGACCCGGCGATCCGCACGGTCCTCCAGGTCACCGTCCCGGACGTGATGGCGGCCGACCGCGTCTTCAGCGAACTGATGGGCGAAGACGTCGCCCCGCGTAAGCGCTTCATCCAGGCGCACTACGACCAGGCGACGCTGGACGTTTAGCGCCTCACCAGTCCGTATACTGGTCACGTGCCTGACCACGACGAACCGACCCGTCTCGACGACTTCTTGTCCAGCATTCAGGGCGCAGATCCGTTCGCCGAGGTAGCAGACGCCTCGGAAGCGCACCGCGTTGAGCACGCCTCCACCCTCGCCGGCGGTGAGCAGGAGTGCGGCGTATATCCCTCGAGCGCTCTGAAGATGCGCCTGCTCGCCGCCATCGGCCGCGCCACCAACGCGAAGCGGGTGCTCGAGATCGGCGGCGGGCTGGGTTACAGCGCCCTTTGGTTCGCCGATTTCGTCGGCGACGGCGGGCTCGTGGAGACGATCGACCGCTTCGCCGAGCATGTCGAGGCGATCCGCCGTTATGCGGAGCGTTTCGGAATGGGCGATCGCATCTCGGCGCTGGCCGGCGAAGCGGACGACATCATGCTCACTCTCGACAGTACCTACGACATCGTCCACGACGACGGCTGGTTCGGCGCCCAACCCTCGTACTACGACCGGCTTGCGGACCTCGTTCGGCCGGGCGGGCTGTTGGTCATGTCGAACTGGTTTCTTCTGGAGCACGCGGTAACGGGCCAGTCGCCAGTCGATTGGTCACAGGTCCTCGGGCCCACCTGGGCGGAGGAGATCAAGTCCTACGCGCGCCGTCTCGCCGCCGACGAACGCTATGACGTGTCGTTCGTCCAGCGCCCGGCCGTCGCCCTCGCCTACAGGCGAACCGATGCCTGAACCTTCCCAGACCGTCCTCGTCTTCGAAACGACCGCCGGCGACCCACCTGTCGAGTTCCTCGGCGACTCCGGCGATATCGTCTACTTCATCTCGATGGCGCACTCCGAGCGCTACGGCGCTGATCACCCGCTGGCCAAGGCTTCGAGTATTATCAAGCGCCGGCTGCGCGTCCCCATGGGTCCCCTGCTCAACTTCGGCGACGCGGCGGCAGAGAACGCCGTGGAGGAGGAACTGCTGGGGCGACTCTGGCAAGACGGGGCAGGCCTGGCTGAGTGCGCCCGGGCCGTGGCCTCGGCGATCGACTCGGACGAAGAGCTGCAGGAGAAGACGTCGGCCCTGCCGGAGTTGCCGGAGCGCCTGCGCGAGCTGGCGGCGATGGCCGAGTGGGCGGCGGAGCAAGGCGCGCAGGTGCGCCTGACGTTCGTCCTCTAGTCGCGGTAGAGCTTCTCGGCCGCGATGTACTCGCGGACGGCCTGCGGGACGAGGCCCTCCAGCGAGCGCCCTGCGCGCACTCGCTCACGGATGTCCGTCGCGCTGACGTCGACCGGAGGCATGTCGAGCCAGATGACGCGCCCGCGCAGTCCGCCGGGGAGCGTCTCAGAGGCCGTTGGCCCGCCGTCTCCGGCGCGACCGGCCACAGCCAGCGTTGCCAGCTCCAGCACCCTCTCAGGCGCGTGCCAGTTCGGCAGGTCTGCCAGTGCGTCCCGGCCCAGGATGAAGACGAGCTCGGCGCCCGGCCTCTCCTCCTTGAGCGCCTCGAGCGTGACGTCCGAGTAGGACGGCCCCTCGCGCTCGACTTCCAGCGTAGCGAGCTCGAAGTGAGCGTTATCGGCGATCGCTAGACGCACCATTTCGCAGCGCTCGCCGGCCGGCGCCATCCGCTGATCGGCCTTGCGCCACTGGTACCCGGCGGGGACAAAGACGACCCGGGCCAGGTCGGCCTGCTCGTACGCCGTCTCCGCCAGTCTCAGGTGCCCGGCGTGGATCGGGTCGAAGCTGCCACCGAGGACGCCGACCCTCACGCTTCCAGCTCCAGCTCGACGCTGCCCAGGACGATCCGGTCTCCCCGCTTGGCGCCGGCACGCTTGAGCGCGCCGACGACGCCCCAGAGGCCAAAGCGTCGCCACAGTTCGGCCCGGCCCTCCTCGATCTCCAATGGCATCATCTCGGCGAAGGCGACCGCGCGCTCCCCAGCCACGTGATAGGCGCCATCCTGGCGGTCGATGGTGACGCTGCCGGGCCGTCCGTCGGGGCGCACCACCGGTGGTGGCGGCTCCTCTTCCGCCTTCGCGGCGTTGAGCGCCGCCTCTGCCTCGTCCATCTCCTTGAGGCGGTGCGCCAGCTCCTTGACCAGATCCTCGACACCCTCGCCGCCGGCCGCCGAGATGAACACCGGCTCGACCTCGCCCTTCCGGAACAGCGCTTCCAGTTCCCCCCGGCGCTCCGCGACCTCCACCATGTCGACCTTGTTGAGCGCCACGATCTGCTGCCTCCCTTGCAGCCCCTGGCCGTACTCGCTTAGCTCCCGGTTGATCGCCAGCATGTCGGCCCACGGATCCTGGTTGCCGCCATCGATCAGGTGGACGAGCAGACGGGTGCGCTCGACGTGACGCAGGAAGTCGAGGCCCAGGCCGGCGCCTTCGTGCGCGCCCTCTATCAGGCCCGGTATGTCCGCGACCACGAACCGCTGCCAGCCGACGTCGACGACGCCGAGGCTGGGCTCCAGCGTCGTGAACGGGTAGGCGCCGACCCGCGGCCGGGCTGCCGACATGGCGGCGAGAAGCGTCGACTTGCCAGCGTTCGGCAGCCCAACCAGGCCGACGTCCGCCAGCAGCTTGAGGTCGAGCCGAACACGACGCTCTTGTCCCAGCTGACCTCGCTGGGCGATGCGCGGCGCGCGGTGAACGGAGGTGGTGAAGCGGGCGTTGCCCCAGCCCCCCATGCCCCCAGCCGCGGCGATCACGCTGCGACCTTCGCTGGTCAGGTCGCCCAGCGGCTTTTCCTCCCCGTCATCGCCGATGATCGTGATCAGCGTGCCGACGGGAACCTTTAGTTCGAGCTTCTTGCCACGGCGGCCCGCCTTGTCCGACCCCTGGCCGTGCGACCCACGGTCCGCCCGGTAGATGCGGCGACGGCCGAGCTCCTTCAGCGTGCGCACAGAGCGGCTGGCGGTGATGACGACGTCAGCACCGGCGCCACCATCTCCGCCATCGGGTCCGCCACGGGGTACGAACTTCTCGCGGCGGAAGCTGACGACCCCGTTTCCACCGTCTCCACCCTTCAATGTCAGTTCTACGCGGTCTATCACACACCTATTATAAGTTCGGCATATATAAATACCTCTTCGTAGTCGCCGTCGTAGAGGTGTGGATGTGTTGGCGGCGTACGCTCCGGTGCTGGGGAAAGCCTGTGGGCTGCGCGCGTCGAGGGGGTGGACGGCGGTGGATTACCGGCGGCGGCACTTTCCGTAACATCGCGCGGGCGAGAAAAGACCGGGGCTGGCGTCGCTCCAACCCCGGTCTTCTGTGGATTCGCTCACAGGTTGTGGAGTTACAAGTGGGAAACGCTCTCCCTGATCTCCGTCAACTGCGCACTGAGGCGCGGGTCCGCGATCAGGGCGCGCGTGATCTTCTGCACGCCGTGGATCACGGTTGAGTGGTCGCGGTGGCCGAGGAGCAGGCCGACCTGCTTGAGGGCCAGCTCGGCGTCCTCTCGCAGGAGGTACATCCCGATGTGGCGCGCCTCGACGATCTGCTTGGCGCGGCTCTTGCCGGTGATCGCAGCCAGCGGCACGCTGTAGTATTCCGAGACGGCCTCCAGGATCGCCTGCGGGTTGGCGGGCGCGGCGGCGGTCGGTGTCAGAGCGTCCAGCGCTTTCCGCGCGACTTCGAGGTTGATCGTGCTTTGCGTCAGACGAGCGTAGGCGACGACGCGGTTGAGGCAGCCCTCCAGCGCGCGGATGTTGTCCCGGACGCGGTCCGCGAGATAGCGCAGCACCTCGATCGGCAGGTCGACCCGCCGTTCGCTGGCCTTGGCCATCAGGATGGCGAGTCGTGTCTCCTCGTCCGGCGGCGCGATGTCGGCCGTCAGCCCCCATTGGAAGCGGGACGATAGCCGCGCCTCCATGCCGGGGATGGCCGCCGGCGGCCGGTCACCGGCGAGGACGATCTGGCAGCCGTTGGAGTGCAGGTCGTTGAAGGTGTAGAAGAACTCCTCCTGCGACTTGCCTTTGGAGCCAAGGAACTGCACGTCGTCGAGCAGCAGGAGCTGCACGGAGCGGTAGCGTCGGCGGAACTCATCGGTGCGGCTCTGGGCGATCGAGGTGATGAAGTCGTTGACGAACTGCTCCGAGGTGACGTAGAGGGCGTTGATGTTGATCTGGCCGGCGCGCAGGGCGATCGCCTGCAAGAGGTGAGTCTTGCCCAGGCCGGGACTGCTGTAGATGAAGAGAGGGTTGTAGTCCTCCCCGGGTTTTTCGGCCGCTGCCAGGGCCGCCGCTGCAGCGATGCGGTTGGAGTCCGCGATGACGAACGTCCGGAAGGTGTAGCGAGGGTTCAGCCGCTGTTTGAGCAAGGGGCTTGAGATCAAGGAGTGCACAGGCGAGGCCTCGTCCAGCGACATCTCTGCCGTCTTGGCCGCTGCTCGGCCGTTGCGGTTCACGTGCACCTGACCGTTTCGCTTACTGTTGGTGCCGATGATCTCGAACGAGACCTCAGTCGGCTGGCCCAGAATGCCGCCAACGGTCTGTGAAACGATCCCCCTCATGCGGGTTCCTAGCCATTCCTTCACGAACTCCGTCGGGACTCCCACGATAAAGTTTCCGTCCTCGTGCCGGAGCCCCAGAGTGTCCTTGAGCCAAGTGTCATAGTTTGGCTTCGTGACATGAATCTGGAGCTGGCCGAGGGCAGTGTCCCAGACACGTTGAGCCGTGGGGTCTGCCATCAGGAGCGCCTCCGTGTGAAGTAGAAGTAGGGTGTTTGGCGGAGCGGATGGCGGGAAGATAGCAGGGAGGCGTCAAGGGCGTCAATCGCTTTATGTTAATCAGGGCATAGACTATGCCGCCCTTTTCGAACGCCTTAAAGACGGAGCGGTTACGGGCCAATTTTTTACCCGCGTTATAATGACCGCACCCCTCTTCCGGGGACCTCATGCTACTCACCTTGGACGTCGGCAACACCAACATCACGCTCGGCATCTTCGACGGCGAAGATCTTATTGCGACGTGGCGCATCGCCACCGACGTCGAGCGCCTGCCGGATGAGTACGCCGTCATCATCCTCAGCCTCCTCCAGCACGAATCGGTCGCCGCGGACGCTGTTGACGAGGCGATCATGGCCGTCGTCGTTCCGGACCTGGAGCCCGTCTTCGACGCGGTCGTCCAGCGCTGCTTCAACATCTCCCCGCTGCACGTCACGACCGGCGTGCGGACGGGGCTGCGCATCGTCTATGACTCGCCGCGCGACGTCGGGGCGGACCGCGTCGCCGACGCAGTCGCGGCGATCAAGCTTTACGGCCCGCCGCTGGTCATCGTCGACCTCGGCACGGCGACCGTCTTCGACGCGATCAACGGCGACGGCGATTACCTCGGCGGCGCTATCGCACCGGGGCTTGGCATCGCCTCCGAAGCGCTCTTCAGGCGCGCCGCCAAGCTCTCCCGGGTGGAGCTGCATCGGCCGGAAACGGCGATCGGCCGTAACACGGTGGGCGCTATCCAATCTGGTATCCTTTTCGGGTACGTGGGCCTCGTCGAAGGCATCGTGGCCCGCATCAAGGAAGAGTTGGGCGGTTCGGCCAAAGTCATCGGTACCGGCGGCTGGGCCGAAATCATCGCCCGGGAGACCGACGCTATCGATAAGGTCGACACGCAACTGACACTCATCGGCCTACGTCTCATTCATGAGATGAACAAGGCGTAAGCGGACATGTACAACCTGACCGACAAGCAGATCGTCCTCGGCGTTACGGGGAGCATTGCTGCCTACAAGGCGCCCGACCTCGCCAGTAAGCTGACCCAGGCCGGCGCTGCCGTCGACGTGGCGATGACCGAATCGGCGACTCGATTTGTGGCGCCCATCACCTTCCAGAGCGTGACTGGCCGCCGCGCCTACCACGACATGTGGGACGAAGCGTCGGAGATCGCCGAGCTGCACGTAGTCCTGGCGCGGCGAGCCGACCTGATGGTGATTGCGCCGGCGACGGCGACGATGCTGGCCCGCATGGCGCACGGGCTGGCGGAAGACCTCGTGAGCCTGACCGCGCTGGCAACGCAGGCGCCCGTCCTGGTCGCCCCGGCGATGGACCCTCACATGTGGGAGCACGCTGCGACGCAGGCGAACGTCGATACGCTGCGTTCACGCGGGGTAAGCTTCGTTGGCCCGGAGGAAGGGCGCCTGGCGTCCGGCCAGATGGGGACGGGGCGGATGTCCGAGGTGCCGATTCTTTTGGGTGCTGTGAGAACCGCGCTCGGCCGGGGCGGCAACCTAACAGGTAAAAAGATCGTCGTCTCCGCCGGCGGCACACGCGAGGCGATCGACCCAGTGCGCTTCATCGGCAACGAATCGTCGGGCAAGATGGGGTTCGCCGTCGCCGAGGCCGCGCGTGACCGCGGCGCAGACGTCGTCCTCGTCTCGGGCGAAGCGGCGCTGCCGGACCCTTACGGCGTGGACGTCCAGCGCGTGCGCAGCGCGACCCAGATGCGCGACGCCATCCTCGCCGCCTGCGACGGCGCCCACGCCCTCATCATGGCTGCCGCCGTCGCGGACTTTCAGCCCGCCGAGCCGGTGGGTGAGAAAATCAAGCGCAAGGGGCGCGAGTCGCTCTCGCTGCACCTGGCGCCGACGCCGGACATTCTGGCCGAAGTGGGCCGCCCACGGGGGCTTGTGAAGGTCGGCTTCGCGGCGGAGAGCCAGGATCTGGTGGCGAACGCGAAGGCCAAGATCGAGTCGAAGGGCCTGGACCTGATCGTCGCCAACGACATCACGGCCACCGACGCCGGCTTTAGCGTCGACACCAACCGCGTGCTGGTGATCGATGGCAAGGGCGAGCAAGAAGAGTGGCCGCTGATGAGCAAATACGAAGTTGCGTGGCGTATACTCGACAAGGTTCAGAGACTATTTGAGGCCTAAATATGACATCCACCGCAGACGCAGGACAGGCCAGCTTCACGCTGGAGAGGTTCGCGCAGCACCCCTTCTACCACGAGGTAAATGAGCGCCTCGTCGCCCTCACGCGGCTCGCCAAGGGCCAGCGCGTCGTCGACCTCGGCGCGGGAACGGGCGCGGTGACGAAGCTGATCGCCCAGGAAGTGGCGAACGACAACGCCGAAGTGATCGCCATCGAGCCGTGCGAGACCGCGCTCGGTATCGCACGACGCAATCTGGAAGAGTTCCGGGGCGCCGTCGTCCGCTTCATCCAGGGCGGCGCCGAAGTGCTGACGCAACTCGTGAAGAAGCCGGTGGACGCCGTCTTCTTCTGCAACGCCATCCACCTCGTCGAGGAGAAGGACCACGTCCTGCAGGAGATCCTGGAGACTCTGGGCGAGGACGGCACGTTCTCCTTCAACACCTCGTTCTACCTGGGCGCGGAGCCGCCTGAGGCCGAAATGTTCTACCGCCGCTGGATGATGAAGGCCCTGCGCGTACTGAAGAAGGAGTACGGCCTGTCACCGGACAAGACGCGCGTTCAGGCGCGCCAGAGGCTGACTGAGGAAGAGTACGTGACGCTGCTGACCTCCAACGGATTCAAGGTGCGCGACAAGGAAGTCATCACGGTTCAGGTGCCACTCAGCGGCTTCGAGGCGATCAGTGAGTACAGTCTCTGGATCGAAGGCGTGCTGCCCGGCGTCCCGCTGGAGGCTGGTGCGCGTGCGCTGACGAAGGCCGCTCGATTGACGTTCGCAGAGCTTAACGTTACGGAAGTGCCCCGCAACTGGCTCCTCGTCGTAGCCGACCGGGCCTAGGGCCCGCCGCCGGCCCGCCCACACTGGCCGGCGGTGGCGGTGGCGCCGTCCGCGTACAGCCGGTCGGCGTTCTGGAAGTGGACGGCGACGAGACGCGCCTCGTCCCGATCCTCGACTGGACCCGCATCATCACGACCGGCCTTACGGCGTTCGGCATCTGGATGGTCTTCCGCACGATCTTCCGCCGGCGCTAGGCGCGCTGATCCCGGCGCCACCTCTCGGAACGGCTTGCAGCTATCGCCGGGGCGCGCGGGCGAGCACGAAGTTGATGAGCGTGCGCGTCGGAATGCCGGTCGAGCCCTTTACCCAGAGCCCTCGGTCCTTGGGCGACTCATCGGTGCCGGCCATATCGATGTGCGCCCAGGGTGTGTCCTCGGCGAAGAAGTGCAGGAACTTCGCGGCGCTGATCGCCCCGCCGCCCCGCACGCCCGTGTTCTTGATGTCCGCGATGGTGCTCTTCAGGTCCTCACGGTACTCAGCGATTAGCGGGAAGCGCCACATCAGCTCGCCCGACTTCTCACCGGCGCTGGTGATCTGATCGGCGAGCGCGTCGTCGGTGGCGAAGAAGCCGGTCGCGCGGTTGCCCAGAGCGATCATCATCGCGCCGGTCAGGGTCGCCACGTCGACGATCGGCGAGAGCTTCTCCTGGCGCGCGTAGCAGATGGCGTCGGCCAGGATCAGGCGGCCCTCCGCATCCGTGTTGATGACCTCGATCGTCTTGCCGTTCATGGCACGCAGGACGTCTCCCGGCCGGGTGGCGCTGCCGGAGGGCATGTTCTCCGCCGTCGGCACGATTCCCGTGACGTTGATGCGCGGCTTCAGCTTGCCCAGCGCCCACATCGTGGCGATGACCGCGGCGCCGCCCGACATGTCGCCCTTCATCGCCTCCATGCCGGCCGCCGGCTTGATCGAGATGCCGCCGGAGTCGAAGGTGATGCCCTTGCCAATGAGGCCAAGCGTCTTTTTCGTTCGCCGGTCGCCCCTGTAGCGCATGATCACGAAGCGCGGCTTGCGCGCCGAGCCAGCGCCCACGCCGAGCAGCGCGCCCATGCCCAGCTTCTTCAGCTGAGCGTCGTCCAGGACCTCGCAGTCGATGCCGGCCTGGGCGCAAAGCCTCGTCGCGCGTTTTGCCAGCTCCGTCGGCGGTAGCTCGTTGCCGGGCTCGTTCGCCATGTCGCGCGTGAAGTTGGCGGCGGCGGCCATCGTCTCGCCGCGCTCTACTCCCCGCTCGATGGCGCGCAGCTTTCGCCGGTCGGACTCCACGATCGTCAGCGTATCGATCTCGCGGAACGAGGGGTCTTCGACGCTCTTGTACTTGCGGAAGCGGTACTCGCCCATGAGCGCGCCTTCGGCGATCGCCTGCGCGCAGTCCGCCGTCTCCAGCCCGGCGATGCCAGCGCCGTGGACGATGGTTGCGACCGTCTTAGCACCGGTCATGCGGGCGCGCCTGAGGGCGGTGCCCATCAGGTTGCGGATGACGTTGAGATCAAACGAATCCTGCTTGCCCAGCCCAGCGATGATGACGCGCGGCGACGGCATTCGCCCGAGCGTGTGGACGAGTAAGGCCTCGCCGCCCTTGCCCTTGATCTCGCCTTCGCTGATGAGGGCGGTGATGCCACCCTCGAGCGCGGCATCGACGGCGCCCGTCGCGCCGCCGGGGCTCTTCACGCCCTGGAACAGGTTGACGATGATCACCTTCGCCTCGTGCTGTGTAATATCTCCGCTCTCGACGTTAATTTTCACGTTGGGCTCCTTCCGAGGGGCGTGTCGTTCTGAGCGTGGATGATAGCGACCGGGAGAGCGGCGGGCAAAGGCGGTCGTCCACTATTCAGCCTTGCGCTTTGTGCGGCGCTTGGTCGCAGTGCCGTTGTTTCGCGTGCTGCGGCGGGCCGATCTCTTTGCGGGCGGCTTCTTGGCCTTTGCGCTCGCCGGCGGCTTCAGCGCCTTGATCAGGCCTTCCGGATCCTCCACCGAGATGGCGATGCGGTCCATCGGCAGGACGCCCCAGGCGAGCGAGCGACGCTCGAAGCTGACCTCGACGACGTTGCGGTACGAGCCGACGAGCCCGAGGAGGCCGCGCAGGTTGCTGCGCCAGCCGATGCCCATCCACCAGGGCCAGCTGCGCGCCCTCACATCGCGAATTTCGTCGCGGCCCTGGGTGTGGTTGAAGATGTAGCCGAAGTGGAACGTCACCGCCTCAGGCGTTACGTCTACGTACGAGTTACTCCGCGTGGCGCCGCCGACTAGCACCGCCGGCGCCCATACCCTGTCTATGCGCATCTGGAATCGGGCCATCACGCCTCTCCCTTTCCTGAGGTGATCGTGTCGATCTCCGCCAGCTCCTCCCGCGACAGGTGGAGGTCGGCCGCGGCCGCGTTCTGCTCCACCTGCTCCGGCTTCGTCGCGCCGGCGATGACGCTGGAGACGGGGTCCTGGGCGGCGAGCCAGCCGATCGCGATGTCCAGCAGGCTCTTGTCTCGTTCCGCGGCGAACTTCTGCAGCCCCTCGACGACGTCGAAGTTGCGGTCCGTCAGCAGCTGCTGGCCGCGGGCGCCCCAGGCCCCGATGCGCGTGTCATCGGCCGGCGCCTCGCCGCGGCTGTACTTGCCGGTGAGGAGGCCGCTGGCCAGGGGGAAGTAAGGCAGAAGGCCGATGCCGTATTTGCGGCAGGCCGGCACCAGCTCCCGCTCGGCGCGGCGGTCGATCAGGCTGTATTCGTTCTGCGCCGTGATGAACGGGTTCAGGTGCTCGCTCGTCGCCACCCAGTGCGCCTCGACGGCCTGCCACGCGGACATGTTAGATGAGCCGATGTAGCGCACCTTGCCCGAGCGAACCAGGTCGTCCATCGCCCGCAGCGACTCCTCGATGGGCGTCTTGACGTCCGGGAAGTGGTACTGGTAGAGGTCGATGTAGTCGGTGTTCAGGCGGCGAAGGCTGGCCTCGACCGCCCGAATGATGTAGCCGCGCGAGCCGCCCCGGTTGCCCGGGCCCTCGCCCGTCGGGCCGCCGAACTTCGTGGCGACGATGACGTGCGGACGCCGCTCGCCCAGCGCCTCGCCGAGGAACTGCTCGGACAGCGTGCCGCCGTAGATGTCGGCTGTGTCGAAGAAGTTGATCCCCAACTCCAGCGCTCGGCCCACGACCTCAGCCGACTTCTCCTTGTCGATGCGCATGCCGAAGTTGTTGCAGCCCAGCCCAACGACCGAGACCTGCAGGCCGGATGCACCAAGGGACTTGTACTCCATATGCGGGGGCTCCTTTCGCGTCGCTCAGACAGCGACGGCGAGATCGATCTGGTGTCGGCTCAGCTCCGCGACGACGCTTTCGGCGACAGCGGCGTCGGCTTCGATGAGCGGCAGTCGCAGCCCGCCCACCTGGAAGCCGACGTGGTTGAGTGCGTACTTGAGGGGGATCGGGTTCGGCGCGGCCGTCATCAACGTCTTCATCAGCGGCAGCAAGCGGCGGTGGATCGTCGCCGCCTCGGAGCCGCGGCCATCGAGCTGCGCCTCAATCATCGCCCGCATCTGCAGGCCGACGAGGTGTGTTGCCACACCGACGACGCCGTAACCGCCGATCGCGACGATCGGCAGCGCCATCTGATCGTCGCCGCTCCAGACGAGAAAGTCGTGCGCGCCCTCGATGATCTCGGCGATCTGGTCGAGGTCTCCGGACGCCTCTTTGACGCCGGCTATGTTGGGGATCTCGGCCAGACGCAGCTGCGTCGCCGCTGTCACGTTGACGGCGGTGCGGCTCGGGATGTTGTAAAGGATGCACGGCAGCGACGTCGCGGCAGCGATCGCCTGGAAGTGCCGGAAGAGGCCCTCCTGTGGTGGCCTGCTGTAGTACGGCGCCGTCAGCAGCAGAGCGTCGACGCCGATCGCCTCGGCCTCTCGCGACAGCTCGATGCTGGCGGCCGTGTTGTTCGTGCCCGTGCCGGCGATCACAGCGCCGCGGTCGCCGACCGCTGCCTTCACCTCGCGGAAAAGCGCCAGCTTCTCGTCGTGCGACAGCGTTGGTGCCTCGCCCGTCGTGCCGGCGACCACGAGGCCGTCGCTACCAGCGTCTAGGAGGGCGAGCGAGAGACGCTTGGCCTGGCCATAGTCCACCTGCCCTTCGCGATCGAAGGGCGTGGCCATGGCCGTTAGCACGCGTCCGAGTTCCATTGGGCGACCTCCGCTGAATTCCATATCTAGGCGTGGCGAAATTCTACCACAAGCGCCTCGCCTGCCAGCGCTCGCCGCCGACGCTATAATGGCTTCCCATGCTCGATCGACTGCGCCGCGCCTTCCGCCGCGAGCCCGAAGCCTTTCCGGAGCTGCCGGACGTCAAGCTGACGCCGATCGGCTACGTCCGCAACGGCGTGAAGAAGCCGATGGCGGACGGCTGGGCCAACGTAGAGTCGCGTGTGATCATACGGCCCGAGCTGGCGGACATGCTCCTCAACCTCGGCGACTACTCGCACGTGATCATCGTCTTCTGGCCGCACAAAGTCCCGGAAGATGTGCGCGGGTCGAAGCCGCAACTGCACCCACGCGACGACGAAGAGAACCCGCTGATGGGGGTGCTGGCCACGCGCAGCCAGATCAGGCCCAACCCGCTGCTCGTGACGCCTGTGCCGCTGCTGGCCGTGAACGAGAATGTGCTCAAGGTGCGCGGCCTCGACGCCATCGACGGCTCGCCCGTCCTCGACGTCAAGCCGTACCTGCCCTACTATGACTCCGTCGCGGACGCGCGCCTCCCGAAGTGGGTCGAAGACGCCCAGTCCTGGCGCAACGGATGACCGAGCGCGAGGACCGCGTTCGTGACGTCTACGAGCGACTCGTAGAGCGGTACGGGCCGCGCGGCTGGTGGCCCGCTGACGGTCCGTTTGAGGTGATCGTCGGTGCGATTCTCACGCAGCGGACGGCCTGGACGAACGTGGAGAAGGCGCTGGCGAATCTGAAGCAGGCGGGTGCGCTCTCACCGGCCGCGATGCGGGCGCTTTCGGCCGCCGAGCTGGCGGAGCTGATCCGTCCCAGCGGCTTCTACCGGAGCAAGGCGCGCAAGCTGCTGGCCTTCCTGGAGATGCTGGACGCGGGCTTTGAAGGCGACCTAGAGCGCCTGTTGGCGGCGCCGCGTGAGGAGCTGCGGCGGGCTCTCCTCGCCACTCATGGCATCGGCGCGGAGACCGCGGACGTGATCCTCGTCTATGCGGCGCGGCAGCCGTTCTTCGTCGTCGACGCATACACCCGCCGGACGTTCTCGCGCCTGGGCTTCCGGCCCGGCCGAGACACGTACGACGCCTGGCAGCGGCTATTCGAGGAGTCCCTGCCACGGGACGCGGCGCTCTTCGGCGAGTACCATGCGCTGATCGTGGAGCACGCGAAGGACGCCTGCCGGGCGGAGCCGCTGTGTGATCGATGTGCGCTGGCCGAGGTCTGCGAGACGGGTCTAGGACGTCATCAGGTAGCCGGCGATGAGCGAGTAGTGCAGGACGCTGCCGCCGATGACGAGGACATGGAAGACTTCGTGGTAGCCGAAGACGCTAGGGAACGGGTCCGGCCGGCGTAAGGCGTAGATCACGCCGCCGGCCGAGTAGAGCAAGCCGCCGCCGGCGAGCAAGAGGAGCGGCACGAGCGCGAACCAGTCGGTCAGCTCAGTCGCCGCCACGAGCGCGACCCAGCCGGTCGCCAGGTAGAGCCCGACGCCGAGCCAGCGTGGCGCGCCCGGCCAGACGAGCTTGAGCACGATTCCGACAGCGGCGATGGACCAGACGATGGCCAAAATTCTGAGGCCCCAAGGGTCGCTGGCGGCCAGCAGGCAGAGCGGGGTGTAGGTGCCGGCGATGAGCACGAAGATCATCGCGTGGTCGAGACGCTTGAGGACGGCGTGTGCGCGGCGACCCCAGGTGATCGTGTGATAGGTGGCGCTGATCGTGTAGAGGGCTATCAGGCTGACCGCGAAGACGGCGCCGCCGACGTAGGCACGCGGTGTGTCGGCGAGGATGACGAGGACGACGCAACCTACTACGGCCGCCAGCGCGGCGGCGAGGTGAAAGTAGCCCCGCAGAAGAGGCCTGCGCTCGTCCAATCTGCCAACCCTCATCATGTGCAACAGGTATAGTCGCATGGCCGTTACGCTGGTGCCAGACGCGGCGTTGAGACTCTGTGAAGGCGCGTGAGGCTTGTAACGGAGGGTTGGGGCCGCCGTCTGTATTTATGGTCCCAAACCCTCCCTTTTGGGCTCGTCACAGGATGTCTCCGGCAAGGTGTCCTGTGACGACAAGTAACCGAAACCGCCCCACCATAACGGTGGGGCGGTTTTCTTTCACGCCTGTGAGAGGTCGCGTTAGAACGTCAGCGGCAGGCTTTTCACGCCGCGGATGATGAACGTTCCGCCCCACTCCGGCTCGTCGACGGCCAGCTTGAGTTTCGGGAAGCGTTCGAGCAGGGTGCTGATGGTGATCTGCGCCTCGGCGCGGGCCAGCGGGGCGCCCAGGCAGAAGTGGATGCCGTCGCCAAGGCCGACGTGGTCGACGGGATTTCGCGTCACGTCCAGCTTGTCGGCGTTGTCGCCCCACTTCGCGGGATCGTGATTGGCGGCGCCCAGGAGGACGAGGGTCGATTCGCGCGCCTTTAGCGCCTGGCCACCGATCTCCGCGTCCTCCGTGAAAGTGCGGCCGGTGGCCTGGACGGGGCCGATGAAGCGCAACAGCTCCTCGACGGCGGACTTGATCAGCGACGGGTCGTCCCGCAGTAGCTGCATCTGCTCCGGGTTCTTGAGCAGGGCCAGCATGCCGTTGTCGATCAGGTGGGTCGTCGTCTCGTTGCCGGCGACGAGGAGAAGGATCGTCGTCGAGTAGATCTCCTGTGTGCTCAGGGCGGTGCCTTCGTCCTCGGCGGCGATGAGGCCGCTGATCAAGTCGTCTTGCGGGTCCTTGCGGCGTTCCTCGATCACGCCGGAGAGATACTCGACGAGGGCGTGCCGCGCCTTCTCGGCCGCTTGCAGCACGTCTTGCGGCGTGAAGGGGCCACCGAGCGTCGCCACGATGTCATCGGACCACTCTTTGAATTTCGCACGGTCCTTCGTGGGCACGCCGAGCATCTCGGCGATGACGATCACCGGCAGCGGGTAACCGACCGTCTGCACGAGGTCCATCTCGCCGTCGCCGGCGACGTCGTCAAGAATCTCGTCGACGATACTCTGGATGCGCGGGCGCAAGTTCTCGACGGCGCGCGGCGTGAACGCCTTGCTGACCAGGCGGCGCAGACGAGTGTGCTCGGGTGGGTCAGCCGTCAGCATCGTCGGGGCGCGAACGAAGAGGTCCTCCGGATGCTCTTCGATGTACTTGCGCTGCATCTCGGCGAACGAATTGGAGCCGCTGCGACGGTCGGCTGATGTCTGCTGGTGGGTAAGGATGGCGTCAACGTCTTCGTAGCGCGTGAAGACCCACGTCTGAAACGTGGAGTTCCAGGAGACCGGGTTGTGCGCCAGCAGCTCCCGGTACATCGGGTAGGGGTCTGCCAGGGCTTCTGGGGTTAACGGATTGAATTCCGCTGTCACCATTGTCGAGATCTCCCTTCGGCGGCCGCGTTTATGGCCCAAGTGACTGATCGGTCACTATGGTAACCGCGCACCCCGGAGTGTCAAGCGGCCTTCCTTGACCCTCGCGACGCATCGCTCTTACGCTGCGAGGCGTAATGGACCTCGCAATCGTCGGACTCCCCTTCTCCGGTAAAACGACCGTCTTCAAGGCGCTCATGGCCGGCCACGGCAGCGCCTCGGCAGCCGGCCGTGGCGAGGCGATCGGCTCGGTCAAGATACCGGACGAGCGACTGCAGAGCCTCGGTGTGCTTGTTGCCGCGAAGAAGATCACGCCCATCGAAGTTGTCCTCCACGACCTGCCTGCGCTGTTCGAACGCGGTGCGGCGCCCTCCGGTTCCGCCGCCGAGGCGCTCGGCCGCGCCGACGCCCTGATCCACGTCGTCCGCGAATTCGAGCGTGATGACGTTCCGCACCCGACGGGCACGATCGACGCCGATCGCGACATCGGCGCGTTCGACGCCGAGATGCTGCTGCACGACCTCGGCATCATTGACCGGCGGCTCGACAAGCTGGACACGACGGCGCGCACGGCGAAGACGGCCGAGGGCGAGGCTGCGCAGCGCGAATCGGAGATGCTCAAGCGCGCGAAGACTCATCTGGACGCCGAGACGCCGCTGCGCGACGTGATCACCGACGAGGGGGACATCAAGGCGCTCGCCAACTTCGGCCTGCTGACGCTAAAGCCGATGCTGATCCTCGTCAACATCAGTGAAAGCGCCGTCGCCGAGCGGGATGCGATCGAGGCCGAGTTTCGCGAGCGGCGCGCAAAGGCGCGCACGTCGGTCACCGCTCTCTGCGCGCGTCTGGAGGCGGAGCTGGCCGAGCTGTCGCCAGAAGAGGCGAAGGAGTTCCGGGACGACATGAACGCTGGCGAAGGCGCGACGGACCACGTCCTGGAGGCGATCCGCGAGATGCTGGGCCTCGTTACGTTTTTCACCGCCGGCGACAAGGACACGCGCGCCTGGACGATTCCCAACGGCGCGACGGTCCTCCAGGCGGCCGGCCGCATCCACACCGACATCGAGCGCGGCTTCATCCGCGCCGAGGTGATCGCCTGGGACAAGCTGCTTGAACTCGGCTCGCACAACGAGGCGCGCAAGGCCGGTCAGCTGCGGCAGGAAGGGCGAACGTACATCGTCCAGGAGGGCGACGTGATCAACGTCCTCTTCAACGTCTAGGGGCTCGTCATGAGCATCGTCAGTCTTCAGCACGTGCAGATGATCGTTCCGGCCGCCCTGGCTGACGAGGCGAGGCGCTTCTACGGCGAGCTGCTCGGCCTCGAGGAGATGCGGCGTCCGCAATCGCTCTCCGACGCTGGACGAACGGGCGTCTGGTATCGCATCGGCGATCAGGAGCTGCACCTTCGCTTCGAGACAGACCCCGATGGCGAGCCCGAATTGAGCGACAGGCACCCGGCGCTTGTCACGAACGACCTCGATGGTCTGCGGAAGCGCCTCAGCGCCGCCGGCTGCGAACTGGAGGAAGCGATCCCGATAGAGGGCCGGGCGCGCTTCTTCGCCCGCGACCCCGGCGGCAACCGCATCGAGTTCCTGGCGTTTACGGTCGACCGGGCGGGTGCGTAGAGCCTGAGATGGCGGATTCACTGGAAGCCCGCATCGCCGAACAGGTCGTGGGTGCGCTGGAGGGCGGCAATCCCGTCCTCGTGGCCACCGTGATGGCCGCGCCCGACGGCCAGGGAGAGCACGTCGGTGCGAAGCTGCTGGTGCGGACCGACGGCTCCACTTTCGGATCGCTTGGTGTGGCCGCGCTCGATTCGGTGATCACGGCGGGCGCAGGGGGGGCGTTTCGGCGCCACCGCGTGCACACGCTCTATCTCTCGTCCGCTGGCGAGGAGCAGAGCCGCCGCGAGGCAGCCGGCGAGGCGTTCCAGGTGATGGTCGAGGTGCACGAACAGTCGTGCGCGCTGGTCATCGCCGGCGGTGGCCACGTGGGCAAGGCGCTGTCCGAGATCGCCAGCCTCTGTGGCTTCCGCGTCACCGTGATCGACGACCGGCCGGAGTACGCCGACCCGGAGCGCTTCCCGGAGGCCGAGAGAGTGATCCGCGGCCGCTTTGACGAGGTGCTGGCGGACTACCCGCTGGACAGCACGACCTACGTCGTCGCTGTGACGCGCGGCCACAAGCACGACGAGGCCAGTCTGCGCGGCGTCATCGGCCGCGGCGCTGCTTACGTTGGCATGATCGGCTCGCGGCGGCGGGCGAAGGCCGTGCTCAAACATCTCGTTGAGGATGGCGCAGACCCGGAAGAGGTGGCGAAGGTGCACACGCCCATCGGCCTCGACATCGGTGCCGAGTCGCCGGCAGAGATCGCCGTCAGCGTGATGGCCGAGATCATCCTCCTGCAGCGCGGCGGCCACGGCCGTTCCCTCAGCGAAGGCCGCGGCGAGTGACGCTACTGGCGGTGGCGGCGGGCGGCGCGCTGGGCGCAGTCGCGCGCTATCTGCTGGCGGTGCGGCTGTACGGCGAGCTGGGGATCGGGTTTCCCTGGGGAACCCTGGGTGTCAACGTGCTCGGCTGCGCGCTGCTCGGCGTCGTGTTGGGCCTGGTCGAGGAGCGCGATGCCTTTTCGCCGGACGTAAGAACGTTCCTCACGGTGGGCTTTCTCGGCGCGATGACGACGTTCTCGACGTTCATCTACGAGGGCTGGCATTACGTCCGCGACGACGATCCGCTGCGGTCGGGGCTGTACGTCGTGCTCAGCCTGGCGATCGGCTTCGCGGCCTTCGCAGCGGCGCACGCTGGTGCCGTGGGCATTGCCCGATAAAGAGACCCTTGATCTGCGATACAATACGCCGGAACGGAGACTTCGCGGCCCGGCCGTTGGGTCTGCCTAAGTCATCCGGGCCAACAGGCCGAGCATGAGCCTCCGGGTGCACTCACGACTAGCACATCAGGAGGACCTACGTGTCAAATAACATCGCAAGCAAGTGTCCCGTGATGGGCGGACCTCACACTGCGGTTGGGGCCACGGCGAACCAGCACTGGTGGCCGAATCAGTTGAATCTGAGGATTCTCCGCCAGAACTCGCCCTCGTCCGATCCGATGGGCGATTCGTTCAACTACGCCCAGGAGTTCAAGACCCTCGACTTCGAGGCCCTGGCCAAGGACGTCGATGCGCTGATGACCCAGTCGCAGGACTGGTGGCCGGCCGACTACGGCCACTACGGACCTTTCTTCATCCGCATGACGTGGCACGCCGCAGGCACGTACCGCATCGGCGACGGCCGGGGCGGCGGCGGCGCCGGCGCACAGCGCTTCGCCCCCCTCAACAGCTGGCCCGACAACGCCAACCTCGACAAGGCGCGCCGACTTCTCTGGCCGATCAAGCAGAAGTACGGCCGGAAGATCTCGTGGGCCGACCTACTGATCTTCGCCGGGAACCGCGCCATGGAGACGATGGGCTTCAAGACCTTCGGCTTCGGCGGCGGCCGCGAGGACATCTGGGCGCCCGAGGAGGACGTCTACTGGGGTCCGGAGCGGGAGTGGCTCGGCGACGAGCGCTACAGCGGCGACCGGGAGCTGGCGAATCCGCTCGGCGCCGTTCAGATGGGCCTGATCTACGTCAATCCAGAGGGGCCGAACGGCAACCCGGACCCGGTGGCTTCGGCCCGGGACATCCGTGAGACGTTTGGCCGCATGGCGATGAACGACGAGGAGACCGTCGCGCTCATCGCTGGCGGCCACACGTTCGGCAAGACCCACGGCGCGGCCGGCGGCGATGAGCACCTCGGTCCCGAGCCCGAGGGTGCCAGCATCGAGGAGCAGGGCTTCGGCTGGAAGAACCGTTTCGGCAGCGGCAAGGGCGGCGACACGATCACGAGCGGGCTCGAGGGCGCCTGGGCCAACGACCCGATCAAATGGGACAACGGCTACTTCGAGAACCTGTTCAACTACGAGTGGGAGCTGACGACGAGCCCTGCCGGTGCGAACCAGTGGACCCCCAAGAACCGCGAAGCGCAGGGCACAGTGCCGGACGCGCACGATCCGTCGAAACGGCACGCTCCGATGATGTTGACGACGGACATTGCGCTGACCGTGGATCCGGTCTACAAGGAGATCGCGCACCGCTTCTACGAGAACCCGGACGAGTTCGCCGACGCCTTCGCCCGGGCGTGGTACAAGCTGTTGCATCGTGACATGGGACCCGTCGCGCGGTACCTTGGCCCATGGGTTCCCGAGGAGACGCTGCTCTGGCAGGATCCGGTCCCCGAGGTCACGCACGACCTGATCGACGATGAGGACATCGCGGCGCTCAAGAGCAAGATCCTCGACTCCGGCCTGTCCATCTCCCAGCTGGTCTCGACCGCCTGGGCGTCGGCCTCGACCTACCGTGACACCGACAAGCGCGGTGGCGCGAACGGGGCGCGCGTCCGCTTATCGCCGCAGGCGGAGTGGGACGTCAACGTCACGTCCGGCGTATCGAGGGTGCTGGAGACCCTGGAGGGAATCCAGCGGGAGTTCAACGGCTCGCAGAAGGGCGGGAAGATGGTCTCGCTCGCCGATCTGATCGTGCTGGGCGGGTGCGCAGCCGTCGAGTCCGCCGCGAAGAAGGCCGGGCACGACGTGCAGGTGCCCTTCGCGCCGGGGCGCACCGATGCCACCCAGGAGCAGACCGACACCGATTCGTTCGCCGTTCTCGAGCCGACCGCAGACGGGTTCCGCAACTACCTCCAGAACGGCCACGCGCCCACGGCGGAGCACCTGCTGGTGGACAAGGCGTTCATGCTAACGCTGTCCGCTCCCGAGATGACGGCCCTCCTTGGCGGCATGCGCGTCCTGAACGCCAGCGCCGGGCAGTCCGAGCACGGGGTCTTCACTGACCGACCCGAGACGCTGACCAACGACTTCTTCGTCAACCTGCTCGACATCGCGACGGAGTGGAAGGCGACCTCGGACTCCGAGGAGGTGTTCGAGGGTCGTAGTCGCGAGACCGGCGAGCTCCGGTGGACCGGTACCCGCGTCGACCTCGTCTTCGGCTCGAACTCCGAGCTCCGGGCGATCGCCGAGGTCTACGGGAGTGTCGACGCCGAGCGGAAGTTCGTGCTTGATTTCGTCGCTGCGTGGAACAAGGTCATGAATCTCGATCGCTTCGACCTTGCATGATCTGAGCAGGAGACGCCTAGCCCGCGCGCCAGACCGTCGGCGGTCTTCCCGCCATCAGGTCCGCGAGGCCGTATAGCTCGACGCGGCGGGGCGTCAGCGTGAGGACGCCGAACTCCGCGCTCTCGACGCCGTCTGGCCAGATCATCGCTGGATCGTAGCCGTAGGGTGGGGGCGTGTCCTTGAAGAGGTCCCAGATGCGGCGCTTCTCAGCTGCGTCGTCGGCCCAACTCGCCGTCCCGTCGACGTAGACCTGCTCCTGCCCCTGGTCCCAGTACGTCAGCGAGACGTTGGCGTTGCGCGCGATGTGCTTCTCCTTGAGCGAGTGGCGGCCGGTGGCGATGTGGCCGACGAGCCCGCCGTCCGTCTCCCAGATCGGGTGCAGAAGGCGCGTACGCGGGCGGTCCTTCGTGTCCACAGTGGCTACCGTGCACCAGACGATGCGGCTGACTCGCTTCGTGAACTCCTCGGCGATCTCGTTGAAGTCGCCTACGACGTTCGTCGGCGGCGGGCTCGGTGTCTCCTGCTGGGTCATAGTTTCACTCCCTTCGTCTTCTCGCTGCATAATATATGGGTATGGACGAAGTGTTCCGCGAGATCCAACGTTCCCTCGGCGCCGGTGAGGCTGTCGTCGTGGCTACCGTGGCCGAGACGCGAGGCTCGACGCCGCGCCGGCCGGGGGCGCGGCTGCTGGTGCGCGCCGACGGCACGTTCTGCGGCACGATCGGTGGCGGCTGTGGCGAGGCGGAGGTGATCTACGAGGCGATGGAGACGCACAAGGACGGTCGCCCGCGCCTCGTCGACGTCGATCTCACCAACCCGATCGACGGCGAAGACAAGATCTGCGGCGGCGTGATGAAGGTCTTCGTCGAGCGCATCGGCTGACCTCACTCCAGCAGCGGGAACCAATCTGGTGCGGCATCCGTCCCCGTAGTGGGTGAGAATGATGACGCGCCTGCTCCCACCGTTTGTCGCTCTTGCGGCGGCGGCGCTCGTGAGCTGCACTGGCGGCGACGGCCTGTCCCCGACGGCGGTGCCTGATGCCGAAACCGCGACGGCGTCGGCGGAGCCGCGCGACTGCCCGGCGGGCGAGCCGGGATCGTCCGGCGACATCGACTGGGTTGAGCCGCCCGTCCCAGGCAAGCAGATCGCCGAGGTGAGCTGTCGACTGTCCGGGAGCGCCGGGCTCCGCTACAAAGTAAGGACGGTGACGCCGCCTTTCTCGATCCGGGCACGCCCATCTACTCGCTGCAGGACTACGCACCATCGTTCCGGGTGACGGCGGAAAGCCCTACCGGTGACGGCTTCACGGTCTACGAGGCCAGCACGAACCCGAACGCCGAGACGGGCGCCGACATCCTCGACATTCGTGGCAAGGTGACGCTCTTCCGCGTGCGGTCGACGTCGGGCGGCAGCCGATCGACCGATGTTCGCGATGCTGACGAAATAACGTCGATCGTTGGCATGGTGCTGGACTCCGCGGCCGATCACGCGGACCGCGAGCACGCGGAACTCGACCAGTACCAGGTCGAGTTCCAACTCAAGGACGGCACGATCGTGGTTCGTGCGTACTGGCCGGAGACAGGCGAACTCTCGCGCGGGATCATGCTGCCAGCGGAGTTCGCCCTCCTGATTCCGGAAGACCCCGAGTAGTCGCCCGTCTTGTCGGCGTTACCGTCTGCGCGTATCCTCAACACGCTCGAAACGAATACTAGGAGGAACGCCTCATGCGCGCCGTGACATTCCATGGACCCTTCGACATCAAGGTCGAGAACGTGGACGATCCAGCGATCCAGGACGCCAACGACGTCATCATCAAGGTCACGTCTGCGGCCATCTGCGGCTCCGACATGCACGTCTATGACGGCCGCATGCCGCTGCCCGGGACCGGCTGGACCATCGGCCACGAGTACATCGGCGAAGTCGTCGAGACGGGCGCGGGCATCAGCAACTTCAATCCGGGCGACCGCGTCGTCGGCTCGTTCGTCTCCTCCTGCGGCGACTGCTACTACTGCAAGAGCGGCTGGCCCAGCGTCTGCACGCAGCAGCAGACGTTTGGCTTCATGCAGCTGGCCGGCGCCCAGGCAGAGTTCCTGCGCGTGCCCAACGGTCACTACACGCTGGAGAAAGTGCCGGACGGGCTTAGCGATGAGAAAGCGATCTTCGTCGGCGACATCTTCTCCACCGGCTACTTCGCCGCCGACCGCGGCGACATCAAGCCGGGCGACACGGTGGCTGTCGTCGGGTCGGGGCCGGTCGGTCTCTTCGCGCAGATGGGAGCGCTGACGTTTGAGCCCAAGCAGGTGTTCGCCATCGACCGGATGCCGGAGCGCCTGGCGATGGCGAAGAAGATCGGCGCCACGCCGATCAACATGTCCAAGGAGGACGCCAAGGCGATCATCCGCGACGCCACAGACGGTCGCGGCGCTGACGTCGTCCTCGAGGCGGTCGGTCTCGAGGCTTCGCTCAAGGACTGCTGGAACTACGTGCGGCCGGCGGGCACGATCAGCGCCGTTGGCATGTACACAGAGCCCGAGTTCCCGTTCCCGATGTTCTTCTCGTTCATGCGCGACATCACGTTCAAGATCGGCATGTGCCCGGTCAAGCGCTACATGGGCGATCTGATGGGGATGATCCAGGAAGGCAAGGCCGACCCCTCGCAGATCATCACCCATCGGCTGCCGATGTCAGATGCGGCGCACGGATACGACATCTTCACCAAGCGCGAGGACAACTGCGTGAAGGTCCTGCTGGATCCCTCAAAGTAGCGAACGCCCCGTCCCTGGCCGCCGGAGGCAGTGCTAGATCGTCTCCGCCACCAGTTGCACCTGCAGCGTTGCGTCGTTCCCGACCAGGGTGAAGCCGCCGACGCTTGGCGGCGTGATGCCGTAGTCAGCGAAGGCGATCGTGACAGTGGCCAGCGCCGTGATCACGTTCGCCTGACGCAGCAGCTCCACCTTCCAGGTCACCTCACGTTGGACTCCGTGCAGGTCGAGCGTGCCGGTGAGCCGGATGTCCTGCTGCTCACCCTCGGGAATCAACGGGTCGTATCCCGTGAAGCTCGTGAACGTGAACGTCGCCGTCGGGAAGAGACCCGTCTCCAGCGCGCCTTGCACCCGGTTGTCGCGGATTGACTCATCGCTCCGGAGCGACGTCAGGCCGATCGTGAACTGCGACGTCGTATCCGCTGCCAGCGCTGTGCCGTCCGGTGTCAGGTGGAACTCACCCCCGACATCGCCAGTCGTGCCCGAGGCGGTCGAGGGTATGCTCAGCGATGCGAGCTGCTCGCCGACGAAGTACGCTGCCTCGGAGCGGTCGGCGATGATGCGGAAAGTGAGTAAGTCCGTGCCGTCGCCGTCGGCGCCGGGCGCATCGCTGGCGTCGATTAGATCCTCTGGAATAGCCGGCGGCCCGGTGGCCAGCTTGGCGTCGCTGCGGACGAAGAACCACCATCCGGCGGCGAGCACGAGAATGGCGACCACGGCGATGCCGGCGATCGAGATGAGTAGTCTTGATGCAGTCGGGCCGGTGCTCTTTGTATATCTTCGGCGTCTCGCTCGCTTAGGCAATCTGACCTCCAACACTTAGAGTCGACACTAATGAGAGTAGGAAGCTCTCACTAAGGGTACGTCGGCGCCCCGAGGGCCGTACAATGCGGAGGTGCCTCGTCTCCCCGCCGCCTTCAAATCGTCAGGTCTGGTGGTATCGAGGGCGCTGCTGCCGGCCCTGATCCTGATCGCCGTCGCCATCAGCGGCTGCTCCGGCGACGACGACGCAGGCAGCGCCACACCGCCCGGTGACTCATCGCCCGGCGCAACGACCTCGCTCGGCGCGACTGACGCAGAGCCCGGCTCCCTCGCTTGGACCTCTCTGGCGCCCATGCCCTCTCCGCGATCCGAAGTCGCCGTCGGCGAGCTGGACGGCCGCATATACGTAATCGGCGGCTTCGACACCAGCGGCGCGACCAGGACGATGGTCGAGGTGTACGATCCGGCGACGGACTCGTGGTCAGAGGCGGCGCCACTGCCGGAGCCACGGCACCACGCCGCGGCGATCGGCTACGGCGGCAAGCTCTACGTCTTCGGGGGCTACCTCGTCTCCTTCCGCTCACCGACGAGCACGGTCTACGAGTACGACCCCGCCACCGATCAGTGGGCAGACGTGGCGGAGATGCCGCGCATCCGCGCCGGGCACGCCGTGGCCGAGGTTGACGGCAGGATCTACCTGATCGGCGGCGCCACCTTCGGCCCTGTCGATGCCCCCTTAAACATCGCCGAAGTCGACGTTTGGGATCTGGCAACGGGAGAGTGGTCCGCGGCCGCGCCTTTGCCAACGATCCGGGATCATCTCGGTGCCGCAGTCGTCGACGGCGTCATCTACGTCATCGGCGGGCGGATCGAGGTCGACATCGGACTGAACCTGGATGCGAACGAGGCATACGACCCGCTGACCGACGCGTGGACTGCTCTGGCCCCGCTGCCGACGGCGCGCAGCGGCCTCGCCGTCGCCGCGCTCGACGGCACCGTCTACGTGATGGGCGGCGAGGGCCTCGAAGGCACGTTCGATGCAAACGAAGCGTACGACGCGGCGTCCGGCGTCTGGCTGGTGATGCCGCCCCTGCCGACGGCTCGTCACGGCATGGGCGCGGCCGTCGTCGGCGACCGCATCTACGTGCCTACCGGCGGCCCCACTCCGGGTCTATCGGTGACCGCCGCCAACGAAGCGCTGGGCGTCGTCGCGCCTTAGGCCGGCGCTTCGGCGCGCGGCTCCGTCCACCGGCGTCAGAGAGCGCCCCATTGTGCCAGACCCGCAAAGTCTCGCCAGCATTTGTGAGCGTCGTCACTTCCCACCGGACGCGGGACGGTGCTATGGTAGCTGTGCAGACCCCCACCGGGGGGGTATGGGTGATAGGAGAGATCACATGCAGCCAGAGAAGCAGCAGGACGTGCTCAAGCGGTTGGCCTTCATTGAAGGACACCTGCAGGGCGTGCGGCGCATGATAGAGGAAGACAAGTATTGCGTCGACGTCCTCAAGCAGACGTTCGCCGTTCGCCGCGCCATCGAAAAGATGGAGCAGTTGATGCTCGACGGCCACCTCCACAACTGCGTCGTCGAGGGCATCAAGGATGGCCGCGACGACCAGGTAATCGACGAGCTGCTCGACCTCTACGAGCTGGCGAACCGCTAAGGGGGCAGCATGACGACTCATACTCACGACCGTGTTCCGGAGACCGCTGGCGCGACGATCACCTGGTGGGCACACTTGTACGACGCTTGCACCTGGGCCGTGACGCTTGGCTCGATGCCGGGCGCTCGCAAGTCGGCGGTGAGAGCCGCGCGCCTGAAGGCCGGCGAGGCAGTGCTCGACGTTGGCTGCGGCACGGGGGACCTGACGCTGCGGGCTGCGCGACGCGTCGGCGAGGAAGGCCGCTCTGCCGGCATCGACGCCTCCCCAGACATGATCAAGATCGCCCGGCGCAAGGCGGCGAAGAAGGGCCGCGACGTCGACTTCCGGGTTGCGCCTATAGAGGACCTGCCGTTCGCCGACGGTGAATTCGACGCCGCCCTCAGCAGCTTCATGATCCACCACTTACCGGACGACCTTAAGCTGCGCGGTCTGGCAGAGGTGAAACGCGTGCTGAAGCCCGGCGGCAGGCTCGTTGTCGTCGACCTCAAGCCCAGCCGAGGCTTCGTCGGTTTCCTCTCGCACCTGATCGGCCACCGCCTGCCGGACGACTACGCCGAACAGCTGCGCTCGATCATCAGCGAAGCTGGCTTCGAGCGCGTCGAGCTGCTGGACGTGAAGAGCCCCCTGGCGATCTTCATCCGCGCGGAAGGATAGACAGCGATGGCTAAAGCGACCACTGATCGCAAGGAAATCTCGATCCCCATTGCGGGGATGACCTGCGCCGCCTGCGTGCGCAAAGTCGAAAAGACGCTCAACGACCTGCCCGGCGTCGACGCAGCGACCGTTAACCTCAGCGCCGGCAAAGCGGGCATCGTCTACGACCCGTCCGCCTGCGACGTGCCGGCGATGGTCGAGCGCGTCGAGGAGATCGGCTACGACGTGCCGGGCGCGAAGATCAGCCTGCTCGTGCTCGGCATGACAGCGGGCCACTGCGAGCACGTCATAGGACCCGCCGTGCGCGGCCTCCCCGGCATTCGAGACGTTGCGTTCAACTTCGCGACAGACACGGTGACAGTCGACTTCCTCGACTCCGCCGTCTCCGCCGCCGAGATAAAGAAGACGATCCGTGCCCTCGGCTACGAGGTGGAAGACCGCGGCGAAGGCGAAGAAGGCATCGACCGCGAGCGAAAGCTGCGGCAGGAGGAGCTCAAGCGCCAGACGCGGGCCATGCTCATCGCCTGGCCGCTTGGGCTGCTCGTCATGCTCTTCACGTTATCGAAGTTCGCGCCCCTGGACAGCTTCATGCCGGACTGGCTCAGCAATAAGTATCTTCTCTTCGCGCTGACGACGCCGCTGGTGTTAGGTCCGGGCCGTCAGTTCTTCGTGCACTCGTGGAACGGCCTGCGCCGGGGCGTCACCGACATGAACCTGTTGTACGCCACTGGCATCGGCGCTGCCTACGGGATCGCCGTCATCAACACGTTCTTTCCTGACGCCGGCTTCGGCGGCGAAAACGCCATCTACTTCGAGGCCGCCGCGCTCCTCATCGCCTTCATCGTGCTCGGCCGTTATCTTGAGGCGCTCACCCGCGGCCGTACGTCCGAGGCGATCCGCAAGCTGATGAAGCTGCGTCCGCGCCGGGCCACCGTCGTTCGTGGCGGCAAGGAGATCGAGATTCCGGCAGACGAGGTCGAGGTCGGCGACATAGTCGCCGTGCGGCCGGGCGACGCGATCCCGGTCGACGGAGTCGTCGTCTCAGGCTACTCGGCGGTGGACGAGTCCGTTATCACCGGCGAGAGCATACCCGTCGAGAAGCGCGAGGGCGACAACGTGATCGCCGGCGCGATCAACAAGACGGGGGCCTTCCGCTTCGAGGCCGGCCGCGTCGGTGCCGACACCGCGATCGCTCAGATCATCCGGCTCGTGGAGGAAGCGCAGACGACGAAGGCGCCGATCCAGGCGCTGGCTGACCGCGTCGCCGGCAACTTCATCCTCGCCGTGCACGCGCTGGCGCTGGTCGTGTTCCTCTTCTGGTTCTTCGCCGGCTATGACCTCTTTTTCTCCGAAGCCACGCGCCTCGTCCTGACGCCGTACGACCTGGGCGAACTGGAGGTGTTCGGCTTCGCGCTCCTGGTCTCCGTCACCGTTCTTATCATCTCCTGCCCCTGCGCCGTCGGCCTGGCAACGCCGGCGGCGATGATGGCCGGCACCGGCAAGGGCGCTGAGTTCGGCATCCTGTTCAAGGGCGCAGACGCCGTCGAGGCCACCTCCCGCGTCCGCACCGTCATTCTCGACAAGACCGGCACGCTAACGAAAGGCGAGCCGTCGGTCACCGATGTCACCTCGGACGAAGTGCTCGCCCTCGCCGCCTCCGTCGAACGCGACTCCGAGCATCCGCTCGGTGATGCGATCGTCCAGGGCGCCCGCGAGCGCGGTCTCTCCGTGCCGCAGCCCGAGGGATTCGACTCGATCCCGGGCCACGGCGTCGAGGCGACCGTGGACGGCGCGCGGGTCCTCCTCGGCAACCGGCGCTTGATGGCCGACCGCGGCGTGGACATCGATGCCTTGCTGGACGAGGTCGAGCGCCTGGAGATCGAAGGCAAGACCGTGATGTTCGTCGCCCGAGATGGCGCGGCTGTTGGAATCGTCGCCGTCGCGGACACTCTGAAGGAGACGTCCGAGCGCGCGGTGCGCGAGCTGAAGGCCCTCGGCATGGAGGTCGCCATGATCACGGGCGACAACAGGCGCACCGCTGACGCCATCGGCCGCGCCCTCGGGATCGACCGCGTCCTCGCCGAGGTGCTGCCGGGCGAGAAGGCGGCCGAGGTCAAGAAGCTGCAGGAGTCCGGACAGGTCGTGGCGATGGTCGGCGACGGCGTCAACGACGCGCCGGCGTTGGCGCAGGCCGACGTCGGCATCGCGCTGGGCAGTGGCACGGACGTCGCTCGCGAGACCGGCAACGTGATCCTGATTCGCGACGATATCCTCGATGTGATAGCCGCGATCCAGATCTCGCGGCAGACGATGCGCCTGGTGCGCCAGAACCTCGGTTGGGCGTTCGGATACAACGCGGCGATGCTGCCGCTGGCGGCCGGCATCCTCTACCCGTGGGTGACGCAGATCGTGAGCCCCGAGCTGGCCGCGCTCCTCATGGCCACGAGCAGCTTCTCCGTGACGATGAACACGCTTCGCATGCGCGGCTACACGCCGCCGATCAGGCGCGGCCCACCGTCGGCTCCGGCCGAACGTGACGCGCTCGCGGAGCAGGCGCAGTTCGCGCGGGAGGCCTGAGTGGACGGGGGGCAGGTCGGTCTGGCAACTCGGATGGCGGCCGACATTCGCGCCCTGGCAGCGATCCCACGACCACCTGCGTCGGCAGGCGAGCACGCAGCGGCTGACTGGCTGCGCGAGCGGCTGGCTGGCTTGGGTCTGTCAGCAGAGATCGAGTCTTTCCGTTTTAACCCGGACTACGGCGTTATCTGGGGCTCGCACTTGCTCGTGGCGGCTGTGGCAGCCAGCCTCCCTCTCTTCTTTGGACAGCAGCTCGCCGTCGCCGGTGCCATTGTCGCAGCTATCGTCGCCATCTCCGTCTGGGGCGAACTGACTGCACGATTTCGGCTGCTGGGCAGCCTTTTCCCCAAGCGCGTCTCTTGGAACGTGCTGGCGCGATCGGGCAACCGGGCGGCGTCTGCGACCCTGCTGATTGGTGCACATCACGACGCCGCGCGCTCGGGATCAGCGTTTCACCCCTGGTTGATTGCGCGCGGCCGCGGCTCACCGCCACCCCTGTACATCCTCTTCATCGCGATTCTGATCGTGACTGTGGCCGCCTCCATGTCGGCGATCGGGGCCGGCGGCGCGATCACGAGCGGGTTGCTTATTGCAGGAGGCCTCGTGTGTCTTGCGTATGCTGCATTGTTCTTCGATAACTCGCGCTCGCCTGTATCACCTGGTGCCAATGACAACGCCAGCGGCGTCGCTGTCTTGCTCGCGCTCGCTGAGAGCATCGCCTCAGCGCCGCCCGAAGGCCTGGATGTGTGGTTTGTGTCAACGGGAAGCGAAGAGGGCTTTTTGGGAGGCATCAAGGCGTTACTAGAACGACATCAAGAAGAGCTGCGCCAGAAGCAGCCCTTGTTCATCGCGATTGAGATGTGCGGCTCCGGCGAGGTCGTCTACTTTGAAGGCGAAGGTTTCCTCCGGCGCTACCGATACGATGAGGCTGCGCTCGATCTCGCCGCCAGGGCAGCCCGTGATCCCAGCTCCACGGGAGTTCGCGCCGTCAAGACTGCTCCATTCGCCAGTGACGCTCTTGTCGCTACACACCGCGGGATACCGGCTGTCACGGTTGCCTCTGTCAACGCTGCCGGCTTCATCCCCCACTACCACTGGAGCACAGATACCCCGGATAACGTTGACATCGGTTCCGTCGTGAAGGCGTACGACTTCATCCGGGCGATGATCGAGCGATACGAGAGCACGCAGAGATCTCAGACCGATGAAGCTTTGGAGGCCAAGCGATGAGGATCAGCGACGACAACGTGAACACGGTTTCGGCCGTCATCTACACGGCTAGTGCGTCGCTCGCCGCGGTTGTCCTCTTCGGCCTGGCGACCGCCGCCGGCTACGGCTGGGTGGCGCGCATCGGCGGCGCGGGATGGGTCTTCCTGCTGACGATGATCATCCTCATGCCGATCGTGCCTTCGCTGCTGCGGGAGCGGGCTGGCAGAGAAACGACGGAGTCCACCGTTTCGGAGGAGGTTGTCCTGGAGAAGCTCGTCAAGGATCCCGTCTGCGGGATGGAGATCGACCCCGCAAAGGCCGCGGGTTCCTCGGAGTTCGAGGGGCAGACGCACTACTTCTGCAACCTCAACTGCAAAGAGTCGTTCGACGCGGAGCCGGAGAAGTACGCGACGAAGTGACACTGAGCGCAAGCCAACGCCGGGCCGACGAAGTCGTCTAGCCGACGCCCGGCGGCCCCGGTATACTCTGGCGGCGGAGGTGACCCGTGCCAGAAGTTTCCGCTGATCTAATAGCCGCCACCAACGAGAAATGCCGCCGCCTGCGCGACCTGCTGCAAGCGCCCGAAATCCTGATCATGCCCGGCGCGTTCAACGTCCTCAGCGCGCTCCTCTTCCAGCACCTCGGCTTCAAGGCCGTGCAGGGTAGCAGCTCGGCGATCGCCAACGCCTCCGGTCGGCCGGACCGCAACGTCGGCCGCGAGCGGACGGTCGCGCTGATGAGCGAGATCGCCGGTGCCGTCGACGTGCCGGTCAACGCTGACGGCGAGGACGGCTTCGGTGGCCCCGACGAGGTGAGGGAGACCGTGCGCGCGTTCGTCGCGGGCGGCGTCGTCGGCATGAACATGGAGGACGGCGTGCACGGAGACGACGGACTCTCGCTCCTGCCGCTCGAGGGACAGCTGGAGAAGATCGCCGCCTTCATGGACGCCCGCCGGGAGCTGGGCTCCGAGTTCCTGCTCAACGCCCGCACCGACGCCTTCCTGGCGCTGCGCGATGACCCGCCGGCGGCGCTCGCCGAGGCGGTCCGTCGTGGGCAGGCCTTCGCCGAAGCCGGCGCCGAGTGCGTCTTCACCTGGGGCATCACGGACAGCGAGACGATCCGCACGTTCGCCGCGGAGGTGCCGGCGCCGGTCAGCGTCATCGCTGGTCCCGGCTCGCCCAGCGTGCCTGAGCTGCAGGAGCTGGGTGTCGCCCGCGTCAGCTTCGGAAGCATGTTTCTCTTCGCGGCTGTGGGCGGAGTCAAAAAGCTGTCCGAAGAGCTGCTCGGCCCCGGAACGATGACGTCGCTGGAGGACGGCCTGTCGCGCGGCGAGATGCGGGCCCTGATCGAGAGCCGCCGCGGCTAGTAGTAGTCTTGCGTGAACGGTGGGTCGGTGACCGCGAAGGCGTTCGTGATCTCGGCCAGCGCCTCGGCCCTGTGCACCGTGATCATGCCGGCGGCCGCCAGCGTTTCCGCCGTCCGGAAGCCGGTGTAAAGCGGCGCCAGGAAGTTGACGCTCATCTCGACGTCGGCTGCGGCGTCCGTCTTTTTGGCACGCATCCCGCCTTCGCCAGCTTCGAGGTGCCAGACGCCCTCGTTCCAGGGCGCGCTCTCGTCGCTGATGCGCACGGTGAACGACGCTGAACTGCCGCCGGAGTACGGCCGGGAGGCGATCGCGCCCTCGACGTCCACGATCCGGATCATCGGCCCCTCGCCCCGCTTCACCGTGACGACGAACGGATCCTCGCAGAGGTCCACGAACGGGTCATCCGGGTGCGACTCGTAGACGACGTTTGACGCCAGATCGTGCGTCAGGATGTGCTGCCAGAGGCCGCGGTAAGCGCCGGCGTCGAGCGCTACGAAGTCGCGCAAAAAGATCTCTTGTTGCGGCCAGCCGTTTTCCCGCTGTCCCGTCGGGCGGTTCTGGTAGACGACGTAGCCCCGGTCTTCGCCTGACTCGTCCACCCAGACCACGATGTCGCGTTCCCGCTGGCCCTTGCTTTCAAAGTCGATCAGGACGAAGAACCGCCACCAATTCTCGACGCGAATGAGCGCTCCGTTGAGCGGATCGACGTGCTGGCGGTAGATGGCGTCGAGCGTCTTCCAGTCGTCCTGGGTCGCCGGCCGTGTCTTCCCGCGTGGGGCCGGTGTGCGGAACTCGAGCCGGCCGGGATCGAAGCTGAGGCTACGCTTCTCCTCGGCGCGCTCCCAGCCGTAGCGGCGGTAGAGCGCGTCATGCGGAGTGTAGAGCCCCGAGATTGGCTGCCCACGCTCCTTCATCAGCTCCAGCGACCGCACGAGCAGCTTCGCCACGTGCCCCTGTCGCCGATAAGCCGCGTAGCAGGTCACTGGTGAGATCAGTCCGAACGGAGTCTTCGTGCCGTGCATCAGGCGCACGCTGGGGAGCGTGCGAACGGAGGCGACAGGCTTGCCGTCGTCGAAGGCGGCTAGTGTCCACTCCGGCTGGAAGTTCTTGCGCATCAGGGCGGTGTCCTCTTCGCGCGGACGGCCATAGAAGGCGATCGCTTCCAGTTTCGCGATCTCCTCGAAGTCCTCGTCCTTGATGTGGCGATATTCGATAGACATCTCACGCATTGTCACCGTCACCGTCAGAGATGGCAAGCGTTTAGAATCTCAGACGTGAGACTAACTGCCGCCATCCTCGCCGCCCGCACCGTCGCCGCGCTCAGCCGCGGCCTGCGTCGCGGCGGCGGAACGGCGCTCCCCGGCCTGGTCGCCGAACGCCTCGATCCCGGCCTTGTGCCGACGCTGGCTGCGCGCCTGGGGCAGGGCAGCGCGCTCGTCACCGGCACCAACGGCAAGACGACGACGGCGCGCATGGTGCGCGGCATCTGCCGGAAGGCCGGCCTGCGGCCGGTGGCGAACCGCGAGGGCTCGAACATGATGCGCGGTGTCGCCGCGGCCCTCGCCGGATCGGTACGCTGGGACGGCAGCTTTTCGGCGCCCAAGAAGCGCATCGGCATCTTCGAGGTGGACGAGGCGACGATGCCGCTGGTCGCCCGCAGCGTCGAACCCCGGGCCGTGCTCTTCACGAACCTCTTCCGCGATCAGCTCGACCGCTACGGCGAAGTTGAGACCGTCGCCACCCTCTGGCGGGCGGCCGTGCGCTCCTTCCCGGCCGAGGTGACGCTGGCGCTGAACGCCGACGATCCGGCCGTCGCCTCTCTTTCAGACGTCGCGCTGGGCAAGGTTGTCCTCTACGGCGTCGACGATGAGACGCAGGCCGGCGGGTCGCTGGAGCACGCCGCGGACGCGCGCTGGTGTTACGCCTGCGGGTCCGAGTTGGAGTACGCGGTGGTGTTCTACGGACATCTCGGCCACTGGCGCTGCCCCGGCTGCCACCGCGCGCGGCCAACGCCGGACGTCGCCGTCTCGGCGCTGACGACGGCGAACGATGGGATGAACGTGACGCTGAGGACGCTCGCCGGCGAAGTTAGTGTGCGCCTGCCGCTCGTCGGCCTCTACAACGCCTATAACGCCGCCGCGGCGACCGCCCTCGCCGTTGCGCTAGGCATCGAAACGAAGGCGATCGAGCAGGGTCTGGCCGGTGTCACCGCCGCGTTCGGGCGCCAGGAACGGCTGGCGGTCGACGGCCGCGAGGTGCAGGTGATCCTCGCCAAGAACCCGGCGGGCGTGAACCAGGTGATCCGCACCATCACCGCGGACGGCGCGCCGAAGCACCTGGCCGTCTTCCTCAACGACGATATCGCCGACGGGCGGGACATCTCCTGGATCTGGGACGTCGACTTCGAGCTGTTGTCCGGGGGCGTCGCCTCGCTCGTCGTCTCCGGGCGGCGCGCCTGGGACATGGCGTTGCGCCTGAAGTACGCCGGCCTTGGTGAGCGGCCTGAAGTCGAGCACGATGCCAAGCTGGCGCTGCGGCAGGCGATCGCCGCCACGCCGGAGGGCGGCACGCTGTACGTGATTCCGACCTACACGGCGATGCTGGACGTGCGCAACATCCTCGGCCGCTGGTCGGGCCGCGGGGCATTCTGGGAGGGCGACGCGCGGTGAAATTACGTCTCGCGCACCTCTACCCGAAGCTGATGAACATCTACGGTGATCGCGGCAACATCATGTGCTTCGAGCGTCGCTGCAGGGGCCGCGAGATCGAGTTCGAGCTTGACGAGCTTTCGATCGGCGACGCCTTCGATCCCGGCGCTTACGATCTCGTCTTCATCGGCGGCGCGCAGGACGCCGAACAGCGCCGCGTGGTGGACGACCTGCGCGACGTCAAAGGCGAGGCGCTCCAGGAGTACGTTGAACGCGACGGCGTGCTGCTGGCCGTCTGCGGCGGTTATCAGCTGATGGGCGCGTACTATCGCTCGGCGGATGGTGGGGAGCTGCCGGGCGTCGGCCTGCTCGACCTCTGGACGGAGCACCCGGGGCCGGACGCCAAGCGCTTCATCGGCAACGTGGTCATCGAGTGGGAGGGGGAGACGCTGGTCGGCTTCGAGAACCACGGTGGGCGAACGCACCTGGGCCCGCGGGCGCGCCCCCTCGGTAGCGTCGTGACGGGTTTCGGCAACAACGGCGACGACGGTGGCGAGGGCGCCGTCTGCCGCAACGTTTACGGGACGTACCTGCACGGCTCGTTGCTGCCCAAGAACCCGCGCTTCGCTGACCACCTCCTCGCCCTGGCGCTGGCCGGGGAGAACGGCGACGTGCGGCTGGCGCCGCTGGACGATATGGTAGAAGAGCAGGCGCACGCCGAAGCGTTGCGTCTGGCGACGCGGCGGAGCATAATCCGCCGCTGAAGTTGACTGAGGAGGTTGACGATGGAGCGCGCGACCCTGGAGGCCCCCGAGATATCCTGCGACCACTGCATCCAGACGATACGCAAGTCGGTCGAAAAGCTGCCTGGCGTGCAGTTCGTATCCGGCGATCCGGACGGCAAGCAGGTGGTCGTCGAATATGATCCCGGCCAGACACCGCTGGGAGGCATCGAGGCGGCGATGGAGGAAGAGGGCTATCCCGTTAAGAAGTAGGCGAACGCTCATCGGCTTCGCCACGACGGCGGTCCTCGCGGCCGCCGTTTTCCTGTCGGCTGCCTGCGGTGGCGGGTCCGGCGCGGACGAGGTGACGCAGACGCCGTCCGCCGCCCCCTCGCCGACGCTGACGACCCCTCCAACCGCGGCGCCGACAGCCACGTCCGGCGACTTCGACTACACGATTGTGAGCGGCGACAGTCTCTGGGATATCGCCGCCCGCTTCGGCATCCCGGTCGAGGAGCTGGCCTCTGCGAACGGACTGACGCTGGACTCGGTTCTCAGCGTGGGGCAGGTCTTGCTGATAGTCGGCTCGACCGTTCCGCCCGAAGACGAGCCGGCGCCCGAGCCTACCATCGAGATCGACAATCCCGCGGGCACCGGCTGGCTGATCCCCGTCGCCGGCGCCTGCATCCCGTCGGACGACAACCAGATGCCGAACGCGCCACGCGAGTACCGCGCCGGAATACACGAGGGCGTCGACTTCTTCACC
Organism: Chloroflexota bacterium; assembly: GCA_022561635.1. Classification (GTDB taxonomy): domain Bacteria; phylum Chloroflexota; class Dehalococcoidia; order SM23-28-2; family RBG-16-64-32; genus CF-162. The sequence continues at coordinate 17,202 of JADFQV010000004.1, read as the reverse complement.
GACTTCGCTTGCGTTGACGTCCCGCTGGGCACGCCGGCGCTCGCCTCGAAGGCGGGCCGGGTGATCCGCGTGGACCATATCTACGAGCCGCTGACGCAGAGCACGTTGGACGAGCTGCTGGCGAAGGTGGTGGCGCAGGGCTTCACCGACACCGCTTCGCTCGATCGATTCCGGGGGCGCCAGGTCTGGATCGATCACGGAGACGGCTTCATTACGCGCTATAGTCACCTGGAGGGTGTTCCGGACGACCTGCTTGCGGGCGCGACCGTGGCGCAGGGTGAGGTCGTCGGCTTCGTCGGCGATTCCGGCACGCTCGAATCGGTAGCGAGCCCGGGCGTCGAGAACCACCTGCACTTCGAGTTGCGCATCGGCTCTTCTTTCCTGGGCGACGGTGATCCGCCGGACGTCGTGCGGGCTCTCTATACGGACGCCTTCTTCGGCGAGTGATGCCCGCAGCGCCCCACCGGCGTATTCTTTACTGGCTATGACTGATGACGCCACCGAACTGCCGCGCCCGGCGCCCAAGCGTCGCAGCGCCCTCCGCCGCTGGCTGTACCCGGCGGCGGTCGTTGTCGCCATCGCCGCCGTCATCTGGTGGCTCGAGGCCGGCGGAGACGGTGGCGGCGTAAGCAACACCGGCGAGCGCTACGGCCCGGTCGCACTGCCGGCGGCGATGGTTCCACTCGGCGCGAACGTCAGTGCGGAGGAGGGCGCGCTGGCGCCGGACTTCCTTCTGCAGGGGCTCGACGGTGAGGAGACGCGCCTCAGCGACTTCCGAGGCCAGCCCGTAGTGCTCAACTTCTGGGCGACCTGGTGTGGCCCCTGCCGCAAGGAGATGCCGCAGTTCGTCGCGGCCTACGACGCCCACCGCGACGAGGGCCTCGTGGTCATCGGTCTGAACCTCCAGGAGAGCGAGTCGATCATCCGGCCGTTCACCGAAGACTTCGGCATCGACTTCCCGGTGCTCATCGACCGCGACGGTGAGGTGGGCGACGACTACCGGCTGCTCGGCTTGCCCGCGACCTACTTCATCGGTCGTGACGGCGTGATCGAGAGCGCCTTCATCGGCCCGTTTGAGGCCGAAGAGCGCGGCACCAACGTGCAGGGCGCGATCGAACAGTCCGAGCTGGAGGAGCGCATCGCGGCGATCCTCGGAGGGGGCGAGGGCGATGGCGGCGGGTAGGGCGGCCTCGGAGCCCAAACGTCGCTCGGCCAGTGGCTGGACGCGCTCGCTGAGCTTGATCAACCCGCTGCGCGCGGTCTGGTGGCTCTTCACCAACGTCCGCTTCGCCATCGTGCTCCTCGTCGCGATCACGCTTGTCAGCCTCGCCGGCGTGTTGATCGCTCAGACGCCGCTCAACGTGCGCGGCGACGCTGTCCTCGAGGCCGAGTGGCTGGCTGAGAAGGAGGGCACATTCGGCTTCCTGACGAGTCCCATGGACGCCGTCGGACTCTTCGACATCTTCCACGCCAGCTGGTTCAGCGTGCTGTTGGCCATCACCGTTATTTCGACGGCGGCCTACGTCGTCAGCCGGTTCCCTGGCATCTGGTCAACGATCTCGCGCCCGCGCAAGCGCGTGCCCGATCGCTACTTCGACCAGGCGCCGCACCGTCTGCGCATCGAGGGCGCTGTCGATGTCGAGCGACTGGAGGCTGGCCTCCGCCGCTCCCGCTACAAGGTGGAACGCTGGCAGGAGGGTGAGGCCACTTTCCTCTTTGCGGACCGCTTCCAGATGGCGCAGCTGGGCACGCTGCTCACACACGCCGCGGTGATCGTCTTCATCCTCGCCGCTGTTGTCAGTCGCGTCGACTCGTTCTCTTCTGGTCTCTTCCTGGCCGAGGGTTCGACGCTGCCGGTCTTCCCGGTCAAGCACGAGAACCAGATGCAGGTCGAGCTCGTCGACTCGTATGCCGAGTTCGCCCCGGACGGGCAGCCGCTGGACTACCGCTCTGACCTGGCGATCTACCGCGGTGGCGAAGAGGTGCTGCGCTGTTCGTCCACGGTCAACACGCCTTGCAGCTATGACGGCTATCGTTTCTATCAGGTAGCCTACTTCGGCTTCGGCGCTGAACTCGTCGTACGCGACACGGCGACCGGCAACGTCATCTATCGCGAGACGCTGGCGCTGGCGATGCGCAGCCCGGCCGCGCACCTGCGGATCGACAACGAGAACGGCGCCAGGCTGATCGATCAGACGGTGGTGCTGCCGGACACTTTCGAGATCAACGACGAGGTGTTCCACGGCGGTCTCATTCGCCTGGACGACGGCACGGTGCTGACGCTGCTCCTGCCTCAGGACGCCGACGATGGCGATGAACTGCTCGTCTTCGACCTCGGCGACAGCCCGGAGACCCTGCGTCTGGCGGCCGGCGAGAGCGTAGAGTCGGGCGGGCTCGTCTTCTCGTACATCGGTCTGGAGCGGATCCCGGCGGGCTTCGCGCTGGACCTGCCGCTGCCGGAATCGATCGATGCCGGCGAGCCGATTCGCCTGCAGATGAACAACGTCATCTTCGGTACCGACACGACATCCGACGGCACCAACGTCGAGGCGCCAAGCGGGGGAGGCGAGCCAGAGCTGACGATCGTGGGGCTAACCTCGCAGGCGGTGACGCTGTCTGCCGGAGGCGCGCTCCTGATCGATGGATACGAGTACAAGTTTGAGGGCCAGCGTGAATTCTCCGGCATCGACGTTCGGCGTGATCGCTCCGACTATCTGATCTGGATCGGCGCGGCGGCGATCGTCATCGGCCTGATGATTACGTTCTGGGTGCCGCGGAGGCGGCTCTGGGCTAAGATAACGCGCGGTGGTGCGTCCCTGGCGGGGCAGGCCGCCGGACAGGCAGACTACACATCGGAAATGCGCAGGCTGGCCGTGCAGGCGGGCGCGGAGTTAGCGGAGGAAACAGAGGACGATGATTAACGCGATCCTGACGATCGAAATCGGCATCGACCCGACGCTCGTCGATATCGCCGGCCTGGAGATCACCTGGCACGGCGTTTTCACGGCGCTCGGCGTCATCGCCGGCGTCACTGTCGCGGCCTGGCTGGCGCGGCGGATGGGCTATTCGGAAGACATGATCTACAACGCCGCGCTGGCGCTGGTCATCGGCGGCATTATTGGCGCGCGCACTCTCTACGTCATCGAAAACTGGGGCGACTTCGAGAACGATATCGGCCAGATATTCTCGCTCAACGCCGGCGGCATCTCGATCTACGGCGCACTGATCGGCGGTGCGATAGGCGGCCTGACGTATGGATACTTCGCGAAAGTGCCCAACGTCACTCGCGCCCTGGACATCGGGGCCATCGGCGCCACCATGGGCATGGCGATCGGCCGCTTCGGCGACATCATCAACGGAGAACACTTCGCGGAAAGCACCGGGCTGCCCTGGGGCATCATCTACACCAACGCCAACAGCCCGGCGTTCGGGCACCCGCTGGCACCGCAACACCCGGCGGTCGGCTACGAGCTGATCGGCGACCTCCTGATATTCCTGGCGCTCGTCGTCATCTATACCAGGGTGCCTCGCGCCGGCGTCACGTTCTTCGCGTGGCTGTTCCTATACGGGTTCTTGCGCTTCTGGGTCAGCTTCTTGCGCCTGGACGATGAGATTCTCCTGGGCCTGACGACGGCGCAAGTCATCGCCCTAGCCGCGATGCCGATCGGCATCGGCGGGGTCATCTACCTGCTGCGCACGCCCCCGGCCGAGGAGCGCGCCGAGCGCGATTGGGAACGGCGCACGTCTCGCGAAGAAAAGGCGAAGCCTGATGACGCACCGGCTGAGGAACCACAGACAGAATGATAGTCACCCTCTACACGAAGGCAGATTGCGGCCTTTGCGAGGAAGCGGCGTCGATGCTCAAGCGTCTGCAGAGGCAGACCCACTTCGAGATCGAGTACGTAAACATAGAGGCTGATGCCCGCGCGAACGAACTCTACGGATCGCGCATTCCGGTGATCGCCGTCGATGGCGAAGAGGTGGCCGCGGCCCCGCTTGACGAGAAGCGGGTCACGGCGATTCTGCTCCGCTAAGCGCTGTAACGGCGGCCGACCCCTACTGTTCTACTGTTGGGACATCTCTAGAAGGCGGAAGCCGGAATTATTCAACGGGTCGATGCCAGAAACAACGGATGAACTATGGGAACTCACGGTAACTCGATAGCGAACCACTGGTACGTCGTGTCCAGCCACGGCGCCGTGCTCTTCTACATCGCGGTCAATCCCGACTGCACGATTCGGGAGATCGCCGATGAAATGTCGCTCACGCAGCGCACAGTCTGGGGCCTCATCGGAGACCTGCGCCGCGCCGACATGCTCGAGATCCGCCGCGAAGGCCGCCGCCATCATTACACTGTGAACCTCGAGGCCGCATTCAAGCACCCGACTCTCAGTGGCATCACGCTGGACACCGTCATGGCCGAGCTGGTCCAGAAGTTCGCGCGCTCGCCCGAGCGGCGCACCCGGCAGACGAGCCCCGCCTAGCACAGCGGCCGGTCACTCTACGCTGCCGCGCCACTCTTGGCCGCCCCATCGCCCTGGTCGTCGCTGCCCGCTCCTCGGCTCCTAGCTGCTCGTGACGCAGTAGCGACTACCGCCGCTCGTTGACGCTTGCTCCGTGCCGGTGTTAGCATTTCGGATACAAATCAATAGACCTTATCCAGAGCGGTGGAGGGCACGGCCCTGTGAAGCCCGGCAACCGGTCCCGCGAGACACGGTGCCAATGCCGACTCCCTAACGGGAGAACGATGAGGAGCTTTCCAGGCCCCTTACGCTCTGCGCGGGGGCTTTTTTCGTATGACGACACAACAGCGGACCCGGGCACAGATGGCGATGGCCCGGGCCTCCGTCCGCCTCAGGCGGCTCGGGAGGCCCGCGGGCCTGCGCTAACGTCCACATCGATTGTCGTCCCGGAGGAACCACGTGTCAGTCGCCAAGAAACTCAAATGCCGCGAATGCGGCCGTGAATATCAACTAGAGCCCTCGAACGTCTGCGAGTTCTGCTTCGGCCCGCTGGAGGTCGTGTACGACTACGCAGCGCTCGCGGGCCACGTCACCCGTGAACGCATCGAGGCCGGCCCGCCGACGATGTGGCGTTACGCCGACCTTCTTCCCGTCGACGCCGAGGACGCCGTCGACATCGGCACCGGCTATACGCCGCTCCTGCGCGCCCCGAACCTGGGCCGCGAACTGGGCCTGAGCCGCCTCTACCTCAAGAACGACTGCGTGAACCCCACGTGGTCGTTCAAGGATCGCGTCGTCTCCGTCGCCTGCAGCGTCGCCCGCGATTTCGAGTTCGATACCCTGGCCTGCGCCTCGACGGGCAACCTGGCGAACAGCGTCGCCGCCCACGCCGCCCGCGCCGGGATGCAGGCCCGCGTCTTCATCCCCTCGGACCTGGAGCGGGGCAAGATCATCGGCTCGGCGGTCTACGCGCCGACGCTGGTCGCCGTCGACGGCAGCTACGACGACGTCAACCGCCTGTGCAGCGAACTGGGGGACAAGTACCCGTGGGCGTTCGTCAACATCAACATCCGGCCGTACTACGCCGAGGGCAGCAAGACGCTGGGCCACGAGGTCTGCGAGCAGCTGGGCTGGCGCGCGCCGGATCACTGCATCGTGCCGATGGCCAGCGGCTCGCTCTTGACCAAGATATACAAAGGCATCAAGGAGCTGGCCTGGCTCGGTCTGACCGACTGGAACCCGACGCGCATGAGCGGCGCCCAGGCCCTCGGCTGCTCGCCGATCGCCGAGGCGTACGGTCGCGACTCGTGGAACATCCGGCCGCAGAAGCCGAACACGATCGCCAAGTCGCTGGCCATTGGCAATCCGGCCGATGGGTACTACGCTCTAAAAACGATGAGGAGCACGAATGGGTCGGCCGTCGCAGTCCCCGACGAAGAGATCGTCGAGGGCATCCAGCTCCTGGCCGAGACCGAAGGCATCTTCGCCGAGACTGCCGGCGGTGTCGTGGTCTCCGGCCTCCGCCGTCTCGTCCGGGAAGGTCGTGTGGAGCCCGACGAAGTCGTCGTCGCCTTCATCACCGGCGCCGGTCTGAAGACGCAGGAAGCCGTGGCGCCGGCGCTGAAGCCGGCGCTGACCGTAGAGGCCAACATCGAATCGTTCGAGCGGGCGCTCGAAGAACGCGAGGGCGCGCTGCCCTTGACGAAAGCGGTATAGAGATGGCAACGGTACGCACCAAATTCACCTTCGTTGAGCAATTGATTAAGGATCCCATCATCTGGAAGCTGGCCAAGGACTTCAAGGTCATCACCAACATCCGGCGCGCGGACGTCACGGACGAGCGTGGGTGGGTGATTCTGGAGCTCGACGGGGATCAGGATGAGATCGAACGCAGCCTCGACTGGGTCAGGGAACAGGGCGTTCGCGTCGACCCGGTCTACGAAGACGTTGTGGAGGGATAGTGACATATGGCGATGCAACGAGAGCCTGAGCAGGAGGCTGGCGGCGGGACGGGGAGCGCCGGTCTGACCATCACCGTCCGCATACCGATGCCGCTGCGCAAGCTGACCGGCGAAGAGTCCGTCGTCGCGGGCGAGGGATCGACGCTGGCCGAGTGCATCGACGCCCTGGAGGCGCGCTACCCTGGCATGAAGGAGCGCCTCTGCGACGAGAGCGGCGAGCTGCGACGCTTCGTCAACGTCTACATCAACGGTGAGGACGTCCGCTTTCAGGCCGGCCTCGCCACGCCTCTCACCGGCGGTGACGAGGTGAGCATCGTGCCCGCCGTCGCCGGCGGTGCCTAGACCAAGCGCCGGCGTTTACCTGGGCCGCACAGACGTCGGATCGTCTCAAGGCGTAACACTCCCGTAATGCGCAGCCTATCGTCAGGTATTGACGTCTCAATGCCAATGTGATGTATTGGTGGCGCCGGCCAGAAACCCCGTCATTGCGGCAAACGGGAGGGCTCACACTTGGACGATCCGGCGCTTTCGCTCGTTTTGGAAGAGGCCCTGGCGCTACTCAGCGCCGGGGAAGCTCCGGAACTCATCGCCGAGCGATTCCCCGACTTCTCTGACACCCTGTTGCCCCTCCTCAACGTCGCCGTCGAACTGCGCGAAGGCGCAGAAGACGCCATCGACGACCCGATCGACTTCCTGCACGACCTCGGCGAGTATCTGCAAGACCGGATCAGCGGCAGCGCCCCGCCATAGAGGCCGAACGCGCATTTTCCGCGGCTGAAGCGGCTCTGGCGTTTGACAGGCAGGCGCTTCGACAGATACAATTTTGACTTACCGGACTGGAATACTCGACTTTAGCTGCAAAGGCTTGAGTCCGCAGACCGGAAGGAGACGGCCATGACTGTTCAAGAGCCAGACACGTTCCAGGCGCATCCGAAGGTGCCCAAAGACCTTAAAGCCGGGCACGTCTTCGTCACGCTCGAAGAAGAGTTCGACAACTTCGACACCGAGACCAAGGTCTACCAGAAGAGCCCCGACCTTGAGTCCGACTTTGTCCCCTACCGCCTGCGCATGGGCACCTACGGCCAGCGCCAGGAAAACATGCAGATGATGCGCATCAAGCTGCCGTACGGCGGCGTCAACGCGGAGCAGATGGACGCCCTCGCCGAAGTGGCGGAGAAGCACTCCGGCATGCGCCGCGGCCACATCACCACTCGTGAGAACATCCAGTTCCACTTCGTGCCGCTGGACCAGGCCAGCACGGTCATGCGCATCCTCGCCGAAGCCGGACTCTCGACGCGGGAGGCCTGCGGGCACACCGTGCGCAACGTGACAGGCTGCCCCTATGCTGGCGTCACCGATCACCAGCTGTTCGACGTGACGCCGTACCTGGCTGCCTACGCCAGAAACATGATCCGTAATCCGATCTGCCAGAACATGCCCCGCAAGTGGAAGACGTCATTCTCCTGCGGCCCGATCGACTGCGCCGGCAGTCCGTTCCATGACATGGGCTTCGTCGCCGCCCTTCGGGAGGAGAACGGCGAGGAAGTGCGCGGTTTCAAGATCGTCGTCGGCGGCGGCACCTCGACGATGGTGCGCGCAGCTGAGACTCTCTGGGAGTTCGCCCGCGCCGACGACGGCCAGTACATCCGCGTCGCCGAGGCCGCGCTCAAGGTCTTCGACAAGGAAGGCGGCATACCCAACTTCCTGCGCAAGAACATGAACAAGGCCCGCGTCAAGTTCATCGTCAAGAAGCTGGGCATCGAAGAGTTCCGCCGCCAGGTCGACGAAGAGCTGGCACAGCCGTGGGCCTGGGAGCCGCTCGACATGCCGGCGCTGAAGCAGCTCGCGCCCGAAGGCCCGACGCCAGGCCCGGCGCCCAACAGCGTCCAACCCGGCCCCGACTTCGAGCGCTGGGTAAAGACGAACGTCGTTCAGCAGCCACAGCCCGGCTACGTCGCTGTGACACTGACGATCCCACTCGGCAACCTCTCGCCGGAGCAGTTCCGCGCCGTCGGCGACATCATGCGTCGCTTTAGCGGTGGCAATGCGCGCACGCAGCAGAACCAGAACCTGGTGCTGCGATGGGTTCACGAAGCTGGTCTACCGGCGCTTCACTCCGAGATCAAGAAGATCGGCTTCGGCGATCCGGACGCCGGACTGCTTTCGGATGTCGTCGGCTGCCCCGGAACCGACTCCTGCAAGATGGGCATCACCTCCTCGACCGGTGTCAGCGAGGCGATCCGCGAGGCGGCGTTGAATGACTGGGGCTACCAGGACGACCCGCTGGTGCAGGCGATCAACGTCAAGGCCAGTGGCTGCCCCAACGGCTGCTCCCAGCACCACCTCGCGGCGATCGGCCTCCAGGGATCGTCGTTCAGCGCCAACGGTGCTACGATCCCCTGCTTCGACATCTTCCTCGGCGGCGGCAACTACATCGGCGGCGGCAAGTTCGCGACACGCGTCGCGCGAGTGCCGTCCAAGCGCACGCCGCAGGCCGTCAAGAAGATGATCGACCACTACGTCGCCAACCGAAACGAGGGCGAGGAGTTCGTCGCCTTCGTCGACCGCCTCGGGGCGAAGACGTTTGACTCGCTCTTCGACGAGTTCAAGGAAGTGGGCCCGGTCCACGAGGACATCGACGTCTACATGGACTGGGGCAAGGAAGAGCTGTTCGAAGTCATCCGCGGCGAGGGTGAATGCTCCGTCTAGGCGGGTACATGAGTTAGCTAGAGACAGACACGATACGGAAGGGGCAGCGCTAGACGCGTCCCTGATCGAGCGACCACCAACCAAGCAGACCTAGCCAGGGAGGGCACCCAGAGTGAAAGAAGCAACCAAGTACAGTGAGGCCGACATCGAAGACCTCAACCGCCAGCTTGCTGGCAAGTCTGCGGAGGAGATCGTCCGCTGGGCAGGCGAGGCGTTCGGCGGCGGCATCAAGTTCGCCAACAGCTTCGGCGCCGAAGACGTGGCCCTGATGGACATCATCGCCAAGGCGGAGCCGCAGATCCGCGTCTTCACGCTGGACACCGGCCGCCTCAACGACGAGACGTACCAGGTGATGGAGGACACACGCCTTCGCCACAAGGACATCCCGATCGAGGTCATGTTCCCCGACAGCGACAAAGTCGAGGCGCTGACACGCGAGAAGGGCTTCTTTTCTTTCCGCGATAGCGTCGAGCTGCGCAAGGAGTGCTGCGGCATCCGCAAGGTGCAGCCGCTAAAGCGCGCCCTGGCCGACGCCGAGGCGTGGATGACAGGCCTCCGCCGCGACCAGGCTGTGACCCGCACGGACACGCCCGCCGTCGAGTGGGACGCAGGCAACGGCATCGTCAAGGTGAATCCGATCATCGACTGGTCGCTTGATGACGTCTGGACATACATCAAGGCGAACGAGGTTCCATACAACAAGCTTCACGATCAGCACTACCCCAGCATCGGTTGTGCCCCGTGCTCGCGCGCCATCAAGGACGGCGAGGACATCCGCGCCGGCCGCTGGTGGTGGGAGAACCCCGAATTCAAGGAGTGCGGCCTGCACGACTAGGCTGCCCGACCCGGAAACGGACACCACAGGGCCACGGCGCACAACCGTGGCCCTGTCCTTTCAAACGCATACCGGAATGGAGAAGCGATGACGACGGGAGAGACGATCCCCGCCCACGGAGGGCGGCTGATAAACCTGCTGGCTACCGGCGAAGAAGCCAAATCCCTGCGCGAGCACGCCGCAGGCCTGCCCACCGTGGAGCTCGACTCCCGCAGCCTCTCGGACCTCGAGCTGCTGACCACCGGCGGCTACAGTCCGCTCGATGGCTTCATGACGCAGGACGACTACCGCGCCGTCGTCGCCGAGATGCACCTGGCCGGCGGCCTGCCGTGGCCGATGCCGATCACGCTCGCCGTTTCCGATGAGGTGGCGGCGGCGATCAAGGAGGGCGAGGAAGTCGCGCTGACGGACAAGGCGGGGAACATTCTCGGCGTCCTCGAAGTCCGCGAGAAGTTCGGCTACGACAAGAAGGCGGAGGCGAACAGCGTCTACCGCACCGAAGACGAGGCCCACCCCGGCGTCGCCGCCCTCTACGCGCAGGGCGACACGCTGCTGGGCGGCCCGCTGCGCGTTATCGAGAGGCCACACTACGACGACTTCCCGCAGTACCGTCTGACACCGGCGCAGACCCGCGCCGCTTTTGCCGAGCGCGACTGGAAGACCGTCGTCGGCTTTCAGACGCGTAACCCGGTCCACCGTGCACACGAGTACATCCAGAAGGCCGCCATGGAGATCGTGGACGGTCTCCTGCTGCACCCGCTGGTGGGCGACACGAAGGAGGGCGACATCCCGGCCGACGTGCGCATGCGCTGCTACGAGGTCCTGATCGAGAACTACTATCCGTCGAACAGCGTCGTGCTCTCCGTGAACCCGGCCGCGATGCGCTACGCTGGGCCGCGCGAGGCCGTCTTCCACGCGCTCGTGCGCAAGAACTTCGGCTGCACGCACTTCATCGTCGGGCGCGACCACGCCGGCGTCGGCAAGTACTACGGCACGTTCGACGCGCAGCTGATCTTCAGCGAGATCGATCCCGGGGCGCTGGGCATCACGCCGCTGATGTTCGAGCACTCGTTCTTCTGCAAGAAATGCGAGGGCATGGGCAGCACCAAGACCTGCCCGCACCAGGCCGAGGACCGGATCTTCCTTTCCGGCACGCAGGTGCGCGAGATGCTGGCCGGCGGCATCGCGCCGCCGCCCGAATTCTCCCGCCCCGAAGTCGCCAGGGTGCTGATCGAGGCGATGCAGGAGAGGTCGACGCCGAAGCATGCAATCTGACCCGGGCGAGGCCGCCTTGCCCGCGGCGTCGCTGCCCGTGGCCGTGCCACACCCCCGCTGGCGCGCCATCGCCGGCGCCGCCTTGCGCGTCGCCTACAGCCTGGCGGGCTTGTTCCTCTTCATCTTCGCGCTGGAGCTACTGACGGCCGGCGCGGTGGGTCTCTCGCCCGTCCTCTCGCGCTTTTCGGCCGATGGGGTGCTGAACCTGCTGGGATTCGGCTGGTTGGGCTCGTACATCGTGATGAGCGGCTCGCCCGTCGCGGCGATCTCGCTCAGCCTCTTCGCCTCCGGCACGATATCTGACCTCGAGGCGTTCGCGATGATCAACGGATCGCGGCTGGGTGCCTCGTTCATCGTGCTCTTCGTCGGCTTCGTTCTCTGGGTCACGCATAAGCGCTCGGCCGACGGCCTGTACATCGGCGTCGTGGCCCTGCTGACGGCGTTCACGCTGTGGCTGCCGGCCCTGCCTCTGGGCATCCTCGTGCTGGAGAGCGGTTGGTTCGACGATATCAGCGTCGGTACGCCCGGCGCCGTCACCTCGTTTGTCGAGGTGGCGTACGAGCCGCTGGTCAATCGTGTCGCCGACGCCGTGCCGGACCTGATGCTGTTCGTTATCGGCATCGCTGTCCTGCTGCTGGCGTTCGCCGTGTTTGATCGTGCGCTGCCGAACCTGGAGTCGGGTGGCTCGACGGGCCGCCTGGAGCGCGCCCGGGAGTGGTTCCACCGCCCGCTGCCGATGCTGGGCCTGGGCATGGCGATCACGGCGATCACGCTCTCGGTCTCGATCTCTTTGACCCTTCTCATCCCGCTCTCACTCAAGGGGTACATCCGCCGCAACGCGATCATTCCCTACATCATGGGCGCCAACATCACGACCTGGGTCGACACCATGGTCGCCGCGCTGCTACTAGACTCGCCGCGAGCCTTCACGATCGTCTTCACGCAGATGGTGGTGGGCGCGGTGATCTCGCTCGTGGTGCTGCTGTTTTTTTACAAGCCCTACTCCTCCGCGATCATCAACGCCGCCAACCACATTACGCACGACCGGCGCGCGTTCGGCACGTTCATGGCGGCGATCTTCATCGTGCCGTTGGTGCTCTTTCTGGTATGATCTGTCGCTATACCCCACCGGGGTATGTTACTATTCTTGATGGAGATACTCGACTTTAGACTATGAAGATTTCAACCAAGGGAGACTACGGACTGCGCGCCCTGATAGAGCTTGCCCACCGCTATGGCGACGGCAAGCCGACGCAGAGCGGCGACATCGCTGCCGCGAAGGCCATTCCGGAGTCTTATCTGGAGCAGCTGCTGGGGACGTTGCGCCGCGCCGGTTTCGTGCGCAGCGTGCGCGGACCCCAGGGCGGCCACTCACTGACCCGGCCGCCGGCGCAGATACAGGTGAGCGACGTGATCGCGGCGCTGGAAGGTCCGATAATGGCCGTCGATTGCCTCGACGAGACAAGCGGCTGCGCGAAGAACGGCGGCTGTGCTCAGTCCGAGATGTGGGCTGCCGTGCGCGACGCCATCGTCGGCGTGCTATCGAGTACTACGATCGCCGATCTCGCCGAGCGGGACAGGCTGGCGCAGCCGGGCGCCACCCGCTATATCATCTAGGAGTTGTGATGGCCAAGAAGATCGCCGATAACGTTCTCGACCTCATAGGCGGCACGCCCATGGTGCGGCTGGGCCGCGTCGTCCCCGAGGGCTCGGCCGAAGTCGTCGGCAAGATGGAGTCTCTGAACCCGGGCGGCAGCGTCAAGGACCGCATCGCCCTGGCGATGATCGAAGCTGCCGAGCGCGATGGGCGCCTCAAGGCCGGCAATACGATCGTCGAGCCGACCAGCGGCAACACCGGAATCGGCCTGGCGATGGTCGCCGCCGTGAAGGGGTACAAGCTGATCGTGACGATGCCCGAGGACATGAGCCTCGCCCGGCGCGACCTCCTCGCCCGCTACGGCGCGAAGGTCGTCCTGACGCCGGCGATCGAGGGGATGACCGGCGCCGTCTACGCCGCACAAGAGCTGGTCGGCCAGCCTGAACACATCATGCTCCAGCAGTTCGAGAATCCGGCCAACCCAGAGATCCACCGCCAGACGACCGCGGTGGAGATCCTGGAGGCGACGGAAGGCCGCATCGACGCCTTCGTCGCCGGCGTTGGCACCGGCGGCACGATCACGGGCGTCGGCGAGGTGCTGCGCCAGAAGCTGCCGGAGCTGAACATCGTCGCTGTCGAGCCGGAGCGCTCGCCGGTGCTGCAGGGCGGCCGCGCCGGCGTCCACGCGATCCAGGGCATCGGCGCCAGCTTCGTGCCCGGCATCCTGAACCGCGAAATCTACAACGATATCATCGCCATCAGCGACCAGGACGCGATCGACATGTCACGCCGTCTCTGCGCCGAAGAGGGGCTTCTCGTCGGCATCTCGTCCGGAGCCAACGTCGTTGCGGCGATCCAGGTGGCGAAGCGGCTGGGCGAGGGCAAGCGCGTCGTTACTGTGCTGTGCGATACCGGTGAGCGATACTTACAGATGGAGGCCTGAGATGGTGGTGCGGAAGTCAAAAGTAACAGGGAGGAATGAGATGCCGGTCACGGTGTACATACCAACGCCGTTCAGAAAGCTGGCCGGCAATCAGACGCATGTGAAGACCGCCGGCGATACGGTGGGCGAGGTGCTGGACAAGCTGGGGGCGCAGTTCCCGTCGCTACGGCACATGATCTACGACGAAAACGACCAGATCCCCGGCCACATCAACATCTACGTCAACAACACGGAGATACATTCGCTCCAGGGTAAGGAGACACCAGTGAAAGACGGCGACGAGATGGCCGTGATACCGGCCATCGCCGGCGGAGCTGTGGGCGCGCTGACGCCGGATCAGGTGGAGCGCTACTCGCGGCACATCATCATGCCGCAGGTTGGCTCATCCGGCCAGCGTAAGTTACTGGAGGCCAAGGTACTGATTATCGGCGCTGGCGGCCTCGGCGGACCGGCGGCTCTCTACCTCGCCCTTGCCGGCGTCGGTACGATCGGCATCGTCGAGTTCGACACTGTCGACCTTTCGAACCTGCAGCGGCAGGTGCTGCACCAGACCGCCGATGTGGGCAAGCGCAAGACCGAGTCGGCGAAGGAGACCCTCAACGCCTACAACCCGGACGTCAACGTCGTCCTCCACGAGACGCCAATCACTTCGGACAACGCGATGGAGATCATCCCCCAGTACGACATCGTCGTGAACGGCGCAGACAACTTCACGACGCGCTACCTGGTCAACGATGCCGCCTACTTCGCCGGCAAGACGCTGGTCGACGGCAGCATCCTCCTCTTCGACGGTCAAGCCACCGTCTTCGTGCCGGGCCAGGGCTGCTACCGCTGCCTCTTCCCGGCGCCGCCGCCGCCCGGCATGGTGCCGAGCTGCGCCGAGGCTGGTGTGCTCGGCGCGCTCACGGGCGTGATGGGGTCGATCCAGGCGATCGAGACGATCAAGCAGATCCTCGGCATCGGCGAGTCGCTCGTCAGCCGACTGCTGATCGTCGACGCGCTGGGCATGGAGTTCCGTGTCGTTAAGCTGCGTCGCGACCCCCAGTGCCCGCTTTGCGGCGACAACCCCACTGTGACCGAGCTTATCGACTACGAGGGCTTCTGCGGCGCGCCATTCCCGGGCGAGCACGTGATCGGGGCGCAGAGCTAGTGGCGATCGACGTGCGCGTGACGGCGAACATGCAGAAGCACCTGGGCGGCGAGCGCTCCATCCAGGCCAACGGCGATAACGTGCGTGACCTGCTGGCCGACATCGACGGGCGCTTTCCGGGCTTTCACGACATGGTGATGACGGACGGCGAGATCCACCGCTTCGTGAACGTCTACCTCAACGACGAAGACATCCGCTTCCTGGACCAGCTCGACACGGCGCTCAAGGACGGCGACGTCGTCTCGATCCTCCCTGCCCTCGCCGGCGGATCGTAGGCGGCGCGGGAACCGAAATGGCTTACGACTCGATCCTTGACGCCATCGGCAACACGCCTTTGGTGCGGCTGAACCACTTCAGCCCAAAGCCGGGCGTTGGCGTCTACGTGAAGCTGGAAGGATATAACCCGACTGGCAGCGTCAAGGACCGCATCGCCCTCTTCATGATCCGTGCCGCTGAAGAGGCCGGTGAGCTGCAGCCGGGCCAGACGGTGCTCGAGCCGACCAGCGGCAACACCGGCATCAGCCTGGCGATGGTCTGCCGCCTCAAGGGCTATCCGCTCCTCTGCGTCCTGCCGGACAACGTGACGCCCGAGCGCGAGGCGCTGCTCCGTGCCTTCGGCGCTGATGTCGTCTATGCGGAGAACGCGACCAGCACCAACGACGCCGTATTCAAGGCGCAGCAGATGGTTCAGGATGAGCCGGGCCGCTACTTCATGCCGTACCAGTATGGTAACGAGAACAACCCGCGCGCCCACTATGAGACGACGGGCCCCGAAATCCTCCGCGACTTGCCCGATGTCAGCGTTTTCGTCGCCGGCCTCGGCACGGGTGGCACCCTGACCGGCGTCGGGCGCTACCTCAAGGAGAACCTCAGCGACGTCAAAGTCGTCGCCGCCGTGCCGCACCCGGGCGACCTGGTGCAGGGGCTGCGTGCGCTTGAGGAAGGGTTCATCCCGCCGGTGCTGGATGAGTCCGTCCTGGACGGCCGCATCGTAGTCGATTCAGTGTCCTCGTTTCACATGACGAAAGAGCTGATGCAGAAAGAAGCGATCTTCGCCGGCATCTCCTCCGGCGCTGTGCTCAAGGTGGCCGTGCGTGCGGCTGAGCGGCTGGAAAGCGGCAACGTCGTGGCGCTTCTGGCCGACGGCGGCTGGAAGTACCTCTCGACCGAGCTCTGGAGCCGGGACTACGACGAGACGCCCGAAGAGACGCAGGGCACGATCTGGTGGTAGGTGGGCGCCGCTGATGGGCCGCACGCTGATGTACGCTGCGATCACGGCGCTTGCCGCGTTGGTGCTCTCCGCGACCTTTCTCCTCAAGCACGGCGGCGAATCGGTCGCCTCAGTGCAGCAAGTCTCGGTGCACGATCTGACCAGCGCCCCCAACCACTTCGACGGCGATTCCGTGACGACGGTAGGCGTGCTCGGCTTTAGTGAAGAGCATGACCGCTACGAGCTGATCGGCAACGGAAACTTCGCGGTCATCATCCGAGAGTACGCGGGCCGGGACTCACTCGATGGTCTCGTCGGCCGCGAGGTGCGGGTCAGAGGTGTGTTCGGCATCGACCAGGAGTCAGGTGTGTATATTGACGCCACCCACGTCGGCCCGGTCGCCGACTGATGCTGCCGCTCACCGACGACGTCCGGGAGCAGATGATCGCCCACGCGCGCGAGCAGTTCCCCAAGGAGTGCTGCGGGATGCTGGCCGGCGTGGACGGGAAGCCCGTGAAGGTCGTTCGCGCGACGAACTCCGAGGACAGCGAGTTCCGCTACCGGGTGGACGACCGCGAGCTGTTGCGTTTCCTGCACGACATCGACGACAACGGCTGGGACTTCCTGGCCGTCTACCACTCACACACGCGCAGCGAGGCCTATCCTTCGCCGACGGACGTGCGCCTGGCGACCAACTGGCCGGACCCGTACTACGTGCTGGTGTCGCTGGAGGACCAGGAAAACCCGGTGGTGCGCGCGTTCCGCATCACGGACGGCGAGATCAGCGAAGTGCCGACAGGCGACGACGCGTCCGCCTAGTCGCCGATGCTGTAGACGAAGGGGCCGTTGAAGAAGTTGTCGCCCGGGTCTGATATCAGCGCCATCACGGTGATCCAGAGCACGAACCCTGCGCCGACGGACAGCACGGCGGCACCGGCGCTCGCCTCCGGGGCGGCGGCCCGCACGCCACTCACCGTGTAGTAGAACATCGCGGCGATCGACAGCATGCCGAAGGTGAAGCCGACCTCCGGCAGGAAGACGAAAAAGCTGAGCGCATAC
>JADFQV010000036.1 GCA_022561635.1 Chloroflexota bacterium | reverse complement strand
CCTCCAGCGCCCGCTCGATGTCTTCTTCCGCGATCGGGCGCTGCTTGCCCGGGATCGTCGAGGTGCCGCGGTTGTTGAGCGACGTTGCGTGGTTGCCACTGATGTTGACGTAGGCGGAGACGATCTTGGTCCCGCTGGAACGCTCTGCCCGCTCGATCGACTCGCTGATCGCCGCGGTGGCGCCCTGGATGTTGTCCACCATTCCCTTCTTAACGCCGTCCGCGGGCGTGATGCCGATGCCCAGCACACGCAGGTCTTCGTCAGGCGTGGCCTCTGCGACGAGGGTGCAGATCTTGCTGCTCCCCACGTCGATCGCGGCCAGTACGTTTTCGTTCACGGCGTCACCTCCACTCGCCTCACTGGAACGAGGGCCTGTCTCCGAAGCGCAAGTCCAGCACGTGGCCGGTCATGTTCCCCCGGCCCAGCTCCGCTTCGATCTCCCGCCACACGGCGAGCTTGTATTCCATGTCCTGGCTATCGCCCAGTACGACGCTATACCCGCTGTCGGTCGTGATCGTCAGTCCGCGGTCCCCGGACCACTCGAACCTGGTGACGTTCAGCGCCAACTCCGCCGGCACAAGCTCCGTCAGCGAGCGTGCCAGCGCCACGGCGTCTTGATCCACAATCTGGCCGGGCTCCAGGCCCACGTCAGCGCCCGAGACGCTGATCACCAGCGCCCCTTCTGGCGCATCGCCCACCAGCACCACGCCTTCGTCGTCGACGGTGTAGGCTCTGCTGCCGGCCTGCCAGACGGCCCAGGGTGTCCTCTCCAGAATCGCGACGCGTAGCCCCTGTGGCCAGGCCCGCGAGATCGTTGCTTCCTTCACCATCGGCAGCTCCTCGATGCGCGATTTAGCCGCGCCGAGGTCCGCCGTCAGTAGCGAAGCGCCGTTCAACCCGGCCGCAGCCTCGACCTCCGCCGCGCTTACTGTCACCGTGCCGCCGACCTCGATCTCGTTTACCCGCAGCGCAGGTGAGATGTAGAACGCGGCGATCCCGGCGACTGCGCCCACGGTCGCCAGCATCAGGCCGATCCTGCGCCAGCGAGTGTGCGACAGGCGGCGCCGCGTGCGGTCGTCCATTAGCACCTCGCCGCGCACCGTCCTCGCCCCGCGCTTGCGGGAGAAGGGAGAGCCGATCCGCTTGCGCTTAGCCACGGGGCTTCTCCTGGTAGCGCTCGAGGCCCAGCTCGATCAGCCGGCTAATCAGGTCGCTGTAAGAGAGTCCGGCGTGGGCCCAGAGCTTCGGGTACATGCTCGTGGGCGTGAAGCCGGGAATCGTGTTCACCTCGTTGAGGAAGAAGCTGCCGTCGGGCGTCAGGAAGAAGTCGACGCGCGCCAGGCCGGCGCAGTCGATCGTCTTGTACGCCGCGACCGCCGTCTCGCGCAGCCGGTCCGAAAGGGCTTCCGGGATGTCCGCCGGAATGTGCAGGCCGGTCGCCGGGTCATCGTACTTGGCGTGGTAGTCGTAGAACTCGGTCTCGTAGGTGATCTCACCGACCGGCGAAGCCTCTGGTTCGTCGTTGCCGAGCACGCCCACTTCGACCTCGCGTCCCTCGATCGCCTCTTCGACCAGCACCTTGCGGTCGTAGCGGAAGGCCTCAGCGATCGCCGCCTCGAGGTCCTCGCGCGAGCGCGCCTTGGACGTGCCGACGCTGGAGCCGCCGTTGGCCGGCTTCACAAACGCTGGGTAGCCGATCGTCGCCTCGGCCGCGCGCAGCACGCTGTCGCCGTGCCGCGTCCAGTCGCTGGCCTTGATCTCGACGTCGTCGACGACGGGTAAGCCGTGATGGCGGAAGAACGCCTTCTGCAGCGCCTTGTCCATGCCCAGCGCCGACGCGGCGACACCAGCGCCGACGTACGGCACGCCGGCCATCTCCAGCAGACCCTGCAGCGTTCCGTCCTCGCCGTTCGTGCCGTGGATCAGCGGGAAGACGATGTCCACCCGGCGCAGCGCTCCCAGCGCCGCCGTCCGGTAGAGCAGGCCTTCACCCAGCGGCTCGTCCAGCGAGCGAAGCCGCTCCTGCCGGATGCGCTCCAACGCCTGTTCGGTCTGCGCGGGCGTCAGCCACGTGCCCTGTCGAGTAACGCCGATCGGTACGGTCTTGAAGCGCGTATCATCGATCGCGGCCATCACGCCCTGCGCGGAGACGACCGAGACCTCGTGCTCGACGGAGCGCCCGCCAAAGAGGACGGCGACTTTGAGCTTTCGCGCCCGCGGCGTCATTCGAACTCTCCTACGAACGCCACTTCTGGGGTCATCTCGATGCCGGTTTGCTCGCGGATCCTTGCTTGCGCCAGCTCGATCAGCGAGGTGATGTCTTTGGCGGTCGCGCCGCGCAGGTTGAGGATGAAGTTGGAGTGCTGTTCCGAAAACTGGGCGTTGCCGATGCGGTGGCCGCGCAGGCCGGCGCCGTCGACATACTCCCACGCCGCCTTGTCCGGCGGGTTCTTGAAGACCGAGCCGCAGTTCTGGCCGGTCGGCTGCGCGCTCTTTCGCTGCTTGTCGAAGCTGCGGATCGTCTCCTTGAGAGCTTCCGCGTCGCCTCTCTGCAGGCGCACGTCCACGGATAGGACCGCGCTTTCGCCGATCGTTCCAGTGGCCAGCGCGCTCTTGCGGTAGTCCAACTCCAGCTCAGCGGCCGTGAGCTCGCTCACCGCGCCCTCGGCGTTCGTCAAGCGAGCGCTGATCAGCACGTCGCCCAGCGAGCGGCCGTAGGCGCCGGCGTTGGAGACGACGGCGCCACCCAGGCTGCCGGGGATGCCGCAGGCCCACTCGACGCCACCAAACCCGCCGCTGGCCATGCGGCGCGCCAGCGTCGCGAAGGAGAGCCCGCTGCCGGCGCTAACCCTCGGCCCGACACCGTTCTCCCACGGCTCGCCGATCTCAGCGTGCTGGTTGTCGATGACCAGCCCACGGATGCCGCCGTCGCCCACGAGAACGTTTGAGCCGGAGCCGAAGATGTAGACCGCGCCGTGGCGTTTGCCGCTGACGAAGGCCTCGCGTAGCTGCTCCTCGCTCTTGACGGAGACGAAGAGGTCAGCCGGCCCGCCGACGCCGAAGGTGACGTGGCGCGACATCGGCTCGTCTCGCTTGACGGGCGCGATCCGGCTCAGCTCCGTAATCAGTTCGTCGTTCATCGCCTCTTCAGTGCCTCCAGCACGAGCGGGCCGGCCTTATCGACGTCGCCAGCGCCGACGGTGAAGAACACGTCGCCTGCGGTCAGCGACTTGGCGACGACGCTGGCCGCCTCGGCGACCGATCCGGCGTAGACCACGCGCGGGTGAGTGATCTCGCCGGCCAGCGTCTCGGCGTCCATGCCCTGCGCCGGGTCCTCGCGCGCAGCGTAGGTGTCCGTCAGGTAGAGCGCATCGGCGTCGCCGAAGCAGTCGCGGAAGTCTTCCAGCAGGTACGTGGTGCGGGTGTAGGTGTGGGGCTGGAAGAGAACGACGAGCCGCCGGCCGGGAAAATGGGTGCGTGCCGCTGCTAGGGAGGCGCGGATTTCGGTGGGATGGTGTGCGTAATCGTCCATGAGGGTGACGCCGGCGGCCTCGCCGACGTGCTCGAAACGCCGCGTGATGCCCGTGAACGAAGCGATGGCTTCTCTCACGGTGTCCCGAGGGACGCCGAGGATTTCGCCCACGGCAATCGCCGCCAGGCAGTTGCTTACGTTGTGTACGCCAACAAGTTGCGTCACAAACTTCCCCCAAAGCTCTTTTCGGAATCGTACCACAAATGTTGAGCCGTCTATACCCTTACTCTCTTCCTCTTGTGGACTATCCGCAGCGATCTCCGCGTACCAGTCAGCCTCCGGAGAAAGGTGACTGTAGGAGACGACGTGGACGGGGAAAGTCACGTCGTCTCCTACAGTCTCAGGGAGAATCGCCTGTCGCTGTGACAGGCATGCCTGCAAGGGGGGGGAATCCAAGCAGGCAACGATAAAACCGGAAATGTCAACTTGAGCGAGGAACTGGGCGTAGGCCGCTTGCAGCTCCTCGAATGAGCCGTAGATATCCAGGTGGTCCGGCTCGACGTTTGTCACGACCGCGACGTATGGGTGGTAGTTGAGGAAAGCGCGGTCGTATTCGTCCGCCTCGACGACGAAGTGCGGGCCGTCGCCGGGAAGGGCGTTCGTTCGCAGGTTTCGCATCTCGCCGCCAAGCATGATCGTCGGCGCAAGGCCAGCCTCGTGCAATATCCAGGCGATCAGCGAGGACGTCGTCGTCTTGCCGTGCGCGCCGGCGACGGCCACGACCTTCTTGCCCTGCTGCAGTACGGCCACCATTTCGGCGCGCTTGACCGTCGGCACGCCGCGTTCGCGCGCCGCCGCCAGCTCCGGGTTGTCTGCCTGCGCTGCGGACGTGTAGACGACGAGGCCGGCGTCGTCGATGTTGTTGCGGGCGTGGCCTTCGTGAACGGTTACGCCAAGCGCTTCGAGCTTCCGGGTCAGTGGCGTCAACTGCAGGTCAGAGCCGCTAACGGTGTGCCCGCGGTCGCGCAAAATCTGGGCGATGCCGGACATGTGGATGCCGCCAACCCCGACGAGGTGTACGCGCTCGGGTATCGTGCGCTCGGCGACGTGCGTCATCGTGCCGGCTCCTTGGCCAGATCCATGATCACGTCGGCGATCCGCGCCGCGGCGTTCGGACGCGCCAGGCGGCGAGAGGCGTCGCGCATCTTACGCAGGCGCTCTTCGTCGTGCAGCAGCGAGCCGACGACGGGCAGGAGATCGCTGAGGCTTTCTTCCTCCAGAATCTCTGCCGCGCCGTGCTTCTCGAGATAGCGGGCGTTGGTCCGCTGGTGCGCCCCGGCCAGCGGCAGCGGAACGAGCACGGCCGGCAGTCCCAGCGCCGGCAGCTCGCCGATAACAGACGCGCCGGAGCGGCAGAGCGCCAGGTCGGCGGCGGCCATCGCCCACGGCATCTCGTCGTGCATGTAACCGTACAAGTGGTAGCGGTCGCGCAATGCGACGGGGAGGTCTTCCTTGATCTCGCGCAGCCACGGCTCGTCGCCCGGCCCGGAGACGTGAACGACTTCACATAACTCTAACAGGCCCGAAATCTCAGTCGCGATCGCGCGGTTGATGCGCTGTGCGCCCGTTGACCCGCCGCTGATGAACAGCACCTTCTCTTCCGGGCTCAAGCCTAGTCGCTCGCGGCCACCGCTGCGGTCGACCCGGTAGAACTCGCTCCGTACCGGATAGCCGGTCACGACCGTCTTGCCGCTCGGCAGGCGGCGCAGACTCTCGACCGCGGTCGCCGCGACGCGCTGAGCGAGTCGCGCGATCGCCCGCACGGCCCAGCCCGGGACGAGGTCGGGCAGGTAGACTGCCAGCGGGATCTTGTGTCCCCGCGCGGCCAGCGCCACCGGGAAGCTGGCGTAGCCGCCTGTGGAGAGCACTACCTGCGGTGCGAAATCGCCCAGGATCGTGCGGGCCTGCCGCGCGCCGGTGGCGATCTTTGCTGCGTTGGCTACCATCTGCCAGGGCAAGCGACCCCGGATCGGTGCCGCGCTGACGTCCCGGAAGGGGATCTCCGCGCGCTCAACGATCTGTGACTCGTTGCCTGCCAGTGTGCCGACGTACAGCAGGTCCAGAGCTTCGCCGGCCGGCAGCAGCTCGCGCACCGCTTCAGCGACGCTGAGCGCCGGGTACACGTGCCCCCCGGTGCCGCCGCCACTGAGGACTAACCTCATGCCGGCCCCCTCTCGAAGGCCGGCCTGCGCTGCCTCGTACGCGGCGCACGGGCCGTCGCTCGCGCTTTCGGTTTCTTGCTCTCCCGGTACGTCGCCTGGTCCGAGAAGCGCGAGACGCTGAGGAGGATGCCAACGCCCGCCATCAGGCTGATTAGCGCCGACCCACCGTAGCTCAAGAACGGCAGCGGCACGCCCGTCAGCGGGATTGTGCGCGTGATGCCGGCGATGTTGATCAGCGTTTGGTACGAGATCCAGGCGATCATCCCGACGCCCAGCAGCAGCGCGAAGTTATCGTTCGACCTCAGTGTCACCTTGAGCGCCCTGAAGAGGAAGAAGCCGAAGAGCGCCAGCACGCCCATGAGCCCGATGAAGCCGATCTCCTCGCCCAGAATTGCGAAGACACCGTCCGTGTGTGCTCCCGGCAGATAGAGGTGCTTCTGGCGGCTCTCTGCCCAGCCGATGCCAATCGGCCCGCCGCTGCCGAGCGCGATCAGCAGCTGGATGATCTGGAAGCCGAAGCCCTCCGGATCGTCCTCGGGCCGGAAGAAGCTCGCCAGGCGATCGAGCTGATACTGCCGCGTCGTGATTACCAGGTAGCTCAGCGCGCTTCCCGCTCCGAGGAGCAGCGCCAGGTGCGAAATCGGCGCCCCGGCCACGAAGAACAGCGTGCAGGCGACGAGGACGATGATTACCGTCGTTCCCATGTCCGGCTCAGCGATGATCAGCGCCCCGACGACGCTGAGCATCAGTACGAAGGGCACGAACCCCAGCGAGAACTGCTTGATGTCCTGCCCGCGGCTGGCCAGCCAGGCGGCCACATAGACGATCACCGCCAGCTTTGCGAACTCGCTCGGCTGTACGGAGATGGGCCCGAACTGAAGCCAGCGCGTCGCACCGTTGACCTCGACGCCGAGTGGTGACAGTACGAGCAGCAGACCCGCCAGCGCGATCCCTAGCATCGGCACGCTCAACTTGCGCAGGCGGTTGTAGTCGAGCCGCATGAAGAACACCAGCGCCGCCAGCCCTATCAGGGCGAACACCGCCTGGCGCGCCACGAAGTAGTTCGGGTCACCGTACTCGTGGTAGGCAACGGCAAAGCTCGACGTATAGACGGCCAGCAGCCCGGCGATCAGCAGCATCACCGTCGCCACCATCAGGTGGTAGTCCGGCTGTCCGGCGCGCAGGCTACCAGCGCGCACTCGTTCGGCGTCTATGACTGAACCTCGCCGGCGCCACTCACCAGTTCGCGGAAGTGGTTTCCGCGCTGCTCGAAGTTGTCGTAAGCGTCGTAGCTTGTGCAGGCCGGCGAGAGAAGCACGATGTCGCCGGGCTGAGCCAGCCCGGCGGCCGCCTTCACGGCTTCGTCCATCGTCTCGACGCGAACTGTCTGAAGTTTTCCAGCCGCTGCCAGCGCGGCCTGCAGCTTCTCGCCAGCCTCGCCGAAGAGCACGACGGCCCGGCAGCGCTTCTGTGTTTCGGCCGCCAGATCCTCCAGCGGAAGCTCCTTGTCGCGCCCCCCCATGAGGAGGACCACAGGCTCGTCAAAGGAGCGGATGCCGGCGAGCGTGCGTTCGGGAGTAGTGGCGATGCTGTCGTTGTAGTAGGAGACGCCATCGGCTTCGGCCACGAACTCCAGCCGGTGCTCGATACCTTCGAAGGCGCGCACGCCCATGGCGATCGCCGCCGGAGACGCGCCAGAGGCCAGCGCGATGGCGGCGGCGGCGACTGCGTTCTCGCGGTTGTGCTCGCCGCGCAGGCGGACGTCGTCGAGCGAGAAGAGCGGTTGCTCGTTGCCCTTCCAGCGCGAAACCGCGGTCCCGTCGCGGACGAAGACGCCGTCGCCTGGTGCGTCGTCGGTCATGCTGAACCAGATCAACCGCCCGCGCACATCTGCCGCCAGCGCCCGCGTCTCGGCGTTGTCGTAGCCGAGCACGGCGAAGTCGTCGGCCTCCTGAAAGGCCAGGATGCGGGCCTTGAGCGCGCGATAGTCGTCCCAGTCGAAGCGGTCCAGGTGGTTCGGTGTGATGTTGAGCACGGCGGCGACGTGCGGACTGCGCTCCACCAGCTGCAGCTGCGTGTGGCTGACCTCCAGCACGGACCAGGTGTATGGCCGGATGTCCGCCAGGTGGTCGAGTAGGCCGACGCCGATGTTGCCGCCGACGAAGATGTCGCGCTCGTCTGCCTTTAGCATCTCGTTGACGAGCGCCGTCGTCGTCGACTTGCCGCTCGATCCGGTGATGCCGACGATCGGCCCCGGGCACAGCTCCAGGAAGAGGCCGACCATCGAGAGGAACGGCACGCCATGGTCGCGCGCAGTCTTCAGCGGCGGCAGGTTCAGTGGCACTCCCTGCGAAACGAACAGCGCTTCCGCCTCTGCGATCGCGCCTTCGTCGTTGGTGCCCAGCGAAAGGCTCACGCCCAGACGCTCGACGTCGCGCAGCTGTTCCGCCAGCCGCTCTCGTGTCTTCGAGTCCGACACCGTCACCTCGGCGTGGTGGCGGGAAAGGAAGCGCACCATATCGACGCCCTCGATGCCGAGGCCGACGACCGTAACTCGCTTATCTGTGAAGTCGAACTCAAGGAGCCGGCGCGTGTCGATCATCAGTACACCTCCAGGGCCAGCGCTAGGCCGACGAGCGCTCCTAGCAGGCCGACGATCCAGAAGCGGATCGTCGTCTGCACTTCGCTCCATCCGCCTTCTTCGAAGTGGTGGTGGATTGGTGTCTTGCGGAAGATTCGCTTGCCGCCGCTCAGCTGGAAGTAGGCGACCTGGAGGCCGACGGAGGCGCCCTCGATCACGAAGACGACGCCGATCAGCGGCAGGACCAGCCACTGGCCCGTCATGAAGGCGACGACGGCCAGCGCGCCGCCCAACGCCAGCGCTCCGGTATCGCCCATGAAGACGCTCGCCGGGTGGGCGTTGTGCCAGAGGAATCCGGCGCAGGCGGCCCCGGCGGTGAAGGAGAACGCACCGAGATACGTCTGATCCTGGTGCAGCGCGAGGATTCCGTAGGCGAAAAACGCGATCGCCAGCGTCCCCGCTGCCAGGCCGTCAAGCCCGTCCGTGACGGCGACGCCGCCGGCGGTCAGCGCGACGACGCCGATGGCGATCGGTACATAGACCCATCCCAGGTCGTAGCGTCCCTCGTACGGCACGTTGACCGTCTGCAGCTCCAGGAACTCGTACAGGCCGATCGCCGCGCCGATGCCGATGGCGATGAACGCGAGAAGCTTGACGCGCCGCTGGAGCGCCGCCTGGCGCCGTCCTTCCAGCGAACCGAGGTCATCGACGAAGCCCAGGAGAGCGAGACAACCAAAGACCAGCAGCGGCAGGCCGATGGAGTAACGACCGAAGAAGTTGGCAGCCAGAGTGAAGGCTACGATGACCAGCACGATGAGCAGCCCGCCCATCGTCGGTGTGCCGGCCTTCGCCTGGTGCGTCTCCGGCGCCCACTCGCTGATCTCCTTGCCGACGTTCTGCCGGCGCAGGAGCGCGACCGTCGGGTAACCCGCCGCCACCGTCGCTGCTAACACCATCGCCGCCAATACCAGTGCATAAATCATCCAGAGGTTCCGTCAGGCTTCCCGATGAGCGCGTCCACGAGGCTCTCCAGGCCGACCGCGCGCGAGGCCTTGACCAGCACGTGGTCACCCTCGCGAAGCTCTTTGCGCAGCGCCTCGGCCGCCTCGTCTGCTGATTTGATTAGCGTTGTCTCCTGGCCTGCAGCGCGCGCCTCTTCGGCCAGCACGCGGGCGTCTTCACCGACGACGTAGAGGGCGTCGCAGCGCCCCTTCGTGTGCTGCCCGACGCGGCGATGCCCTTCCTCTTCGGCGGCGCCCAGCTCGCGCATGTGACCGAGCACGGCGATGCGTCGCCCCGGCAGCTCCGCGAGAAGGTCGAGCGCGGCCACCATCGAGTCCGGGCTCGCGTTGTAGCTATCGTCGATGATCGTGCAGCCGTTGACGCCTGCACGCACGGTTAGTCGCAGGTCGACGCGAGCCTCGGCCAGCGCCGCCGCGATCTCCTCGAGCGACAGGCCGTCCTCTAGAGCGACGGCGGTCGCTGCCAGCGCTGGGTAGACGTGGTGGCGCCCGGGCAACGGGCACTGCGCGCGTACGCTCTTGCCTTCGTGCGTGATCGTGAAGCTGATGCCCTCCAGGCCGCGTGTCTCGATCTCAGAGCCGCGGACGTCGCACTGCTCTCCGAGGCCGTAGAGTAGCGCGCGGGCGCGGCTCCAGCGGGCCATCACGGTTACCCGCGGATCGTCGCCGTTGAGGACCGCCAGGCCGTCCTTCGGTAGCGCTTCGACCAGCTCTGCTTTCGCCGCGCCGATGGCGCCGATCGAACCGGCGCGCTCCATGTGCACCGGCCCGACGTTCGTTACGACGCCGACGTCAGGCGCGGCGATCTCCGCCAGCAGCTCGATGTCGCCCGGCAGGTGCATCCCGAACTCCAGGACGGCGCGTTCGTGCTCCTTCGTCAGCTGCAGGAGTGTCAGAGGTATTCCGATCTCAGTGTTGATGTTGGCCTCGCTCTTGAGAGTGTGGTAACGGCTCGAGAGCACAGCGGCCGTCAGCTCTTTGCACGTCGTCTTGCCCACGCTGCCCGTGATGCCCACGACTCGAACGTCGTGTCGCCGGCGCCAGAAGGCAGCGAGGCGTTGCAGCGCGTCGAGCGGGTCGCTGACGTGGAAGACCGCGTGCTCGCCCGCCTCCACCGGCCGCGCGACGACCGCGCCGGCGGCGCCGGACTTGAAGGCCTCCGGGACGAAGTCGTGTGCGTCGTGGTTCTCGCCGCGCAGAGCGAAGAAGAGGTCGCCCTCCGCTGCCTCTCGCGAATCGATGATGCTGCGGCGGAACGTTGCGCCGTCCGGCGCGCGGGCGGCGACGAGCGTTCCGGCGGTCCCTTCGAGGATGTCGTTGACTGTAAGCATGATTAGTCCAGCAGCTCCGAGACGAATACCTCTTTCGTAGGCGGCACCTTCAGGTAGGCCAGCACTCGCTGAGTGAGGCGGCTGAAAGCCGGACCGGCGACGACCGTTCCCCAGGGTACGCCTGCCGGTTCGTCGATCTTCACCAGCACCGCGATCTCAGGCTCGCCCAGGGGGGCGATGCCGACGAACGAAGATATGTACGCATCTGGCTTGTAGCCTCCGTTTTCTGTAGCGATGTTGGCCGTGCCCGTCTTACCGCCAAATGCGTAGCCAGGCACGTCTATGTAGGCGGTTGAGGCCCCGTCCATCACAACGCCCATCATGTCTAGCAGGGTTCGCGCCGTTTCCGGACTTATCACCTGCCTTACGGCTTCCGGTTCGACGACCTGCGTTCCCAGCGGACCAACGATCTCGTTCACCAGCTGCGGCTTCATCAGCACGCCGTCGTTGGCGATCGCGGCGACGGCCATCGCCATCTGCAGCGGCGTTACGGCTATCCCCTGGCCAAAGCTGTTCGTCGCCATGTTCACCGGACGCCAGCCTTCTGGATCGCTTTCCGGCGTCCGCACCCGGCCGTCGACCTCTCCCGAGAGGCCGCTGTCCGACGTGACGCCGAAACCGAAGCGGTTGATGTAGTCGTAGAAGCCGGCTGACCCGCTGAGGTTAGCGAGCCAGACCGCTCCCGTGTTCAAGCTCTTCGAGAGGATATCCTGCACGGTCTGCGACCCGTTGGCGGAAAGATCCCAGTTGTAGATGCTCCAGTCGCTGACGTGGACCACGCCCTCGTCGAACCACCACGTGCCCGGCGAAACGACGCCGAGGTCCAGCGCGGCCGCCATCGTCACCACCTTGAAGACCGAGCCAGGCTCGTATGTATCCGTGATGGCGCGATTGCGGAACAGCGCTTGCTTCGAGTTGTCGCTCAGGTCGGGATTTGTGACGTCGAACGTCGGCCGGCTGGCCATCGCCAGTACCTGGCCCGTCTTCGGCTGGATGACGATGATGGTTCCGCCCTTCGCCTCGTTGTCGCTGATCGCGCGATCAAGCTCCTGCTCGGCGACGCGCTGGATGTAGCGGTCGATGCTCAGCACGACGTTCGCGCCCGGTTGCGCCGGTGTCTCCGAGCGGGCGCCGAAGGCCAGTTGGTTGCCGATGCCGTCGCGCTCGTAGGTCACCTGACCAGGGTTGCCGCCCAGGATCGAGTCGAGGTCAATCTCGAGGCCCGTCAGGCCGCTGTTCTCCTGTCCGACGAAGCCAAGGAGTTGGGCTGCCAGGTTGCCCTCCGGGTACGTGCGACGGCTGCCCTCCAGCAGGCGTACGCCGTAAAGGCCCAGCTCGCGCACGGCCACGCCTTGTCCGTAGTTCAGGCCCCTGACCACTGGCACCTCGAACGCCTCCGTGTCGGCGACGATGCTTAGCATCTCGGCCGAGGAGGCGTCGGTGACTTCCGCCAGGGAGTCTGCGGCCGCCTGAGCTTCCGCGGGATCCTCCCAGGCGCGCTTTTCTACCATCACGTTGAAGGCGGCTTCGCTGGCGGCCAGCGGATAGCCGTTGCGGTCGAGAAGCGCGCCACGGCGGTCGGCCAGCGTGTCCTGGCCGAAGTGGATCAGCCGCGCGTCGGCGGCGTACTGGGCGTGGTCGACGATCTGCAGTTGAACAAGGCGTAGAGTAACGACGACAGTGGCCAGCACGATCGCGGCCATCACCGCCCAGACGCGCCAGACCTCAGTGAACCGTCGCTTGCCCATCGCTAATCCTCATGGCAGCGGTACCCAGCCAAAGAATTCCTCCCAAAGCGATTCACTTTCAGCGGGTCTTGTCTCCTCCGTCAGGTAGCGGCTCGGCAGCTTGTTGGGCGCCGGCGCCGGCGCGTCGACACGGAGGTATATCACCGAGTCGGGCGTCACCATCTTCAGCCGCCCTTGCGCCTCACTCTCGATGCGGTCGAGGCTTCCTAGGGTGGCGACCGTAAGCTCTTGCTCGTGCAGGCGCGCCTGCCAGTCTTCGCGCAGCTGCTCCAGGCGCGAGACGTTGCCACCGGTCGATGTCGCCAGGCTCGTCTGCACGAGCGGCAGCAGCGCCGCAACGCCGACGATCAGCGTCACCAGGATGAGGATGACGGGGATGTTGCTGTCCTGAAGCACCTCCGGGATCGCCGAACTGCCTTCACGGTTGGCGGCCATCAGGCGACCTCTCCGATGCGCTCGGCGGCGCGTAGCTTGGCGCTGCGGCTGCGTGGGTTGGTCTTCTGTTCCTCGGGTGTTGGCGTGATCGGCCGCCGGGTGATAGTACGCAGCGTCGCCTTGTGTTCGCAGATGCACAGCGGCGTTTCCGGCGGGCAGATGCAATCGCGCGACTCGCGCTGCAGGAACTGCTTGACGATGCGGTCTTCCAGGCTGTGGAAAGAGATCACGACCAGGCGGCCGGCCGGGCCGAGGATGTTCCGGGCCTGTTCCAGCGCCGATTCAAGCGTTCGCAGCTCGTCGTTGACGGCGATGCGCAGCGCCTGAAACGTCCGCGTCGCCGGATGGATCTTGCCGCGCCCTGGCACCGCCTTGGCCACCACGGACGCCAGCGCCGTCGTCGTCTGCAACGGCCGCGTACGCACGATCGCCTTCGCGATGCGGCGGCTGAACCGCTCCTCGCCGTACTCCCAGATCAGGTTCGCGATCTCGGACTCGTCGTAACCGTTGACGATATCGGCCGCCGTCAACTCTTGATCGGGGCTGAATCGCATGTCTAGCGCCGCTTCTGTCTGGAAGCTGAAGCCACGGCCGTCCTCTGCCAGCTGCATCGACGAGATGCCGAGGTCGAAGAGCACGCCGTGCACGGGCACGAAAGTGAGCTTGCGCGCCGTCTTCTCCAGGTCGCGGAAGTTGGCGTTCACCAGACGCAGATCGCCGTCGAAGCCTTTCAGGTTGTCCCTGGCCAGCGCTACGGCGTGCGGGTCGGCGTCGATGCCCAGCAGCATGGCGCCGGGCGCGCCGGCCTCCAGGATCAGGCGCGCATGGCCGCCGGCGCCCAGCGTGCAATCGATGTAGCGTCCACCGGACTCGACCGCCAGGCGCTCGATGACCTCGTCCGTCAGGACGGGAGAGTGGACTTTGGCATCCTTAAGGGGGGAGATTGCAACCACCGCCTAGTCCACTCTGTCCTGTCCCATGGACGCCACGTTCATCGAATCTTCCACTTCCTTCTCCCAGCCTTCCTCTGTCCAGATCTCCAGGCACTCGCCGGTACCAACGATGATCACGGTGCCGTCGAGGCCGATCTTTTCGCGAGAGCGTGCGGGGATCAGGATGCGACCCTGGCGGTCGAGCTCGGCTTCAAATGATTGACCCTCGAACTGGCGCCGCAGCCGGCGTCCGGCGAGGTCGGTGACGGGCTTGGACCTGACGTCCTGAAGCATCTCCCTGAAGGCCGGTTCCGGGTAGACCTGCAGACAGCCGTCGGCGAGGGGGATGATGATAGCGATCCGCCCGGGAAAGTCCGCGCGGTACTTGGCCGGGATCGCCACCCGGCCCCTGTCATCGAGTGTGTGTTCGTAGTTGCCCATGAAGGCCATTGTCGGAACTACCTGCCTTCTTCAGATTCCCCGGGTTCGCTTGTGCTAAAATCCGATTGCCGTGGGCGGAGCGCCAGCTCCCGTGCCGCGGTAATTGAATAGCGGGTAGGAGAACCCCACTTCTCCCCACTTCGTGGGCGATCATACCACTCCGCCCCAGCCTGTCAAGGCCTCGCATACAACAATTCGCCGCTTATCGACAACAATCATCTGTCATGCCTTTCGCCGCCGCCGTACTAACCACATCTGATCAAGGCGCTCGTGGCGAACGTGTTGACACCTCCGGAACCGTCATCAAGGACCTTCTCGCTTCCGTCGGCGCCAAGATCGCCCGTTACGAAGTAATACCTGACGATCTCGAGCGTATCTCCGAGCATCTGCGGCGCTGGGCGGACGGGGGATCCGTGCAGCTGATCGTGACTACCGGCGGTACTGGCCTTGGGCCGCGCGACGTCACACCCCAGGCCACGCTCGCCGTCATCGACTACGAAGTCCCCGGGATCGCCGAAGCGATGCGCACCGAGGGCCTGAAGCACACGCCGATGTCGATGATCAGCCGCGCCGTCGCCGGCGTACGGGGCAAGACTCTGATCGTCAACCTGCCGGGCAGCCCGAAAGGCGTAAAGGAAAACCTCTCGGCCGTGCTTCCCGTGCTTGAGCACGCCATCGAACTGATTACGGGCGAGGACTCGCCCCACCAACGTTAGCCGGATGTGGGGCGAGATGGGGAATACGCCAGCCCGGCGGTGAAAACATGCGCATCGACATACTGACCCTCTTCCCCGGCATGTTCCGCGGGCCGTTCGGCGAATCGATCATCAAGCGCGCGATCGACGCCGGGCTCGTCTCGATCAACCTCCACGACATTCGCGACTGGGCGGAGGGTAAGCACCAAGTCGCCGACGACTACGTGTACGGCGGCGGACCCGGAATGGTGATGAAACCCGAGCCCGTCTTCGCCGCGACAGAAGCAGTGCTCGAGCTGGCGCCCGAGCGCGGCCCTATCGTCCTCATGACGCCGGGCGGCCAAAGGTTCAGCCACGACCTGGCGCTGGAGCTGGCGGCGGAAGAGCGATTGATCGTCCTCAGCGGCCGCTACGAAGGCTTCGACGCCCGCGTCCACGATCACCTGGCGACGCACGAGGTCAGCATCGGTGACTACGTGCTCTCGGGCGGCGAGCTGCCGGCGATGGTGCTCGTCGACGCCGTCGTGCGCCAGATTCCGGGCGCGCTCGGCTCGCCCGACTCCGTCGAGGACGAGTCGTTCTCGCACGGCCTGCTGGAGGCGCCGCATTACACGCGCCCGCCTGAGTTCCGCGGCTGGGAAGTGCCCGACGTGCTGCTCTCCGGCCACCACGCGGAAGTCGACAAGTGGCGGCGGCGTCAGAACCTGCTGCTCACGGCACGGCGGCGGCCAGACCTCCTGGAGCGCCTCTCCTTAAGTAAGGAAGAGAAGGAGTGGCTTTCCGAGCAGCTGGGCGAAGGCTTCTGAGCCCGTCCCGCGAGCGTTGACCGGCCCCCGTTCGGACCGGCACCTTTCGGTTGCCCTAAGCACGACTCGTCAGTAGACTGGCAATGTTGCCATGGACGCCGATTCATACGTAGAAGTCAAGCCTAATCGCAATATCCCGAGCTTTCGCTCGGGCGATACCGTGCGTGTCCACGTCAAGGTCGTCGAGGGCGAGCGAGAGCGCATCCAGGTGTTCGAGGGTGTTGTCATCCGCAAGAAGCGCGGCGGCATCAACTCCAACTTCACGGTGCGCCGCGTCAGCCACGGCATCGGCGTCGAGCGTGTCTTCCCCTACCATTCGCCACTGATCGCTAAGGTCGAGGTCACAAAGGTCGGCCGCGTCCGCCGCGCTCGCCTCTACTATCTGCGTGACCTCGTCGGCAAGGCCGCCCGCATCCGTGTCGGCTCTCGCGAGCGCTTCGAAGACCTGGCGGCCGAACTGGCCGCTGGCGCTCAACCGCTCGAGGAAGAAGAGACCGAGTCCACCGAGGCGCTCGAAGAGGGCGCGGAGGCCGAAGTGAGCGAAGAAGCAGCCGACTCCGAAGCAGAGCCCGCACCGGAAGCCGCGGCCGAAGAAGCGCCCGCTGCCGAAGCGGAGCCCGCACCCGAAGCCGAGGCTGATGAAGCGCCTGCTGCGGATGAGCCTGAGAAGTCCGCCGAAGAGTCCGGCGACGACACGGCCGAGGCGGCCGAAGAAGCGAAGTAGGGCGCACCGCGTTCCGATCACGGCCCGCTACGGCGGGCCTTTTCTCTGCCCGCGCCGCGCTATGAGCTTCCGCTCAGCCTTCCTATACTTGAGGCGATGCCCTACGCCGAGGTCGCCGTCAACGCCGCCGCCCCCATTCGCCAGACGTTCACCTATCGCCTCCCCGACGAGCTGACCGTCGCCGTCGGCCAGGCCGTCTACGTGCCCTTCGGCGCGCGCACGCTGCAGGGAATCGTGGCCGAGATCACCGCCGAGCCGCGCTATAAGGACACCCGCGACATCGAGGCCGTGATCGACGCGCGCCCGCTGGTAACGCCGGAGCGCATGTCGCTGGCCGGGTGGCTCAGCGACTACTACCGCGCGCCGCTCTTCGACTGTGTCTCACTGATGCTTCCGCCTGGCTTCAAGCGCCGGCCGCAGACGCTCCTGCGCCTCGCTTTCTGGGCCGGCGACGCGCCCGACGACCTCAACGACACCGAGCGCACGGTCATGGACGCGCTCCGCGAGCGGGAGGAGACCGAGTCCGAGGACCTCAAGCGCTCGCTCAAGGACGTGCGGGGCGTCGCCCGGGCGATCGCTTCGCTCGTCCGTCGCGGTCTCGTGGCGCGGACGTATCGGTTGGCGCGTCCGGCCGTCCAGCCGCGCGTCGTCGCGCAGCTGACGCTGCGGCTCTCGGCGGACGACGCTCGAAGTCGCGCCGCCGAACTGCGCGACGACGGCTCCCAGAGAGCGGGGCGCCGGGCCACGATCCTCGAGGCCCTGGCGGAGGAGGGATCTTTGCCGCTGAGCCGGGCGCGGGCGCTGGGCCTGACGCCGGCGACGCTGCGGGACTTCGAGGCCGAAGGTGTGGCGGCGAGAGAAGACGTTACGCTCCTGCGCGACCCTCTGGCCGGCCGCGAGTACGAACGCAGGCCGGCCGCCGAGCTGACAGCTGATCAGGGTCGGGCGGCAGCCGAGATCATCTCTGCCCTGGATGCCGCGCCGGAGCCGGACACGCGTCGGACCTTCCTCCTCCACGGTGTCACGGGCAGCGGTAAGACAGAAGTCTACCTGGACGCCATCGAACACGCGGCCTCGCTTGGCAAGCGGGCGATCGTACTCGTGCCGGAGATCTCGCTCACACCGCAGACCGTCCGCCGCTTCGGCGAGCGCTTCCCCGGCGAGGTCGCGGTGATGCACAGCGACCTCTCGCTTGGCGAGCACTTCGACATGTGGCACGCCGTCCGCGATGGGCAATACCGCGTCGTGATCGGCCCGCGCGGGGCCCTCTTCGCCCCTCAGCCGGACCTCGGACTCGTGGTCCTCGACGAAGAACACGAGTG
Organism: Chloroflexota bacterium; assembly: GCA_022561635.1. Lineage (GTDB taxonomy): Bacteria > Chloroflexota > Dehalococcoidia > SM23-28-2 > RBG-16-64-32 > CF-162. Next base: position 1,745 of record JADFQV010000036.1, on the reverse strand, counting down.
GACGTACAAGCAGCAAGAGGGCTCGCCGCGATACCACGCGCGCAAGGCGGCGGAGGAACTCTGCGCCCGCACCGGTGCCGTGCTCGTCCTCGGCTCGGCGACCCCCGACGTCGAAAGCCACTTCCGGGCCTCAGCCAAGGCCTATCGCCTGCTCGAGCTTCCGCAGCGGCTGATCCCGGGCGACGGCGGCGTCAAGCCCGGCCCGCTCCCGGCGGTGGAAGTCGTTGACCTGCGGGAAGAGTTGAAGGCTGGCAATCGCAGCATCTTCAGCCGCACGCTGGCGCGGGCCGTCCGTGCGGCGCTCGACTCCGGCGAGCAGGTGATGCTGTTCCTCAACCGCCGCGGGGCCGCGTCCTTCGTCCAGTGCCGCGACTGTGGCCACGTGCCGGAGTGTCGTTCCTGCGCCGTCGCCCTCACCTACCACGAATCGGACGGCCGCCTCGTTTGCCACTATTGCCACCGGCGGTCTTCGCTCCCCGGCGCTTGTCCGCAGTGCGGTGGAGGCCGCCTGCGGCAGGTCGGCATCGGCACGGAGAGAGTGGAGGCGGCGGCGCAGCGCGAATTCCCCGGCGCGCGCACGCTGCGCTGGGACAGCGACGTTACGCGCGGTCGCGATCAGCACGAGGCGATCCTCTCCCGCTTCATCTCCCACGAAGCGGACATCCTCGTCGGCACGCAGATGATCGCCAAAGGACTCGACATCCCGCTCGTCACGCTCGTCGGCGTCATCTCGGCCGACATCGCGCTTCACCTGCCGGACTTCCGCGCCGGCGAGCGCACGTTTCAACTGCTGGAGCAGGTCGCCGGGCGCGCCGGCCGTGGCCCCAAAGGCGGCCGCGTCATCGTTCAAACGTACACGCCGGACCACTACGCGATCGAGGCGATGGCGGCGCACGACTACCACGCGCTCTACTCTCGGGAGATCGAGAACCGCCAGCGCATGGGCTACCCGCCGTTCGGGCGGCTCGTGCGCCTTACATACGCCCACACGAACGCTGACTACTCGCGCGAGCAGGCGGCGAAGATGGCCCGCGGCCTGCGTGAAGAGTGTGCCCGCCTCGGCCTGCCGAACGTTGACGTGCTCGGCCCGTCGCCGGCCTACGTCCCGCGCATCCGCGGCCGCTGGCGCTGGAACGTGATCGTCCGCGGCGACGACCCAACGGCCATCCTCGGCGACGAACCTCTCCCCCGCGGCTGGACTCTGGACGTCGACCCGATCTCGGTGCTGTAAAACGGTCGATCTACTCCTGACAACACGCTGTCACCAACGGGCCTTACTCTGGGGCAGTCTCAGCTACGAAAGGACGGACAGATGAAGGTCAACAGCTTCCACATCCAGATCACCAGCGAGAACCCCGACCGCCTCAAGAGCTTCTACCGCGACACGGTCGGCCTGCCCAACGTGCCGGAGATGGGCGATGGCGCTTTTGCCGTCGGCGGCGCGAACCTGTTCGTCGATGGCCACAGCGAGACCAAGGGCCAGGCCAGAGAGCCGCAGCGCATGCTCGTCGACCTCGTCGTCGACGACGTTGCGGCGGAGCAGGCGCGCCTCGAAGGACAGGGCGTCGAGTTCATCCGCCGCGAGGGCAAGGAAGAGTGGGGCGGCACGATCTCGACGTTCCTCGACCCGGACGGCAACTACTGCCAGCTCGTCCAGTACCCGCAGGGCTAGGCGGCGTTTTCAGATACGAAATAGTGGTGCCCCCGGCAGGACTCGAACCTGCGCACACGGTTTAGGAAACCGA
>JADFQV010000003.1 GCA_022561635.1 Chloroflexota bacterium | reverse complement strand
CGTAGGCGATGGCGGAGCCGACATTAAGGACGCCGTCCTCCAGCTCTGGAACACCGGAGGTATCGCCTCCGTTGTCGTCACCACCGTCGTCATCGTCGTTGCAAGCGGCGAACACGAACGCTGCGGCGAGCGCGACGACGCACAGGGTCAGAAAGGTTCGAAAGAGTCGGGGCATGAACTGCCTCCTTGTCTGCTATGGCTCACGGTCGGACTGAGTGGATTATAGGGCTGCTGCGCTCTGAGTCAAACGCACGCGGAAGAGGCAGCCTCTGCCAGACGAAGAGAGGCGCTTTTACGATGCTTCGATTCACAGTGTCTTGCGGCGTGCCTGCAATTTCTCAAGCAGCCCGGCATCCGTCTCTTCGACGTCGAAGCCCTCTGGAAAGGGGGGGCGTGGCAGTTCGCCGATGCCTTCCAGGATCCGCGGGTGCTGATAGTACGCCGCGTAGAGGTACCGCGCCAGGCCCATGATGAGCAGGGGGTGGGAGGAGTTGAGTTGGGCCTCTATCACCTTCGTCCCGGCCTGTGGAGTCATACTCGGGAGGCCCTCCGGGTGCTGGGTCAGCGCCGCTTCTCGCACTGCCTGCACCCCCGCCTCGACCAGTGGGCCGAGCAACGGATCGGCCTGGAGCGCTGTGGCCACTGCGGCTGAGAGGCCCAGCGTGCCTGCGCCCGGAAGCTCTCCGGACGCGCTCGGAGGAATCACGAGGTCGAAAAGCGCGTCCATGAAGTCTTGGTCGTCCAGGGCCGCGGGTGCGTCGCTCATGCGCTATCAAAGAGTGTTTCGATGTTCTTCTTGATGCTGTCCGCCACGTAGAGCGCGAGCGCCTGGATCGTCGAGGTGGGATTGACCGCGCCCGCGGTCACAAAGACGCTGCCATCCACGATGAAGAGGTTTTTGACGTCGTGCGCTTGCCCCCACTCGTTGACGACCGAGGTCGTCGGGTCCTTGCCCATGCGGGCCGTCCCCATCAGGTGCCAGCCAGCCTCGCGAAACAGCGGCTCCGCCGACGTCTCGACCGCGCCGGCAGCCGTCAGCGCCTCCTTTGCCCGTTCCACCGCGTGCGCCAACATCTTGCGGCTGTTGTCGCTCAGCCGATAGGTGACCCTCGGCGCAGGGATCCCATGTGAGTCAGTCAGTTCCGGGTCGAGGGTGACGGTATGGGTTTCGTCCGGCAGATCTTCCGTGATGGCGATCAGCGACGCTGTGTGATCGTAGAGGCGGGCGAACTTCTGATGGTGGCCCTCGCCCCAGGGGAGGAAGCCACGGATCATTCCCCACAGCGCGGTCTGCACCGGCCCGAAGCCCCGTATCGCTTCGAACGAGTACCCGCGCACGAACCCCCGCGAGCGGTCGGTGCGGTAGAACTCGTGGCTCCAGAACGAGCAGCCCACGGGCCCGCGGCGGCCCTGGAGCGGTTCCTCGAAGATGCCCGTGATCATGGCATAGGGATGGAACATCAGGTTCTTGCCCACGCGGCCGCTGCTGTTGGCCAGCCCGTCGGGGTGTTGGCTGCTCTTCGAGTTGAGCAGCAGCCGTGGCGTGCCGATGCCGTTGCACGCCAGCACCACGATCTCCGCCTTCTGCTCCTGTAGTTCGCCCTCTGGGTCGTAGTAGAGGACCCCATCCGCCATCCCGTCCGACCGCACTGTGATCTCGCGCACGCGGCAGCCGGTGCGCACCTGCACACCCTTCCGTTGAGCCGCCGGCCAGTAGGTGATGTCAGTGCTGGCCTTGGCTCCTTGAGCGCAGCCGCTTGTGCAGGGACCAAGGTTGATGCACGGCTGGCGCCCTTCATGCTCCCGCGAGAGGATGGCGCTATCCGATGGCCACCAGTGCCACCCGAGCTTCTCGAAACCGGCGGCCATCGTGTTCCCGATCTTGCCCAACGGCAGAGGCGGCAGCGTCGGCTCGTGATAGGGGAACGCCGGGTCGCCCGAGAGCCCCGAGACGCCCATCATCCGGTCGTTCATCGCGAAGTAGGGCTCAAGGGTCTGGTAGTCGATCGGCCAGTCCTCACCGACTCCGTCATCGCTCTTCATCCGGAAGTCGCGGGGAGTCAGCCGGGGGAAGTGGGCCGCCCAGAGGATGGTGCCACCGCCTACCGCGTTAAACATCAGCGGCGAAATGTCGGAGTGCTGCTCGTTGACCGGGTAGTCGGCGGGCAAACCACGCACGTTCGGGCTGGGCGAGAAGTCCCCCATGCCGCGCGCTTCATAGTCAAGCCCGTTGCTCGGGTAGTCCTGCTGCTTCATCCACGGGCCCTGGTCAAGGCAGAGGACGCTCATGCCCGCGTCAGCGATGCTCCAGGAGAAGGCCGCCCCCGAAGCACCCGCTCCGATCACCAGCACACCCACGGGCTCGTTCGGCATGGCAACATCCTACAGCACCTCCCCGCCGCGCCCTCGTAGGTGACAACGTTTGCTCTCAGACAAGCGACCTATTTGACACGGCCGTTGCCATCAGCATAGATTGGGCGCCGCAAGGTCGGCCCAAGCCGGCGCCTGCGGTGAGTACGCCTGACATGAGACGAGGAGAAACGTTGTGAGCGAGAACCCAGTCTGCGCGCTTTTCGGTATTCAGTACCCGCTTGTGATGGGCGGGATCACGCCCAAGCCGGAGCTGGGGGCAGCTGTCTCCAACGCTGGAGGCCTCGGCTGTATCGAGGGCATCGCGCCCCTGGAGACCATGCGAGAGCAGATCCGCACGTTCCGGGAGCTGTCTGACAAGCCGTTCTCGATCAACTTCCCGATGGCGATGGGTTCACCCGATCAGGTACAGGAGAGGGCGAAAATCGTCATCGAGGAGAAGGTGCCAGTGGTAATCACTTCCGCAGGCAGCCCGAAGATCCTGACCGGGATGCTGAAGGAACACGGCATCATCGTGGCCCACGTCGTCGCCGGCATCTCTCATGCGAACAAGGCCGCCGAGGCCGGTGTCGACGCGATCATCGCCGAGCCGACCGAATCCGGCGGCTACCGCGGCGTCAACGAGATCAGCATGATGGTGCTGATCCCCGCCGTCCGGCGGGCGTTACCGAATCTCCCCCTTATCGCAGCGGGCACGGTCGCGGACCGCGCTGGCATGGTCGCAGTGATGGCGCTCGGTGCCGATGGCGTTCAGCTCGGGACTCGCCTCGTCGCCACGCAGGAAGCGAAGAACTCGTACCCGGAGCACGTGAACAAGCTGATCCTGGCTGCCGACGACACATCGACGATGTCGGCCGACGGACGCATCCGGCCACGCATCTCGAAGCCAGAGTTCGCAGAAGCGGTCCTGGGCACCAAGAGCAAGCGCACACAGATGGGCCAGGTTGCGGCGTTGATCGACGAGATCGTGACGGTCGATCAGGTATTCGCTGAGCTGTTCCAGGGTGGCGAACAGCTGGCCGAGGACGTGGCAGCGCGCATGAAGCAGCTATCGCAGGTCGGCCAGACAACCTAGATGACGAGCGCCCAGAAGCGCGACCCGGCGCTCGCCGGGTACTGGAGGAGCCCCTGGCCGTGCGAGGATGGTGGCCCGAGACGCACCCAGGCGCCGGCCTCGGACTTCGCGCTCGACCTCAAGCCCGGCGAAAAGCTCGCCGCCCACTGCCGCAACGTAATGGTCGCCTGCATGACGATCCTGCGAGAGCGCGGCGAAGTATACGTCCAGGGACACCTCGGTGGGGTCGGTAGCGATGCTACATCGTGGGTCGAGCGCATCGATCCCGAATCGCTGGAACCGCTCAAGAAGTCGCCGGCGCTGCCGGCGGGGCCATTCTGGCCGGGCGGCGTCGCCGCCCACACCAACGGCTCGCTCTACGTCACGTTCGGGCGTTACTGTCACCGTCTCGACCCTGACTGCCAGCCGGTCGCCTCCCGCAAGTTGCCCAGGAACCGAGCGTATAACTCGCTCCTCATCCTGCCCGACGGACATCTCGTCATGAAGGACTTTGCGGGCGGCGGGGGCCTGCACGCCCTCCCGAACGGGGAGCGGGGCTCGGAGCTCGTCGTCCTCGAGCCGGAGGAGCTGGAGATAGTCGCCCGATATGAGTTGCCTCAAGGATCGATCGCCCGCCTCTCGGCGGACGTCGCGGAAGACGGCACGCCGCTCGTCTACGCGATCGGAGACCGCCAGGCGCTGCGCCTGCGCTGGGACGCGCAGCGATCGGAGCTGCACCTCGACGACGCCTGGATGCCCGAATATATCCGCTTCGAAGGTCAGACGTTCGGCTGGGACGTTGTCCTGGCTGATGGCTCGGCATGGTTCCTCGACAACGGCGAGGGTACGGCCGCCTTTGGCCCCTCCTTTCGGGGCAAGGGGGAATCGCCTTCGCCTCTACACCTCATCCGTATCCCGCTCGATCGGCCCGAGCCAGCGTATGTCGAAGTGTGCGGCAAGTCGGGAGGAATCATCGCCAACCCACCTCTGATCGACACGGAACGCCGCATCGCCGTCGGCTACGACAGCGGAAACGGAGTCGTCACCGCCTGGCGCTACGGCGAGCCCGGCGAAGCAGAGCTTCTCTGGAGCCGCGACCAGGACCAGGCGGGGCACATGATCCAATTTCCGCGCACCGGCGAGGTAGTCTCATACGACTACGACCACAAGGACGGCACCGAGCGAGTCATCGTCCTCGATATCGAGACCGGCGAGGAGAAGGGCCGCGTCGCCATCAACAGCCCGCTGCAGTGCGTCGTCTTCCCCAGCGTTGGCTGGGATCGCGACATCTACGCCACTACGTTCTCGACGATCGCCCGAGTGTACGTCGAGTAAGCGCAGCCGGCGGCACCCGCAAGTTAGAATGGGGCGATGATTCAGCCGATAGTGACCGCATGATGCTGCCGTCATGAGACGAGCCAGCGTTCGTGTTCTGGGAGATGAAGTCCGGGGCCGCATTAGTCCACTCATCTACGGTCAGTTCATCGAACACATGGGCCGCTGTATCTACGGTGGCATCTACGAGCCGGACTCGGCACTGGCCGACGAGAGGGGGTTCCGCCGCGATGTCCTGGAGACGATGCGGGCGCTCAGAACTCCCATCCTTCGCTACCCTGGTGGCTGCTTCTCCGACGAATACCACTGGCGAGACGGCGTCGGCCCCAGGGAGGGACGCCCACACTACGAAGAGCAGTTCTGGACTCGCCTGCTGAACGGCGTGAACCGTCAGGACCTGGCCGCCATCGTCGGGCCGCCGGAGAGCAACGCCTTCGGCACCGACGAGTTCCTGACGCTCTGCGCGGAGCTGGGGAGCCAGCCGTACCTCAACGTGAACCACGGCACCGGCACTCCCGAGGAGGCTGCGGAGTGGCTCGCCTACTGTAACCGCCGCCCGGAGAGCCCCGCTCAGGTGAAGGTTGTCGGCGTGGGCAACGAAGTATTCGGCTTTTGGGAGACCGGCCATTGCGGCGGCGAGGAGTACGGCCGGCATTTCCTCGAATTCGCCGAGGCTCTCCGGGGCGTCGACCCCGACGTGAAGCTGCTGGCAACGGGGGCGCCCCGCGCTTACGGCAGCTTCACCTCGGACCTGCTGCGGACGGCGGGGAAGGCGATCGACTACGTGTCGGTGCACGCGTTCCACCCACCGTTTCCCGGGATTCGCCCGCTGCGGGACGACGAGGCGGACTACTGGTCGGTAGTAGCAGGGCCCGAGGCGATGATCCGGAACGTGGACGACGTGATCGCCGACATCGAGCGAGAACTCGGGCCGGATTCGCCGGTGCGCGTCGCGTTCGACGAGTGGAATCTCTGGAACTCCTGGGAGGACTGCGTCGCTACCAACTACGACCTGCGAGCGGGCCTCATGTTCGCCGGCACCTTCAATCGCATCCATGAGCGCGTGCCACGCCTGGAGATCGCGATGATCGCCCAGCTGGTCAACATGCTGGGCCTGATCCAGACGGAGGGCGACAGACTGTTCGAGTCCGCCGGCTACCTGGTGAGCCGGCTCTACGCGGAAGAGACGCTGCCCCTGTCCGTCAAGTGTCAGGTCGAAGGCGAGACGTTCGACGCCCCGTTGTGGGCGGACATCCCCGAGCGCCTTCAGCCGACGATGGGCGATGACCTGACCGGCCTGCCGTACGTGGACGTGTCGGTAACGGCGTCGGACGACCGGAAGCGGCTCGCCGTATTCGTGGTGAACCGCCACCTGGACCAGCCGGTGACGATCAACCTCGCCTTCGACGGCTTGCAGCCGCCAGCGTCCGCCAGGCTGCGGCAGATGGCCGCAGACAGCCCCTTCGCCCGTAACGACTTCGATAACCCGCAGCGGTTGCGCATCGTCGACCTCGATGTTCCTTCGCTCGACCGCCTGGAGCTGCCACCGCACAGCGTCAGCGCCCTGCTGCTCAGCTAGCGCCTCATCGTTACTGACGACCGCCTCGCCTTCTTCCCGACCTCAAGCAAAGACTGTCACGTGCGCCGCTCGGCTGGCAAACACCGTTTCGCTTGCCAGCCGTCTGACCTGTCTATAGTGGGCGACAACTCAAAGAGACGATTATCCATCTCTAGCCCGATCTAGAGGTCCTGGGGCCGTTCGAAGCTTATCTATACGACGAAGTGGGTACGACCAACGCGACGCTGCCTGGGCCGCGCTCGCGGCGTGGATCGTGTCGTATCTCGCTCGCCATGGTGCTCTTCAAAAAGGCAGATTCCTGAGGTTACCCGGCTTGACGTAGGGACCACAGCGGCAGCGTGGCACGAGCCTCTCGTGAGGCGGTCCTATGAGGGCACATCGGGGCGGACGCTTGTCAGGCCGTGGTCACTTAAGTGGGGCTAGTCTCCGCCTCCGTACTTGAACGAGACCTTCACCCTGGCGCGGTAGGCGATTATCTTTCCGTCATCAAGCTGCATGTCCAGCTCGACGACCTCGGCGATACGAAGATCCCGCAGGGAGGCCGACGCCTTCTTGATGGCTGCTGCAGCCGCCTTCTCCCATGAGTCGCTGCTGGTGCCGACCAGCTCGATTACCTTGTAGACGCTCTCCGCCATGGCGATCCTCCTCTGGCCTTGCGCCGTCGATCGACCGACGACCTCACGTGATCTAGGAGGACCGATCCGGCGATCTCAGCCCGTCCTAGCCCTTTCCTTCCGAGGGTGATTGTACGCCACGACCGACGCCGTAGGAGCCCCGGTATCGGCCGAGACTATCTGTTCTTGTCTACGTAGGCCTTGAAGGCGTCCAGTGACCCGCCGAACTGAGCCAAGCGCTCCTTCAACAGCGACTCCGACTGGGCTATCTGCTCGTCCGTGAGCTGCGCAGCATCGTCGCCTGTTCTCAGAGACAGATGTGAGTCGACCGCCGACCGGAGCGCGGACAAGCCGGCGACCAGTTGCCTGACCAGGGCCAACGCCTCTGGATCTTCTGTTCGCGCCTCAAGCGCACGAAGCTCGAAGGTGCGGTCGTTGATGCGTCGCCTGGCGCCTTCCCAGCGCCGCTCCAGGACCTCAGCGGCGTCTCCCAGGCCGTCAGCGCTGAGATTGGCCGCGACGATGTCACGGATCGCCGTCGAAGACGCGTAGGCGTCCAGCGCTGAGCCGTGCCACTGCGACTGACTGGCGACCGGATCGCCAGATGATCCTCGCCGCAATAAGGCGATAAAGCCGACGAATACCAGTCCGAGCGCTCCGGCGATCAGGACCCAGGCCCAGGTGGGCACTCCGCCATCTGAATCGTCTTCCCCACCGCTCTCGGTACCGCCATCGGCCGGCGGAGCCGCGCTTTCGGCCGGGGCATCCGTTGCTGGAGCCGCCGTCACCTCCGGCGCGGTGGTGGCGTCAGGAGTTTGGGCTAACCCTGCTGTGGAGCAAGCGATCGCCAGGAGCAGAACGGGGACGAGTAGGAGCACGCCTATCGCGGGCGCCCAAGCGGACCAACCGGTGCTGCTATTCATATGTCTTCCTGCTCCTTCCGGAACATCAACGTCCCGCGGGGATCGCCACTCTTCAACTCGTTTGAGCCCCGCTGACTTCGCCGCTCGTCTTCAGGCGTCGCTCACAAGTAAGCGGCCACAGCCATCGGCTTACAGTTCGTCCGAGGCTTCTCCGTTCCCTTTTTCTCGCCACTCCTGGTACCGAGCTCGAATGGCGTTGCGGCTCTCGCTACCGCTCTGCTGTGCGGACAGAAGTCCGATGGTTGCTCCCAGAGCGATGCCTAGCATCAGAACTACTATGAGTCGCATCATTCTCCTCCTCAGTCTCCCGGATGGCTGGTTGCTGCACGGTTCACTCGCATCTAGTTTCGGGAAGGTCGGGACCGACGATCTCGTCTGCTTAGTATCGCCATGCGCGCCCTCGAAACGCATGGCAGAGAGTAAGTAGGTTAGTAACGAATTGTCGTTACTTGCGCGGCGTAGAGGGCGCCCGGCTTCGGCGTTCCTGGACGAATGCAGGGACGCGCGCCGACCGGCGGCAACTAATCCTTGGGCAGACCGAGGATGCGTTCGGCGATGATGTTGCGCTGGATGTTGGGCGTGCCGCCACCGATGACGACGGTCGGCCAATCGAGGACCCCGTTCGGCCACAGGTTTTGGTCGACGCCTGAAGTCTCATCGCCGCCAAGGTACTGACTGGCATTACCGAGAATCTCAAGGGAGAGGTCACCAAGCTCAATGGCCAGGAACGCGCGGTGCAGCTTGTTGATCGACGTCTCGCTGGAGAGCGGCTCCCCCTTGAGCTGCCTCGTCAGGAAACGCTGGCCGTTCAGACGCATGCCTTCGATGATGGTGTCGGCCTTGGCCAGGCGGCGGCGGATGCTCGGCTGCTCTGACGCCCGGCGGCCGTTACGCGTGGCCTGCTTCGCCAGCTCGATGACTTCATCGAGTTGCTTGGCCAGTCCGGCGACCTCCGAGATGCCGGAGCGCTCGTGCGCCAGTGCTGAGACCGTCACGGCCCAGCCCTTGCCCTCTTCGCCCAGCAGGTTCTCCACCGGAACGCGGACGTTGTCGAAGAACACTTCGGAGAAGAGGGAGCCACCAGCCATGTTCTTGATCGGCCGGACTTCGATACCGGGGGAGTCCATCTCGACGAGGAGGCAGGTGATGCCGTCGTGCTTGTCGTCGGTGTTGAAGTCGGTGCGGGTGAGGAGAATCATCCACTTCGACCAGGAGGCGATCGATGTCCAGATCTTTTGGCCGTTGATCACGTACTCATCGCCGTCGCGAACGGCCTTGCACTGTAGCGACGCCAGGTCGCTGCCATAGCCAGGCTCCGAATACCCTGTGCACCACTGGTACTTGCTGTCCAGGATGTCCGGCAAGAAGCTCTTCTTCTGCTCCTCGGTGCCGTACTCGATGATCGCGGGGCCGACCCACTGGAGACCCATCAGGCACAGGCCGAGAGGCGGCGCGCCGGCCTTCGCCATCTCTTCCTTGAGGATCACTTGCTTCATGATCCCGCCACCGCCACCACCGTAGGCCTCCGGCCAGTTGAAGCCGACCCAGCGCTTCTCACGCACGGCCTTGAGCCAGTTCGACAGGAAGCCCGAGCTCTTGCGCGCCTCCGGCGAGAGGTTCTCCTTGGCGAAGGCTCGCACCTCATCACGGAACGCTTCTTCGTCGGGGGTCAGTTTGAAGTCCATTAGTAGCCTCCCAGGCTAGATACTCGCTCGTAGTGGAACTCGGCGTCGCCAAACGCCGGAAGCGCCCACTTCGAGCGCTTCAGGTAGAGCTGAATGTCGTACTCAGCCGTGAAGCCGATGGCTCCGTGCAGCTGAACGCCGTCGGTGCCGATGCGCGTGAAGGCTTCGCTGGCGTAGGCCTTGGCGCGCGCCGTTGCCAGCGGCAGACCATCGGGCTTCTCTCCGACGCACCACGCGGCGTAGTAGAGCAGCGACCTGCTCGTCTCGACGTCAACGTACATCTCCGCCAGCGGGTGCTTCACACCCTGGTACTTGCCGATCGGCGCGCCGAACTGGATGCGGTCCTTGGCGTACTGCGTCGTGATCTCCCGCGCGCGGTCCATCGCCCCAATCATCTCGGCGGTGACCGCAACGGCGGCGAGATCGAACAGCCGCGCCAGCGCGACCGCACCGTCTGCGGGCCCAGCGAGCACGTCATCGGGCGCAACGAGGACGTTATCCAGCGTCAGGTCGCCCATGCGCTTCGTCTCGTCCATCGTGCGGCGGCTTTGCGAGCTGACGCCTTCGGCGCTCGACTGCACGACTGCGAAGAGGATCTCGCTGCCCGCCCGGAAGGGGACGATGAAGAGCGTTGCAACGCCGGCGTCATGGACGAAACGCTTGCTGCCGCTGAGGCGATATCCGCCGCCCTCTTTGACGCCGGCCAGCGCGATGCCGTCCGGGCCGAGCACATCACCGTCCTCGAGCAGGGCCAGCGTGCCGATCGCGCTGCCGTCGGCGAGCGATGGGAGGTAGCGTCCCTTCTGATCGGCGCTGCCAAAGTCTGAGATCGCGGCCGCCGCCAGGGACGTCGATATCAAGGGAGCGGGGAGCAGCCCGCGGCCCGTCTCCTCCAGCAAGACGGCCAGGTCGACCCATCCCAGGCCGACGCCGCCGTACTCGTCGTCGATGATGAGGCCGAGCCAGCCGAGTTCGGCCATCGCCGACCATAACTTGTCGTCGAAGGCCTCTGGAGACTCCATGACATCGCGCACCGTCGACATTGGGGCGCGCTCGTCGAGGAAGCGTCTCGCGACGTTGCTCAGTATCTGCTGCTCGTCCGTTAGGCCAAAGTTCATGAATCGTGCTCCATGCTCACAGTTGTGATCTTCTGGCGTTCTGGCGACCTTGGCATTAGCTCGCCTGCCAGCGCACTGCATAGACCCGCACCGGGTCTTCGAATCCCCGCATCTCTGACTCGCCGAGGTCCGAGAAAAGGAATCCTTTTCCCGCCACGATCTGCCGAACCCCTTCCGAGGCGAGGATTTCACCGCCTTCGGCACGCGAGCAGATTCTGGCTGCGAGGTTCACGGCCGATCCGAACAGATCGCCGCGCCCCTCCGGATCGTCTTCGGCGATCGGCTCGCCCGCGTTCAGTCCGACTCTCACCTTGATCGGTTGGGGCGCGGACTCGTTGTATTGAGCAAAGGCTCGCTGAAGCCCGATCCCACACTCCAGAGCCTTCGTCGCGGACGAAAACGAGGCCATGAAGCCGTCGCCCATCGTCTTGATCTCGGCGCCGCCGTGCTTGGCCAGGGCGTCGCGGGTGATGCGCTCGTGCTCACGTAGGAAGTCTCGCGCCTTGGCGTCACCCAGTCGCTCGGTCAGCTCCGTGGACCCTTCGATGTCCGTGAAGAAGATCGTGCGGAAGGCGCCGGGCTCGACGTGATCGGCTTCCGGCTCCTCCTCGCGGCCCTCCATCACGAACTCAGCGACCTGCTTGAAAATCGGCTCGAGGTCCATCACGCCCTCCATGACGACGAGCCGCGCATCCGGGATATCCGACACGAGGTGCCTCGACAGATCGAGCGGCGCGTACTTGACCCCGTCGTGACTTATTACCAAAACCGGCATCGTGAGGCTGGGAAGGAGCTCAGTCACGTCCATGGACACCAGCGCAGCGTAGGTTCGCCGCGCCAGCTCCTGGGTTGAGCAGGCCCTTACGTACTCTCCGAACACTCTGGCCTGGTCTCGCCCCCAGCCGAAAGCGAGTGCGCCCACGTTTTCGGAGAACATCTCCCAATCGCGAACGAGCATCTCAGCCAGGGACTGAGAGGCGGGTGCTGCGAAAGCGTCGGCCGGTCGCGCGGGCGCGTTCAGCAGTGTGAGGCGGGAGACGCGCTCCGGATGCCGTGTTGCGTAGGATATCGCGATCACGCCGCTGAATCCGCTGCCACCGAGGACGAACTGGTCCAGCTCCAGCCGATCGACGACTGCCTCTAGATCGGAGACCCAAGCATCGATTGTAATCCGATCCACCTCGCGGTCTGACATCCCCATGCCGCGCGGATCGAGACGCACGAACCTTCCACCGATCGCTTCATGCAGCGGCTGAAATCCCACCCCGTACTGTTCCTCGAGCTGGATATGGCTGAACGGAATGTCGTTGAGCGCGACGTAGGCCGGGCCGTCGCCCGCTTGGCTGTAGGCGATGCTGACCCCGTCGCTGGCCTTGACGTACTGAATTCGCGGTACCATAGAGCCCCCATTCTACCTGAGTGCGGCCCTTCTGCTGCTCTTCTGCCAGGTCGTCGTCGAGATCTTCCCACTGTTCCGGAGTGCAGTCTTGCCTCGCTTGACGACTATCCGGGTTGTTATTGGAGGGAGAGCTCCTCTTCGATCGCCCGCTCAAGCTCGTGCGGGCGGAACCCGGCCGGCCCCGGCCCGCCCTGGAACGCGACGCGGCCACCCTTGCCGATCAGGTAGAGACGATCGGGAAGGGCTCCATAGGCGCGAGCGATTTTATCGTCTATCGCGTCAATCACCACCGGCATCCGGATGTTCAAGCGCAGGCTGCAGGCGACAGCGACGTCATGGCGCTCGGTGTCGGTGGTTGGATCGTTTACCCGGATATCCATATCCCGGTTGGTGCTCAGCACCCAACCTTCCTCCGGATGGGCCTCGCGGATGTAAACGACGCAAAACGCCACGCGATCCCGGTACCGTTCCCACAGCTCGTGTAGGGATCCCAACTGGGCCCGGAACGGCGGTCAGGTGTAGGAGCCAAAGATGAGGGCCACCGGCTGGTCGCGGGCGATCGCCGAGAGGTGGAACGTTTCATCTGTGAGACGCTCGCTGCCATCGCTGAAGTCGTAGGCCGGTAGCTCGATGTCGAAGGCCGGGTCGCCGACGCTCAGCTTCGGCGTCGCCAGATCTCTCAACTCCGGATCCTTCATGGTGTCGATGGGCGTCTTCGGCGAGTCTTCTGGCGTGATAGACCGCCAGTCGAACTTCATGCGAGGTTCCGGTTCCGTGGCCATGTGCTCTCCTCCTGGCCGAATAATACCGCCTTAGGCTGTACTCCCGCATGAAAATGGGGCGAAGAGCCACTCTTTCTGGCGCCGCCCGCCGACGGAGGCGGACCTGAGAGCGACCAGCAGTCGGCGCGAACAGCTAGGCTGGGGTCCAGGCCGGATCGGCGGAGTCGGCGTCTGGGTTCGCGCCGAGGTAGCCATCGTTGAGCGCCGGCGAGAGGTCGTGTACGTCCTGCCCCTGCCCTTCGTCCAGGCTCCAGAAGCCGACCAGTCCGGGCGACGCCGGGTCGACCCCGTCCCGCTGCACTGCCTCGATCTCCGCCGCCGTCAGGCTCCTGTTCCACATGGCGGGATCGTCGATCTCGCCGGGCAGGAACCAAACCGGAGGCTCCTTGGCGCCGGCGGGAAGCCGGCCGACCGAACCGTGCGTGGCGCCGAAACTAAGGAACTGCTGGTTGTTGCTCGACGGAGTGCCGGTGCCTTGGCAGCGGGCGCGCTCCTGGCCGTCGATGTAGAAGACGAGTTCTCCGCTCTCGTCCCGGGTGAGCGCGACGTGGTGCCACGCCCCGTCGGCCACGAAGAGATCGCCCGACTCGCAGCTGCCGAAGGGAACGCAATCGTTGGCCGGGTAGCAGTAGTTGTTCTCGTTGGACGCCTCGAGCATGGCCGTCAGGTCGCCCTCGGGTCCGACGTATAGCTGCCAGCTCAGATTGAAGGAGTCGTCGTCCTCGCCGCGGGCGATGATCGCTGCCCGCTGGCCGGGTGGTTGCGGAAGCCGAATCCAGGCCGAGACGGTGAAGACTTCAGTGGGGAACGACGCATCCCACGGCACAAGCACGCGGTCATCGAGACCGTCGAAGGTGAGATGGCTGTCGGCGGCCGTCGCCGCGGGAACTGGCGTGCCGTCGTCGACGGGGGAACTCGCTTGCGCAGGAGTTTCGGTGGGGGCTTCCGTGGGGCCCGTGCTTGGCGTGTCGTCCGGGGCCGCCTCGTCCGTACTACACGCCGCCAACCCGACGGCGACGACGAGGCTGCCCAGAGGGATAGACAGCAGTAGTCGAATCCTTCGACCGCGCATCAAACTTCCTCCACCACGAATTGCCCCATCATCCCCACGTCTTCGTGCTCGAGGATGTGGCAATGGTACATGTACGGGGTGCCGGGATCCGCGTAGTCGCGGAAGCTCTTGATGAGGCGCACGGTCTCGCGGGGGCGGAGCAGCACGACGTCCTTCCAGCCGAGCTCGTTGGCGGGCGGGGGAGCGCCATCTCGCGACACGATCTGGAACGAGTCGCCGTGCACGTGGAAGGGATGGGCCTGCTGGTTGGGGTTCGAGACTTCCCAGACCTCGGTGTCGCCGAGACGGATGCGCTCGTTGATCACCGCCATGTCCATGCCCACTCCGTTGATTTCGAAGGGGTTGACGCCAAGCACGAAAGGCCTTGGGCTCTCAGAGTTCACGGCGTCGGACTCAGGTACGCGGGGCAGGTCGGTCAGGCGCTCGGGGATGGTGAGGACAGCGTCGGCTGTGGGACTGCCGATCCGAATCTCCAGCAGGTCGAAATCGGTGGTGTCCCAGGCATCCTGAAGCTGCGGCGGAACGAACGTCCTGTCATTCCCGCCGTTGAAGCTGCGCAGGGCCAGCGTCCGGCCTTCGTCAGCGCCCAGATCGACCAGAATCTCGGCCCGCTCGCCCGTCGCCATGACCAGTCGCGACAAGGGTACGGGAGAAGCGAGGAACCCACCGTCTGAGGCCACCTGATAGAAGGTTCGGTCGTCGCTGAAGCCGAGGTTATAGATGCGAGCGTTCGAGGCGTTCAGCACGCGCAGGCGAATCACCTGGGCACCGACATTGAGGACCGCGTCGTCGACACCGTTGGCCAGGAAGTGATCGCCCTTGCGGAGCGCCGGATCCGTCGCGGCGTCAAAGTCGTCAGGAAAATGCATCAGCGAGCCGTCGTCATGAAACCGCTTGTCCTGGAGGATCAGCGGAATGTCGTCGACTCCGTACGACCGTGGCAAGGGAAGCGCGTCCGATAGGTCGTCTTCGACGATGATCATGCCCGCGAGCCCCTCATAGACCTGGTAGCCCGTCGACATCGGATCGAAGAGCGCCCCCTGGCGTTGTCCGGCGTGGGGGTGCGGGTGGTACCAGTAGGTGGCGGCGCGGTTGAGCACCGGGAACGAGGCGTGCCACGTCTCTCCAGGCTCGATGCTCTGATGGGGGCCGCCATCCATGACCGCCGGCACGTGCATGCCGTGCCAGTGGGTCGTGGTGGAAACGCCGATGTCGTTGGTCACGTTGAGGTTGACGTCGCTCCCGGCCCGCAAGACCAGCGTCGGCCCGAGGTAATCGCCGTTGTAGCCCTTGGTCGGCGTCCGCACCCCCGGCAGGAACTCGCGCTCGCCAGCTTGCATCGTCAGATCGATGACCGGGCCTTCCAGCCGTGGCGGGATGGGCAACGCCCGCGGGTCGGCCGCTGTTGCCTCGACGACGGACGCCGCGCCACCGGTGGAACTGGCGTCACCCACTGATTCGCCTTCGCCCGCGGGGACGGTCACGCCATCGTCCGAGCAGCCCACCAGCGCCGTCGCCGCCACCGCCAGTCCCGTCGTCGCGGTCAGCTTGAGCATCCGCCGGCGGGAGATCGGTTGTCCGGTCATCGCTCTCCGTCCTCCATCTGTCCAGAGAGTACGCGGCAAACATTAGGGATCGATTAGAGCGCGTCAGCGCTGCCGTAGGACCGGACCCGATGGCAAGCTACGGGCCGCCCGTCTACAATTGGGGCGCGGCCAGATTCGGACCGCACGCCCAGCCGCAAGACAAGAACGGATCCCCCGGCTTGACGCTAATCCGCACAGTCGGCCTGACAAAGCGCTACGGAACAGTCACCGCCCTCGACGGCCTGGACCTCGAATTGGAGTCCGGGATCATCGGCCTCGTGGGGGCCAACGGCGCCGGCAAGAGCACCCTGATCAAGCTTCTCCTGGGCCTGGTGGAGCCGACCAGCGGCCTCGGCGAAGTCATGGGGCGCGACGTCTTTAGCCAGGGGCCGGAGCTACGCCAGTTCGTCGGCTATATGCCGGAGCACGACTGCTTGCCCACAGACGTCTCCGCCACCGAGTTCGTCGCACACATGGCACAGATCAGCGGCCTGCCGCGTGCCGCCGCCCGCGAGCGCACCGCGGAGACGCTGCGCCACGTCGGCCTGTTCGAGGAACGTTACCGCGAGATGCGCGGCTACTCCACCGGCATGAAGCAGCGCGTCAAGCTGGCGCAGGCGCTGGTCCACGATCCCCAGCTGATGCTCCTCGACGAGCCGACCAACGGGCTCGACCCCGAAGGCAGGGAGGAGATGCTGCGCCTCATCCGCCGCATCGGTTCCGAATTCGGGATCGCCGTGATCCTCTCATCTCACCTCCTCAGCGAGATCGAGCGCGTCTGCGACCACCTCGTCGAGATAGAGGACGGTCGCCTCGTCCGGTCCGTGCCCATGACGGTGCTCACCGCCCCCACCCACGACCTCACTGTGGAAGTCGACAGCGACGGCGGCCAGTTGGCCGATCGCCTGCGGGAGCACGGCGTAACGGTGAGCAGCAACGGCCGCTTCCTCCTCCTGCAGCAGGAAGATGACGCCCTGCTCGACCTCATCAGGGACAGCGTCGTCGACCTCGGGCTCGGGCTGGTGCGGCTGGAGCAGGGGCGGCGGCGGCTCGAGGAGTTGTTCCAACCGCAGGCCACGCTGGAAGACGAGGATGACTCCCGTGGCTGACGCACCAGCCGGCGCAATCTACGACATTGGCTACCAGCGGTACGAAGGCGCCCGCCTCGGGCGGCGGCACGCCATCTGGGCGCTCTACATCCACAGCTTGCGGAGCGTGTTCGGTATCGGCCGCTCGCTGTCGAGCAAGGTGGGCCCCATGGGTCTCGCTGTGATCGCGTTTATTCCCGCCATCGTGAGGCTTGGCATCTCGGCCATCGTCCCGGAGGAAATCGCCCCGGAGGAAATCGGGCTTTTCCGGCCGGAGGGCTACTACGTCATGATCGAGATCGTGCTGGCGATCTTCTGCGCCGTCGTCGCGCCCGAACTGGTCGGTCGCGATCAGCGCACACAGACGTTGACGTTGTACTTCTCGCGGGCGCTGAGGCGACAGGATTACGCCCTCGCGAAGTTCGCCGCCCTGACGACCGGTATGCTAGCGATCACAGCGATTCCGCAAATCATGATGTTCACCGGCAACAGCCTCGCCGCGAACAACTTCTTCGACTACCTGCAGGACAAATGGACGGACCTGCCAGCCATTCTCGGCAGCGCCATCCTGTTGTCTTGCCTGATCTCCAGTATCAGCCTCGTCATCGCAGCGCAGATGCCCCGGCGCGCGTACTCCACAGTCGGCATCATCGCCGCTTTCCTTCTCACCTCCATCATCGCGGCGAGCATCTTCGAAGTGGTGGATCAGAACATCGGGCGCTTCGTGCTGCTCTTCAGCCCGTTCGAGGTTCTCGAGGGACTGACTCTCTGGTTCTTCGACGTGGCGCCCGATCCCGATTCACAGCTCGCCGTCGCTAATCTCCCGGGCGCCGTCTACGCGATCGATGCGGTTCTGGTCACGCTCCTCATGCTCGCCCTGCTCTTTCGCCGCTACGAGAAGATCTCGCCATGACGATGGCCCCTGAGACGCAGCCCAACGGCGTGGCCTCCCCGCCGGCCACGATCGAGGCGGTCAACGTCTCCCGCTGGTACGGCAACGTCGTCGCCGTGAACGACGTGTCGTTCTCGCTCGGGCCGGGAATCACCGGACTGCTCGGCCCCAACGGCGCCGGGAAAAGCACTATCCTGCACATGGCCGCCGGCTTCCTCCGCCCGTCTGAAGGCACGGTTCGCATCGACGGCGAGCAGGCGTGGCAAAACCCCGAGATGTACGCCAACGTCGGCTTCGTGCCAGAGAAAGAAGCCGTCTATTCGTTCCTCACCGGCTATCAGTTCGTCCTTCTGAACGCGAAACTCTACGGCCTCAGCGACCCCGACGGCGCTTCGCGCCGCGCCATTCGAGCCGTCAGCATGGAAGCGGCCCAGGACCGGCGGCTCGGCGGCTACTCAAAGGGCATGAAGCAGCGCCTGAAGATCGCTGCCGCCATCGTCCACGACCCGCAGATACTCCTCCTGGACGAGCCGTTCAACGGCACTGACCCCGCTCAGCGCCTGCAGATGATGGATCAGCTGCGCCGCATGGCCGACGAAGGTCGCACCATCGTCTTCTCCTCGCACATCCTGGACGAGGTCGAACGCCTCGCCCGCAACGTCCTCGTGATCGTCGCCGGCCGCCTCGTGGCCTCCGGCGATTTTCGGGCCATCCGCCGTCTGATGACCGACCGCCCGCACACCTTCACTGTGCAATCGAGCGACGACCGCCGCCTGGCCGTCGCCCTTGTCGCCGACGAGTCTGTCTTCGGCGTCGAGTTGGGCGACGAGCACCTGACGGTCCGCACGTCCCAGTTCGCCGACTTTACCCGAGCCGCGCCCAGGATAGCGAGGGCAGAAGGCATCACTATCCAGGAGTTGCTGCCCACAGACGAGTCGTTGGAGAGCGTCTTCTCTTACCTGGTGAAGCGATGAACGAAGCCATCTTCGCGCTGACGCTGCGACAGTTCGCCGGACAGCGCCGTTCTCTCCTCCTGGTTGGCCTGGCGCTGATCCCCGTAGCCCTCGCCGTCATCTTCCGCCTCGGTGAGCACCTCGACCAGCAGGAAGAGACCGCGAACTTCCTCGCCGACATCATCGTCACCGCTATCCTGCCGCTCGCCTGCCTCATCATCGGCACGTCCGCCCTGGGCTCAGAGATCGAGGACGGGACCGCTGTGTACATCCTGGCGAAGCCCGTGCCCCGCCGGGCCATCATCGCCGCCAAGTTTGCGGCGTCTGTCCTTATCGCCGCGGCGTTCGTCGTCCCCGCCACCGTCGTCTCCGGGCTCATCGGCCTCCAGGGCGTGCCGAACGAAGGCATCGTCGCCGGCTTCACGATCGCTGTCCTGGTCGGCGTCTTCGCCTACACCGCAGTCTTCATACTGCTCAGCGTCGCTACCAGCCGCGCCCTCCTCATCGGCCTCGCCTACGTCTTCATCTGGGAGGGCCTGATCACCGAGCTCTTCTCCGGCACACGCTACCTCAGCATCCGCCAGTACTGCCTCGGCATTGCTGACTCCATTGCGTCAGTCAGCACCCAGGACTTCGAGGCATCCCTCGGCGGCCCCGAGGCCTTTCTACTCGCCGCGGGCGTCGCCGCCACCGCCGTTTTCCTCGCCGTCCGCCGGCTCGAGTCGTTCGAGCTCACCGAAACGGACTAGCGCACGCCGAGCCCAGGGAAACGGCCGCCGCCTATAGCCACGGCGGCAGCACGCGCTTGATCGCCAGCCACACACGTCCGACGAACGGCGTCTGCGGCCGGTAGTCCCATCCGCGCTTGCCGTTGGGAACAATCACCAGGATTGTATCGGGGTCACCCTCTATCTGCGCCCGTGAGCGCAGCCGCATGTACAAGAACCCGGCGATCGCCCCCAGGTAGTTCCGCGACATTTTCGCCGATATCTCAGGCTCGTCCGCCAGCACCTCGGCCCTCCCCGTCACCGTTACACCCCGGTAGGGCGGGTACTCGTCCTGCACGCACAAGCTCACGCGAGGATCACGGCAGATGTTCCGCACCTTCGCGCTCAGCGAGTTCGTCCGCACGTAGAGGCGCCCGTCACGATACAGATACCAGACCGGCGTCTGCAACGGCATGCCGTCCGCGCCTATGGTCGTAAGCACGCAGACGTGCCGGCCGCGCAGGAACCGCTCAACTTGCGAATCGGGTAAGGGGTGAGGCAACGGGAACCCTCCTTCTCGCTTCCGCGCCTACTATGCCGGGCGCACCAAGCGAAAAGTATAAGGTCGGCGCTCTGTACGGGAAACCCGGAACGTCTTATGTCTTTCTTTGCCGCGTGAGCGACACCGGCGGCACCGTATCGGCAACACTGAGCGAAAGACCAGCAGCCACGAGACTGGCCTAGTATGATCACCAAAAGCGCTGCCGCGATCGGTGGCGCGTCCCTTCACAGACGGCGTGCAACGAATCAACAAAGCTAAGTCACCAACACCGGGGCGGTTCTACTACGGGTGGATCATCCTCGGTGGATCAGTGCTGGCGATGGCGCTCGGCAGCGGTATCTCGTTCTGGGCGTTCGGCCTGTACATCGACCCGATGGAGCAGGAGTTCGGGTGGTCTCGCGCGGAGGTCTCCGCGGGTTTCTCGATATCTCTTGCCATCAGCGGACTCTGCGGGCCGCTGATCGGACGCTGGGTCGACACGCGCGGTGCGCGGTCCGCGATTCTCTTCGGCGCGGTCATGACGGCGGCCACATACGTGCTGTTGGCGACGACAAGCTCGCTCTGGCAGTGGATCGTCTACCTCTCGATCAACGCGGTATTCCGGCAGCTGATGTTCTTCATCCCGTTTCAGGCTCTCATCTCACGCTGGTTCGATCGCAGACGGGGGATGGCGCTCGGGATCTTGGGCACCGGCTTTTCGCTGGGCGGCTTCGTCGTCCTGATCATGGCTTTCGTGATCGACGAGGTTGGCTGGGAAGGATCGTTCATCTTCTCTGCGGTGGCCGTGCTCGTCCTCTTCCTCCCTCTGAGCATCTTCGTCTTGAGAAACGACCCGTCCGACGTGGGGGCGTTCGTAGACGGCGAATCAGGCGAAGAGGCGGAGGAGCGCAGGCGGGCGGGTCCGCGGCAGGGACTGACCGCGCGCGAGGCGCTGAAGACGCGGTTGTTCTGGCTCCAGGCGGGGGCGATGACACTGTTCTTCTTTGGCGTTTTCGGCTGGCTCGTGCACCAGATTCCCTTCTACGAGTCGGTGGGCGTGGACCGCAGCGTGGCAGCGATTCTCGTCACGATCATGGCCGCGGGAGGGATCTTCGCGCGGCTAACCTTCGGCTTCTTCGTCGACCGGTTCCAGCGTGTGGAGATCGCGGCGATGGGGCTGTTGACGTTCCTGACGACGGCGTTCGTCGTGCTGCTCATCAACTCCACTGCGCCCGGGATCACGATCTTCCTCATCTTCTGGATCATCGGCAGCGGCGGCGGACCGTTGCTCGAACCGCTGCTCATCACGCGTTCGTTCGGCCTCAAGCACTTCGCCACGATCCTGGGCACGCTGGGAGTTGTGGAGACGATCGGCATCGTCCTGAGCCCAACGCTGACCGGCCTGATATTCGACAGCACTGGCTCGTACGACCTCGCGCTGGCGATGCTCGCGGCTGCCCTGGCGACCGCTTTCGTGCTCTTCTACTTCGCGTCGCGGCTGCCGCACCCGGTGGACGCAATGAAGGCACCGAAGCCTACGTAAGCGCCCGACGCCGGTCGTTAGCCGAGGAACTCGTCGGCGCCGAGGTCGATGGCGTGACGGCTGTGGCGTACGGCCATCGCCGTAAACATGGCGTCACCGCGTTCGGTCTGCTGGACGATCATTGAGGCCACAACCGACATGACCACGCCCGCGAACGCCCCCCGTCGGTAGTCTTCCCAGCACTGATCCCAGGCATAGCCCTCGACGCCCGCCTCCTCGAGCCCACGGTGATAGGCCCGGACCAGCTCATCCTCTGCCGCCAGTCTGTCCTCCCGCAGGAGGCTGGCCCCCATGAAGTAGCAAACGTCGCTGAGAGGGCTGCCAACCGTGACCGTCTGCCAGTCCACGACGGAGACGCGGGGCGGACGCGCAGCCGCCTCGATAAGAAGGTTGTCGAGGCGGTAGTCGACGTGGACCACCGCGAACGTCTCGCCAGGCGGATCGAAGGGAGGCCCCTTCGAGTCTGCGACGCGTTCGATGATCTTCGCCTCATCGGAGGCCAGCCGCGAGCCGTAGCGGTCGAGGAAGCCGGGCAGCTGTGCGCGGTAGAGCGCACGCACAAGCTCGGCAGACACCTCGTTCCCCGCAGCTAGCCACTCGATCGCGCGAATCTCCTCGTCGCACCAGGTCGGCGCGTGGAGGCCCACCAGGTCTTGCACGGCCACTCGCGCCACGTCGACCGAACAACCGGCCAACTGATCACCCTGCACAGCGGGAGCCATGTCCTCAAGCAGGAGCGCGAAGTTCGGTCCGTCGCCGTCGATCTCGGCGTGGTAGCAGCGGGGGGTCGAGATCGCCAGGCGCGGCTGCAGATCACGGTAGAACGACACCTCCTTAACGTAGCTGCGCAGCGCGACCGCCGTTTGGCGGCTCAACGGATCGTCTGACGGGAACTTGCCCACGAGGCTGCGCGGAGTCGACTCGTCTGCGCCCGCCAGGTCGAGCTCGTAGCGAATGCACTTGCCCATCTGGCCGGTGCCGATCGGCGTAGCGTCGAAGCTCTTCACCTCGACGGCGCTATGGCCAGCCTCTCGCAGCCGTTCGGTCAGCCACTCGGCGGTGAAGCCCTCCGGCGTCGTCACTTTCGTCATCTTCGGTTGATCCTACCCTGCCGGATTGGCGGCGAGGTGATCGAAGCGCCCCGCTGGGCGTCGTTTTCGGTACTCCTGAACGATCGGCGCTAGCTCCGCCGGGCTGGCGCCGTGCAAGATCACGCCGTCGCAGCCAAGATCAAACTGGCCCGATATCTTCTCCGCGCACTGCTCCGCGGATCCCGTCGCCGCCGGGGCGAGCCATTCCTCCGGGATCAGCGTGGCGACGTGCTCAAGCTGCTCCGTGGTGGCGTTCGCGTCCAGGGCGCTGCGAAAGCCTTTCACGAGATCGTCGTCACGAAACCGCCCGAGCGGCTCGGGGTTCCAACCGTTGGTCTTCACTATCAGGTCACCGTACGCCTGCAAATATGTCGCCATGCGGCCGACCGTCTTGCGCAGCCGGACGTCGGCCGGCAAGTGGTCGCCGATCGTCGCGAAGCAAGACCAGACACGGACCTTCGCCGGATCCCGCCCGGCCTCTTCGGCAGCCTGCTTCACCGCCCGAACGCAGCGCTCGGTCGTCTCGTCGGTGAAGTACGTATGGAGCACGACGGCGTCGAAAGCACGACCGCCCAGCGCCAGCGAGCGCGGCCCGAACGCGGTCAGAGTCATCGGTATGTGCTCACTGTATTCCGGCCCCATCGTGAGGAGCGGATACTTGCCCGCAGGCCCGTCGTGTCCCATCACGACCTCTCCCCGCCAGATGCGGCGCATGAGACCCACGAAGTCTTCGATCTCGGCAGTCTTGACCTGAGAGAGGCCAAGGATGCTCATTAGCGGCGCGATGCCCCGGCCCAGGCCGAGCGAAAAGCGCCCGCCCGTGAGCTTGTGCATCGTCATCGCGAAGGCGGCCGTCACCATCGGGTGGCGGGTGTTGTGGTTCGTCGCGGCCGTGGCTATGCCGAGATCCGTAGAGACGGCGCCCACAGCGCCGCATAGCGTCGCCGCCTCCTTGATGTTGAAGCGTTCCGAGATGAACACCGAGCCGAGATCCAGCTCCTCGCCCTGCCGAACCTCCTCAATCAGATCGCGCGGCGTATCTGGGGCCCCGGCGAGCGTGTAAAACCCGAGCTCGTTCATCCTGGTCATAGACGCACCGGAGGCGTCATGAGAGCTGCTCGCACATCTCCCGAAACGCCTCGGCGTTCTCTTCGACGATGCTCTGTCCCAACAGCTCAAGCGCGCGAAGGTTCGTTGAGCTGGTGTCGTCCATCGCATCGTTGGCTTCGTGGAGCTTGGCCTGGAACCGGTAGTAGCGATTCTCCGGAAGCAGCTGCCGCAGCTGGTAGTTGACGATGGCGCTCGTGCCGTCGAAGCTGATGCCAAAGAGGGGCTGCGCCCATTGCCTCAGACCCCATCCAACGGCCCTCTCAAAGAGGATGGGGTGGGTCGATTCGCCGCTGCCAAGGGAGACGATCAGTACGTCGTCGCCGAGACCCATCGCACGGGCTTCCGCCAGGGCGCTCATGGCCGGATCGTTGACGAAGATCCCCGCGTCGACCAGCGAGTAGGTCCTGGACCCGCTGGCGGCGTTGAGTTCGACTGGCTCGAAGAACGTCGGCGCCGCCGTCGTCGCCCGCGCGACTTGCCACATCGGAAAGTCGTACTCCGCCTCGTCGGACTTCGCCAGCTCGCTCTTGAAGAAGAACGGCGTGCGGCGCTCGATCTCATAGCTCGTCACGACTACCGGCGTAATGGCGTCCTTGAGCCGGGCCTCGCCGTAGTACTCGTGGAAGACGGTCTCGATCCCCCTGGACGGGTACTTCTCTCCCTCGACGCTCCAGATCGAGCGCACTTTGTGGAGCGTTGAGCGAGTGAAGATGCGGTGGCCCTGACCCATGTACAGCCTCACACCGTCGTCGGCTGCGTATTTCGGCTTGCCGTCTTCTCCCGGCATCACCAGCCCCAGGGCCAGCACGCCTCCGGATGAAGTGCCGACTATCAGGTCGAACAACTGGGCGATCGGCTTGCCCGTCGCCTTTTCCAGCTCTTTGAGGATGACGGCGGGGATGATACCCCGGATCCCGCCACCATCGATCGAGAGCACCCTGGACTTCTTCGCCATCGCTACGGCATCAACTCCATCACTCGCCCGTGAACTTTGGCTTCCGCTTCTCGAGGAACGCCGTCATACCCTCTCGCTGGTCTTTCGTCCCCATCGTTTCCAGCACGGCCCGTCGCTCCTCGGCGAGAGCTTCCTCAAGCGTCTTGTCTGCGGCGCCGACGACGGACCGCAGAACGCCGGCGATGGCAATCGCCGGCCCCTCCGCCAGCCTCTGGGCCAGATCGTCCGCGCGTTGCTGAAGCTCGTCGTTGGGCCAGACCTCGTGAACGAGCCCGATCCGGTGCGCCTCAACGCCGGATATCATCCGGGCGCGGAGGATCATGTCCAGAGCCTGGTCCCGGCCGATGCAGCGGGTCAGGCGCACTGTTCCGCCCCACGCCGGCACCGTCCCCAGATCCAGCTCGGGAAGACCGATCTTCGCCCCCTCGGCCGCGGCCACCCGGAAGTGGCAGGCCAGTGGCAGCTCCAGTCCGCCTCCCAGGCAGTAGCCGCGCATGACCGCGACCCAGGGCTTCTCCATGCTTTCGATCGCGGCCAGCACGCGCAGTCGTTGATCGAGCACCGCCTCGATGCTCCCCATCCGGCGCACGCCTTCCGGCAGCTGCTTGAGGTCCATGCCGACGGAGAAGTGTTCCTCCCCGGCGCCCCGGAGGACGATCGCGTGGACGGACTTATCGCTCGCCAACCTGATGGTCTGTGCCTCGAGCTCGTCCATCAACGCCAGGCCAAGCCTGTTTCGCGGCGGGTCGTTGATGGTGATGGTGACCACCGCACCGTCCTGCTCCAGGAGAAGGGGCGGCTGTTCGCTTCCTGAGTCGGTCATCGGAGCTCCTCGCCTTTCGGCTCCAGGCGGTTACCAGTAGATTCGCACGAAGCGGCCGTGCAAGACAACGACGCCTCGCGTTGCCAATGGTGTAACCTCTCCTCTCGACAGCGCCCCCCATTGCCTGAGGAGGAACGAGATGAAGATCCTGTGCGTGCTCTACGATGATCCTGTCGACGGCTACCCGACGTCGTACGCACGTGACGGAATACCATCGCTCCAGCGCTATCCGGACGGGCAGACGCTGCCGACGCCCGAGGCACTCGACTTCCAGCCCGGAGAGCTTCTGGGATCGGTCTCGGGAGAGCTTGGCCTGCGCGCCTTCCTGGAGAAGCAGGGGCACACTCTGGTCGTCACCTCCGACAAGGACGGTGCGAACAGCGTCTTCGAGCGTGAACTGCCGGACGCCGACGTCGTCATCTCGCAGCCGTTCTGGCCGGCCTATCTGACGGCCGAGCGGATCGCCAAAGCGCCGAAGCTGAAGCTGGCGATAACCGCCGGCATCGGCTCCGACCACGTCGACCTGCAGGCAGCGATGGAGAAGGGCATGACCGTCGCCGAGGTGACCTACTCCAACAGCATCAGCGTCAGCGAGCACGTCGTGATGGCGATCCTCTCGCTCGTCCGCAACTACATTCCGTCCTACAAGTGGGTGATCGATGGCGGCTGGAACATCGCCGACTGCGTCGCCCGCTCCTACGACCTCGAAGGGATGGACGTGGGCACGATCGGCGCCGGACGCATCGGCACCGCCGTCCTCAAGCGCCTCAAGCCGTTCGACGTCAAGCTCCACTACACGGACCAGCACCGCCTGCCGGAGGACGTAGCGGCCGAGCTGGGAGTGACCTACCATCCGGATGCCGAATCGCTGATCCAGGTTTGCGATGTGGTTACCATCAACGCCCCGCTGCACCCCGGGACGGAGCACATGGTCAACGACGCCTTCATCGCCAAGATGAAGCGCGGAGCCTTCCTCGTGAACACGGCCCGCGGCAAGATCTGCGATCGCGACGCCGTGGCCCGCGGGCTCGAAAGCGGCCAGCTCGCGGGCTACGCGGGCGATGTCTGGTTCCCGCAGCCGGCGCCACAGGACCACCCCTGGCGCACGATGCCGCACCACGGCATGACGCCACACGTCTCGGGCACATCGCTCTCCGCCCAAGCGCGCTACGCGGCTGGCACCCGCGAAATCCTGGAGTGCTTCTTCGACGGCCGCCCGATGCGCGAGGAGTACCTGATCGTAGACGGTGGCAAGCTAGCCGGCGCCGGCGCACACGCCTACAGCGAAGGCGACGTTACGGGCGGCTCCGACGAAGCGGCGAAGTTCAAAAAGTAGGGCCAGAGGCCAGCGCTGGTCCAACGAACTGATCGGCGTCGAAGAACGGTACGGGCAAAACGAGCGCTACGGCGCTTGAGCCGACCCGCAGAGAAGGGAACCCAATGCTGACGCGATTCGACGACTACCCGATACACCAAACGCCCGAGCCGGTGGCTCACGCCGCCTCCAGCGACCGCAACGTCTACGACCGCTACTGGTTCAACGGCTATACCGACGACGGCGAATTCTACTTCGCCGTGGGCATGGGGCTCTATCCCAACCGGGGGATCCTCGATTGCGCCTTCAGCATCGTCCGCGATGGCGAGCAGCACGCCTTCCACGGCTCGCGCCGGGCCCCCGCCGAACCCAGCGACAGCACGGTGGGGCCTTTCCGCATCGAGGTCCTTGAGCCGATGCGAAAGACGCGCGTGACGCTCAACCCGAACGAGACGGGGATCGAGTGCGACCTCGTCTTCACTGCGCGCACCGCCTGTGTCGAGGAGGGCCGTCAGACTCTGCGCCAGGGTGCGCGCGCGGTCTTTGACGTTTGCCGGTTCGCCCAGTTCGGCCGCTGGCAGGGCGAGATCCGCTACGCGGGAAAGACGCTTGCCGTCGACTCGTCGCGGGTCTACGGCACGAAAGACCGCTCCTGGGGCGTTCGCCCGATCGGCGAACCGGAAGTAGGAGGAGCGCCGGCGACGCAGCTGCCGCAGTTCTTCTTCCTCTGGGCGCCGATTCACTGG
The DNA here is from genome assembly GCA_022561635.1 of Chloroflexota bacterium. Classification (GTDB taxonomy): domain Bacteria; phylum Chloroflexota; class Dehalococcoidia; order SM23-28-2; family RBG-16-64-32; genus CF-162. The sequence continues at coordinate 33,558 of JADFQV010000003.1, read as the reverse complement.
CCGAACCACTGCACGCACTTTGGCATCCTCGAGGACGAGCGCGGCCTCGCCTGGCATCAGGCTGGTGCGATCGTCCCAGCGTACGCTTCGCCCGAAGAGATTCCGGGGATAGAAGACCCGGGCGCCCAGCGGATGGCGTCCGTGTCGCACCGGATCACCTACGAAACGGGCACCCGAAGAGCGCAGTCGGCCCAGCTCGACCTCGTCGCGCCGTCCGGCGAACGCCACGTGATCGAACTCGATCCCCTGCTCTGCTTCCGCATGAAGGGCATCGGTTACCTGCACCCGGAGTGGGGACACGGCCGCTGGAAGGGCGAACTGGCGATCGGCGGAGAGTCCTGGAAGACTGATGAGATCAACCCGCTGGCCCTGGAAGACGTGCACATTCAGCAGGTGATGCGCGCCCGGATGGACGGCCTGGAGGGCATCGGCGTCCTCGAACAGATCTGTATTGGGCCTCACGCCAGCTCCGGCTTCGAGGAGTTTCTTGACGGGGCTAAGTGATTTAATGAGTGGGCAGACGCGAGGGGGCGACGAGCGCCTTAGGGAAATGAACGTATACTGTTTACGGATTGAATCGATTAAGTAATGACCGAGCCTGAAATCCGCGAACTACGGTCAGGAATATGGGAGCAACGCCAAGCTCCAACCGGCTCCGGCCACTGCCGTGGGGCTACGAAGAACGAGGAAGATGCCATTGGTCTACACGAACACTAATCCCTGGACCCAGGAAGGCAAGAACACCGCCATTCAGAAGGCCGTTGCCGAAATCTACGAACAGTACTTCGCCAAAGGCCCGAGGTGGATCGCCAAGCATCTGCCGCAGAGATCGGAGATGCCAGAGTACAGCGCAGCGGTGAGCCCGGAGTCGCGGGAGATTCTGCTCGGAGACTACGGCGTCGAAACTTTCATCGAGGACTACGCGGTAATCGCCGTTCGAGCGTCCGGCGACAGCCTCAGCACCCGGCAGATCTACACCCAGTGGGTCTTCGATGAGACGCGCCACAGCCACGCCCTGTGGTACTGCCTGGTCGATTCCGGGCTGTACTCACAGAGGGAACTCGACGAGTACACCTACGAATGCGGTCAGGACACGTGGACGTTCGAGAGGCAGACCGGTCACGAGGCGACACCGGAGCGAGGCGCCGCTTACGCGATCGCGCAGGAGAGACAGACGAAGCGCAACTACAAGGACATGCAGAAGCGCCTGTGGCAGGAATATGGTTCGCCGACAGATTCGGCCAATCGGCCCGTCTATCCGGCGATCGCCGGCGTTTGCCGGACGCTGGCGACGGACGAGGGGTTTCACGAAGGCGTCTTCCGCCAGATCACGAAGGTGTACCTCAAGTTCTGGCCGGATAAGGCCCTTCAGGCGATGTGGGACGTCTACGAAAAATATCGCATGCCGATGCTGAAGCTTCCCAACGCTGAGGCGTTCCTGGAGGCGGTGCTCTCGACCGGCATCGACTCCGCGAGGTCCGTTATTCGTGGGGTGCTAAATCCGACCTATGCAGCGATGGGCCTGGAGAGCCGTGGAGCCCTGAGACGAGCCGCCAGGGAAAGCTGGGATCTTCCCGAAGGGGCGGTAATCCAGGTGGGCGATGAGCTGTCTCCCGACATCTCCGAGGGAGCAATCCCTTACACGATGAGCTCCAACGGATCACTCGTGCCGGTGTCCCCGCAAGCCTAAGACGCACCTGCCGGAAGACTTCGAGGCGCGTCACTCGCAGCACCTTGCGTGGGTGCGGCAGGGGCCGTCCCCCAATCGTGGCGAACGTCAACGCAAATTGCGCCCGTGCGAACGGCGCGCCTACAATACGCCTCGCACCGACACTTCCCGTCGAACGAGGAATACTGAGTGGAACGCTGGCAAACGAGCATCGACCCCAACTCTGAGGGCTTCCGCACGAATCGGGAGGCCATGAGCGCTCTGCTCAAAGAGATCGACGGGCAGCTCGAAGTGGCCCGGGCGGGTGGCGGCGAACGCAGCGTCGAGCGGCTGCGGTCGCGAGGGAAGATGATGGTGCGCGAGCGGCTGGAACTGCTCCTCGACCGCGACTCGCCGTTCCTCGAACTCAGTCCGCTGGCGGGCTGGGGCACCGACTTCGCCGTCGGCGGCGGGTTCGTGACGGGCATCGGCGTGGTCGCCGACGTGGAGTGCATCATCGCCGGCAACGACCCGACCGTGATCAGCGGCGCAATCACGCCGATCGTCGGCAAGAAGATCGACCGCGCGCTGGAGATCGCCCGGCTCAATCGCCTGCCCTACATCCAGTTCGTGGAGTCCGCCGGCGCCGATCTGCGGCCGCGCGGCGGCGGCTCGCCCGAAGACGACATGCGCCGCCAGCTGGGCCACTTCGCGGAAAGCGGCCGGCTCTTCCACGACATCACCGAGCTTTCGGCGATGCGCATCCCGACGGTATCGATCGTCTTCGGCAGCTCAACCGCCGGCGGCGCCTACCAGCCCGGCATGTCCGACTACAACATCTTCATCCGCGGACGGTCGAAGGTGTTCCTGGGCGGCCCGCCCCTGGTGAAGATGGCGACCGGCGAAGACTCGGACGCCGAAGAGCTGGGCGGCGCGGAGGTTCACGCCACGAAGTCCGGCCTCGCCGACTATCTTGCCGAGGACGAAGTCGACGCCCTGCGCATGGCCCGCAGCGTGATCACGCACCTCAACTGGCGGAAGCTGGGCCCCGGACCGTCGATGCCGCCGGACGAGCCCCTGTACGACCGCGAAGACCTCCTCGGCCTGCTACCGGTCGATCTGCGCACGCCGATGGACATCCGCGAGGTAATCGGGCGCATCGTTGACGGCTCACGCTTCGAGGAGTTCAAGCCGCTCTACGGGCCGACCCTGGTTACGGGCTGGGCCTCGATTCACGGGTTCCCAGTCGGCATCCTGGGCAACAACGGCGTGCTCTTCCTGAACGAATCGCAGAAGGCCGCCCAGTTCATCCAGCTCTGCAACCAGATCGACGTCCCGATTATCTTCTTGCAGAACATCACGGGGTACATCGTGGGCAAGGTCTACGAGCAGGGCGGCATCGTCAAAGAGGGCTCGAAGATGATCAACGCGGTCTCGAACTCGAAGGTGCCGCACATCACCGTCATCATCGGCGCCAGCTACGGCGCCGGCAACTACGGCATGAGCGGCCGCGCCTACGACACGCGCTTCGTGTTCACGTGGCCGACCGCCAAGATCTCGGTCATGGGTCCGAAGCAGCTCGCCGGCGTCATGTCGATCGTCAGGCGCGCTGCGGCCGCCAGAACGGGGGAAGAGTTCAACGAGGCTGAGGACGCGATGATCACGGCCGGGGTCGAGGACTTCACGGAGAAGGCTTCGCTCGCGCTGTACGCCACCGGGCGCGTCGTCGACGACGGCATCATCGACCCGCGCGACACGCGCACGGTGCTTGGGATAACGCTTTCCGCCTGTCACAGCAACGAAGTCAAGGGCGCCCAGGGCTACGGCGTCTACAGGATGTAGCCGGTGACGCGAATTGCGAGACTGCTGATCGCTGGACGGGGCGAGATCGCCCGCCGCATCATGCGCACGGCGCGCGAGATGGGCATCGCCACGGTCGCGGTTTACGCCGAGCCCGACGCGGACGCTCCCTTCGTGCGAGAGGCGGACCAGGCCGTATCGCTGCGGGGCACGACGAGCCAGGAAACCTACCTCGACATCGAGAAGATCATCGCCGCCGCCCGGCGCACCGAGGCCGACGCCGTACATCCCGGCTACGGCTTCCTCGCCGAGAACGCGGGTTTCGCGCGCGCGGTCGTCGACGCTGGCCTGACCTGGGTCGGTCCGCGGGCGGAGGCGATCGCCACGATGGGTGACAAGCTCGCCGCCAAGAAGCTGATGACCGAGGCTAACGTCCCGACCCTGCCGTCGGTCAGAGTCGCCAGGAGCGTGACCAAGGAGGTTCGCAAGCGCGCAGCCAAGGTTGGCTACCCGCTGCTGGTCAAGGCGGCGAGCGGCGGCGGTGGCAAGGGCATGCGCGTCGTCAGCGACGAGGCTGGCCTGGCCGACGCCGTCTCGGGCGCGCGGCGGGAGGCTGCAGCCGCCTTCGGCGACGACACTGTGTTCCTGGAGCGCTTCCTGGCGGGGGCGCGCCACGTCGAGGTGCAGGTCTTCGGTGACAGCCACGGGAACATCGTCCATTGCTTCGAGAGGGAATGCTCGATCCAGCGCCGCCACCAGAAGATCATCGAAGAGTCGCCCTCGCCCGCGGTGGACGACGACCTGCGACGCCGCCTGGGCGAGGCCGCCGTCGAAGCCGCCAGGGCCGTCGGCTACGACAACGCCGGCACCGTGGAGTTCATGCTGGACAAGGACGGGAGCTTCTACTTCCTCGAAATGAACACTAGGCTTCAGGTCGAGCACCCGGTGACCGAAGAGATCACGGGTCTGGACCTGGTCCGCGAGCAGATCAAGGTGGCCGAGGGCGCCCCGCTCTCCTTCCGCCAGGAAGAGCTGCGGATGGACGGTCACGCGATCGAGGCGCGCATCTACGCTGAAGACCCGGCGAACGACTTCCTGCCCGCCACCGGCCGCCTGATCGCCTGGCGGCCCGACCCAGCGCTGCCGGCTCGCTTCGAGTCAGGCGTCGAGGCGGGTTCTGAGGTCTCGCCCTACTTCGACCCGATGCTTGCCAAGGTGATCGTGCACGGGCGCGACCGCAGCGAGGCGGCGTCCCGTCTGGCGACCGTCCTCGAGCGGCTGCAAATGCCCGGCATCGTCTCGAACCGGGACTTCCTCGTGAACGTCCTGCGCCACGACGCCTTCATCGCCGCCGACACGACCACAGACTTCATCGAGCGCCACAGCCCGGCTCGCGAGCGTGACGTCAGCGAAGAGCAGTTGCGGGCCGCCGCGCTCGCCGCCGCTCTCGCCTCACAACGGGCGCGACGAGCGAAAGCGCGGGCTCTCGCCACCATTCCCTCCGGCTGGCGGAACAACCCCTCGGCAATGCAGCAGGTCCGCTACCTGCACCGAGACGAAGAGGTCCTCACCCAGTACCTCAGAAAAGGCGACGGCGCATTCACCTACGAAGTCGCCGGCCATAGCGGCGAGGCGCGTGTCTTGCGCTCGGAAGACGGCTGGACCGAGTTGGAGATCGACGGCGTGCAGCAGAGGCTCTCGGTCGTCAGTCAGGGCGCCGACCATTGGGTGCAGAGCCCGGCCGGTGAAGTTCGGCTGGTCGAGCTGCCTCGCTTTCCGGAACGAGAGCGCGAACGGACGGCGGGAGGCTACCTGGCGCCGATGCCGGGGCGGATCGTGTCGGTCAAGGTCAGCGCCGGCCAGCAGGTGACGGCAGGTGAGGTGCTGGTGATCGTCGAGGCGATGAAGATGGAGCACGTGATCACCTGCGCGGAGGACGGCATCGTGACGGAGGTGCGCGTCGTGGCCGACGAACAGGTCGAGGCCGGGCACGTGCTGCTGGTCGTAGACACGGGGAAGGACGAATCATGAGCGACGCGCTGGACGAGATCGTAAACGACCTAGCGGCCGAACAGGCGGCACTCGGGAAGGTGCTCGATCGCCTCTCAGAGGCGGCCTGGGACACGCAGACGCCCGCTGAGGGTTGGTCGGTGCGAGACCAGGTGTCGCACCTCGCCTACTTCGATGAGGCCGCCACGCGGGCGATGCAGGACCGCGACGCCTTCAAGGCGGAGATTGAGGAGCTGATGAAGAACACGGGCGATTTCGAAGCGATCCCTCTGGCGCGCGGCCGCGGCGGAACAGCCGGCGAGCTCCTGGACTGGTGGCGCTCGGCAAGCAGCAGTCTGATCACCGCCGCGCAAAACGTAGACCCGGCCGGGCGTGTGCCCTGGTACGGCCCGGACATGAGTCCGGCGTCGTTCATCACGGCCCGACTGATGGAGACGTGGGCGCACGGCCTGGACGTTGTCGACGCCGTCGGGGCGGACCGGCCGGACACCGACCGCCTGCGCCACGTGGCGTTCATCGGCGTCCGGGCGCGGCCGTACAGCTACTCGGTCCGGGGCAAGCAGGCGCCCGACACCACGATCCGCGTCGAGCTAACGTCGCCTTCGGGCGAGACGTGGGTGCTCGGCGATCCGGAGGCGGCCGACGTCGTTCGCGGCACGGCTACGGACTTCTGCCGTGTGGCCACACAGCGGCGCCACGTGGCGGATACGAACCTCGAAGTGCGCGGTGAGGCAGCGAAGGAGTGGATCGCGATCGCGCAGGCGTTCGCCGGCCCTCCCGGCCCCGGTCGCCGGCCCGGCCAGTTCGCCGCGGAGCCGAGAGCATGAGCGAGGAACTCGTTCACCTCGAGATCGCAGGCGGCGTGGCCACGATCACGCTCGACTCTCCCTCAAACCGCAACGCGCTTTCCCGCGCCCTGATGAGCGGCCTGGAAACAAGCCTCGAAGTGGCGCTCAGCGACGACGCGGCGCGGCTGATCGTCCTCACGCACACCGGCCCCGTCTTCTGCTCGGGCGCCGATCTGAAGGAGATGCGCGGCGGCGGCCCGCCCGGACAGCCCGCGGGCCCCGGCGGCCTGGTGACGATCCTCAAGACCATCTGGCGCTCGCCGAAGCCGGTGATCGCTCGCGTCGGCGGGCCAACCCGCGCCGGCGGCATCGGCCTGATCGCTGCCTGCGACATGGCCGTCGCGGTGGAAGAGGCGACGTTTGCCTTCAGCGAGGTGCGCCTCGGCCTCATTCCGGCGATCATCTCCGTCGTCATCATCCCCAAGCTGGGCGTGACGAAGGCGATGGAGCTCTTTCTGACCGGCGAGACGTTCGACGCGACTGAGGCCGCTCGCTGCGGCCTCCTCAACGCCGCTGTGCCCGCGGAGCAGCTCGACGAAACGGTGAACGGCTACGTGGCAAGCGTTCTGAAGGGCGCTCCCGGAGCGCTCTGGGGCTGCAAGCGGCTCGTCCGCGAAGTCCCCGGCATGACGCTGGACGACGCGTTCGCGCAGACGTCTGAGTGGTCGGCGGAATATTTCGGATCCGAAGAAGCGCTCGAGGGAATGACGGCCTTCGCGCAGAAGCGGCCGCCGCGCTGGGCCGGAGGTGAGTGATGGCTAACGAAGCGAAGCCAGTCCTGCGCATCGCCAACTGCTCCGGCTTCTACGGCGATCGCCTTTCGGCCGCTCGCGAGATGGTCGAGGGCGGGCCGATCGACTTCCTGACGGGCGACTATCTCGCAGAGCTGACGCTGCTCATTCTCTGGAAGATGAAGCAGAAGGACAGCGAGGGCGGCTACGCGCGGACGTTCCTGAAGCAGATGGAAGAGGTGCTCGGAACTTGCCTCGACAAGGGGATCAAGATCGTCACCAACGCCGGCGGGCTCAACCCGGCAGCGCTCGCCACGCGGATGCGCGCCCTTTCCGACGGCCTCGGCCTGCAGGCGAACATCGCGCACATCGAAGGCGACGACATCCTGGCGAAGCTCCCGGATCTGCAGGCGGGCGGCGAGGAGCTGGCCCACCTCGACAGCGGCCAACCGCTCGCGGCGGCGGGCATCCAGCCGATCGCGGCCAACGCTTACCTGGGCGCATGGGGCATCGTCGAGGCGCTCAACAGCGGCGCCGACGTCGTCATTGCCCCGCGCGTCACCGACGCGTCCGTCGTCGTCGGGCCGACCGCCTGGCACTTCGGCTGGGGCCGGTCGGACTGGGACCGGCTCGCCTCTTCGGTTGTCGCGGGCCACATCCTGGAGTGCGGCGCTCAGGCCACCGGCGGCAACTACTCCTTCTTCCAGGAGGTGCCGGGGCTCGAGCATCCCGGCTTCCCGATCGCCGAGATGCACGACGACGGTTCGTTCATCGTGACCAAGCATGAGGGCACCGGCGGGCTCGTCTCCACCGGCACCGTCACCGCCCAGCTGCTCTACGAGATCGGCAGCGAGCGCTACCTGAACCCGGACGTCGTGGCGCGCTTCGACACGATCGAGCTGGAGCAGGAAGGGCCCGACCGGGTTCGCGTGAGCGGTGTGCGCGGCGAGCCGGCTCCCGATACGACGAAAGTCTGCATCAACTACCTGGGCGGCTTCCGCAACACGATGACGTTCGTCCTCACGGGCCTCGACATCGAGGAGAAGGCGAAGCTGGCGGAGGAGACGCTGCTCGCTGAGCTGGGAGGCAAGGAGCAGTTCGACGAAGTCGACGTCAGGCTCACCCGCTCGGACAAGGACGACCCACAGTCGAACGAGGAAGCCGGCGCCTACCTGCGGATTACCGTCAAGGACAAGGACGCTCAGAAGGTCGGCCGTGCGTTTTCGGCGAAAGTCGTGGAGATGGCGCTCGCCAACTACCCAGGGTTCCACACGGCGTCCGGGCTCTCCTCGGAGAACGCCTTCGGCGTCTACTGGCCGGCGCTCGTGAGCGTTGACGCCATCGACGAAGTGGTCGTGACGCATGACGGCTCGCGGATTCCCGTCCCGGCCGCTAAACCGGAGGAGAGCGTGACCGTGGAACCCGCCGCCGCGCCCTCTGTCGCGGTGCCTGCGGGACCGACCTCACGCGAGCCGCTGGGCGCCATCTTCGGCGCTCGTTCCGGAGACAAGGGCGGCAACGCCAACGTCGGCGTCTGGGCGCGGAACGACGCGGCGTACGCCTGGCTAGCGGACTTCCTGACGGTCGAGCGCTTCAAGGAGCTGGTGAGCGAGGCGCGGGAGCTTGAGGTGCTGCGCTACGAGCTGCCGAACCTGCGGGCGCTCAACTTCGTCGTCGTCGGTCTGCTCGGCGAGGGCGTTTCGTCCTCGACCCGGCCCGATCCGCAGGCCAAGAGCCTGGGTGAGTACCTGCGCGCCAAGCTGGTCGACTTGCCCGAGGAACTGCTCGCCGACGCCCCGAACGCATCCTGACGCGCATCTAAGGCGCTCGGGCGACGATGTCGCGGACGGCGGACGGCAGTAATAAGCCTAGTTGCCGAAGTCCCAGCCCTGGCCGGAGTGGTAGCGCTTGAGAATGTTCTTGGCGATGAGGATCCTGTGGACCTCGTCCGGCCCATCGGCCAGGCGCAGCGTCCTCGCCCCCTGGTACATCGCCCAGAGCGGCAGGTCTCCGGAGACGCCAGCGGCGCCCCAAACCTGGATCGCGCGGTCCACGACGCGGTGATAGGCGGCAGGTACGAAGATCTTGATCGCCGAGATGTCGGTGCGCGGGTCGACCATGCTCTCCATCTTCTCGGCGCAGTGGATCGTCATCAGGCGCGCCGCCTGGATGTCGATATACGAGTCGGCGATGAAGCCCTGGATGAACTGCTTCGTCTCGAGGAGGCCGCCACGTACCTCGCGCACCATTGAGCGCTCGACCATCAGATCGAACGCCCGCGACATCTGCCCGACCGAGTTCATGCAGTGGAAGACGCGGCCCGCACCCAGGCGGTCCTGCGCGGCCCGGTGGCCGGTTCCCGTCTGACCGAGCTGGTTGGTGACCGGCACACGCACGTCGTCATAGATGATCTCGCAGTGGTCGCTCTCCTGGCCCCAGACGGGGACACCGCGAACTATGTTCACGCCGGGAGTGTCCTTGGGCACGATGATCTGCGTCATCTTTCCGTTCTGGTCGGCGGGGCCGTCCGGGTCCTCCGTGCGGCACATGACGATAAAGAAGTCCGCCCGTTTGCCGTTCGAGGTGAACCACTTGTGGCCGTTGATCACCCAATCGTCACCGTCGCGGCGCGCCGTCGTCTTGATCGAGCGCGGATCGGAGCCCGGCTGGTCCGGCTCCGTCATCGAGAAGCCGGACTCCATCCGTCCTTCGATGAGGGGGATGAGCCACTTCTTCTTCTGCTCCTCCGTGCCGTACTTGACGAGAATCGTCTGGTTACCAGAGTTCGGGGCGACGACTCCGAACAGCGAGGCCGCGCCTATGGCGTAGGCCAGCACCTCGTTCATGTACGCGTGCTCGAGGAAGCTGAGCCCGGCGCCGCCGTACTCTTTCGGCAGGTGCGGCGCCCAGAGACCAGCCTCCCTCACCTTGGCCTTGATCTGCTCCCTCCGGTCGCGTGCCTGTGCTCTGCTGCCCTCAGCCACGTCTCCGTTGCTGCGCCAGCCCCAGAGCTCGTTCTCGTGCGGAAGGATCTCCTTGTTGACGATCTCCGCCGTCGAGGACCGGATCTCGTTGATCCGCTCGTTGAGCGTCGGTATCGGCTGTACGTTCATCTTCATGGCAACCTCCTCGGGTCGATAGCCCGGTCAGTGCAGGCTATAGCACTATATCTGCAGATCGCAGGCCTTGTACAGACGCCGTGGGCCGAAAGCATAGGTCTGTTACGCGGATGTGCGGCTCAGCACGACCCGCCAGGCGACGGCGGCCATCGAGATGATGATGACGCCTTCGGCGATGGCGACGGCCCTCAGGCCAACCTGGTCAGCGACTGCACCAGCGACAGCTGCGCCGATAGGAAAGAGGGCCACGAGAGTAAACATCAGGCCCATGACGCGGCCACGCATCTCGTCCGGCAGGCGAATCAGCAGCAGCGTGTCGTAGGCGGCGAACAGCGCGCTCTGTCCCGCGCCCGCCACGAAGAGAACGCCGGCCGTCAGGAGTACCGAGTGCGACAGGCCGTAGACGATCGCCGCCACGCCCGTAGCCAGTATGCCGAGGAACATGATGCGGCCAATCTGGCGCTCCTCGCCGAAGGTGGCGACCGCCATCCCGCCGACGACGGCGCCGAGACCGAGGCTGGCGCTGAGTGCGCCGAACGCTGCAGGCCCAAGACCAAGTTCCTGTTCGACGAACAGCGCAAGGAGCAGGACGTAGGACTGGCCGAGGATGAACGGGATCAGCATGGCGGCGGTGAGCGAGAGCAGATCGCGGTGAGCAAGGACGTAATCGACCGCCTCACGAAAGTCTTCGCGGACGCTTTTGACGCCGGCGCGATCGATGTTGCCGAACGACGCGGCCACGCCCAGCATCATCAGCAGGCCAAGCACGAATGCGCCGGTGGTAAGGAAGTACACACCGGCGATTCCCACGATTGCGATCAGCACGCCGCCCACAGCGGGTCCCGCCACGCTGGGCAGGCTTTGGGCGGTCTGGTTGAGAGCGATCGCGTTCATCATCTGTGGCGCCGGCACGAGCCGGGCGGTCATCGCCTGGCCGGTGGGAATCCGCAATGCGAACAAGATGCCACCGACGGCCGAGGCGACCAGCACATGCCAGATCTCGATGGCGTCCGTCGCCACCAGGGCGCCAATGAGCACGACAGCGACGAGGGCCACCGAATCGCCGGCGATCAAGAGGTTGCGCCGGTTGCGGCGGTCAGCGAGTATGCCGGCTGGAATCGAGCCCAGCGCGAACGTGACGCCGAAGACGCCTTCCACCAGGCCGAGGACGAGCGCCGAGTCCGTGAGCTGCACGGTCAGCCAGCCGCGGGCCGTAAATTGCACCATCAGGCCGGTGGCGAAGACGAGGTTGCTCAGCCAGAACAGCCGGAACGGGGGATGCTGTAGCGAAACGAACGACCGCTGAAACCACGGCATCGCCGCGACGGAGTCGGTTTCGTCCGTCGCTTCGGGAGGGACCTCGGTCTGTTTCACCGCCGGTCGCGTTATTCGGGTGGAACGCCCTGGAAAGTATCGAGCATCTCCGTCATTCGCGCCTTGACCGCCTCGCGGATGGCGGGTTCGCCCTTCGGCAGGCCGCCGTAGATCGCGCCCGTGACAGGCTTTTCGGTCTTCGGGTTCTTGGCGTACTCGACGGCCTCAGCCAGGTCCTTCGCGAACTCCTCGACCAAGCCTTCTTGCGTCTGCGGCCGCGTGACGCACATGTGGATGGCGTTGGGGTGTTGCTGGCCGTTGAAGCGCCAGCCGCGCTCTCGCATGAAGTCGTTGACGTGATAAATGTCGAACTCGCTGGAGAGGAACGAGAAGCAGAACGTCGGCTCGCCCATGATTCGCAGCTCGGGGTGGCGCCGCACGATGTCCTGCATCGCGAACGACGTCTCAAAGATGCGCTTGGCGTACTTGAGGTATCCCTCGCGGCCAAGGCTGACCATCGATGCCCACGTCGCCGCCAGCAGGCCGCCCGACCGGCTGCCAGCGATGCCGGGCGAGACGTACTTGCCGCCCGACCAGTCCTGCAGCATGAAGTAGAGGCCCGCACGCAGAGACTTGTCGCGGAATGCGAGGACCGATGCGCCCTTGACCCCGTAGCCGTACTTGTGAGTGTCCGCAGAGATGCTCGTTACGCCAGGAATCCGGAAGTCGAACACGGGGATATCGTATCCAAGCTCCTGCCCCCACGGCAGGATGAACCCGCCGAGGCAACCGTCGACGTGCAGGCCGATGTCATGCTTCAGCGCCAGCTCCGAGAGCTTGTCGATCGGGTCGATCGTCCCGTAGCCGTAGTTGCAGGCCGAACCGATCAGGGCGATCGTGTTCGGCGTGATGTGGTCTCGCACGAAGTCGACGTCAACGAGCGTCGTCTCCGGATCGATCGGCGCTTGCACGACCTTGATGCCGAACAGGTGGGCGCCCTTGTGGAAGGCAGCGTGCGCCGTCTCCGGCAAGATGATCTCCGGCTGCTGGATGTCGCGCTCTTCGCGGAACTTCTCGCGGTAGGCAAGGAGCGCGTGCAGGATGCTGTCGGTACCGCCGGAGGTGACGGTGCCGCAGGGGGAGCCGTCGGACACGGCCTCGGCGTGCAGCATGTCCAGCGTCATGGCGATGATCTCGCCCTCGAAGCGTGTCTCGCTTGGGCACATGTCCCGCTGCAGCGCGTTGACGTGGGAGTACATTCCGAACGCCTCTTTCATGAAGCCGTAGTGCTCCATGTCGCCGCAGTACATCGTCCCGGAACACTTGCCGGTCTGCCAGAACGTGTCCTCTTCCTGCGCGATCTCCTTCAGCTCCGCCAGGATCTCATCGCGCGGCCGGCCCTTCTCCGGCAGGCGCCGGTTGACGCCGTACTGTTCCGCGTAGGGGTAAGGTCCTTTTCTTTTAGCCACGGGGCACCTCCATGCCTGTCATCGTGCGTTGAGCGAGTCGAATATCGGTCTGTTGCGATCGAAGGCGGCGAGGAACTGCTCGAACAGCTCGTCGTAGATCGCGCTTCGTTCCGGTCGCGGTTCGTAGGTGCGCCTGACGTGGCGGATCAGGGGGAAGTCGGACATCTCCAGGTGGCCCAAACGCTCGAACCCCAGGAACGCCGTCGTCCGAGTGATGCAGTGACGCGGATCCTCGAGCTGCAGGAGTGGCCGGCCCATTACGTCGGCGAGTATCTGTGACCACTCGTCCGAGAGCGCGCCGCCGCCGGAGAAGTATATCTCGTCGAACTCCTTCCCGGCGAACTGCTCGACGGAAGGCAGCAGCCAGCGCAGGTTGTAGGCGACGCCCTCGAGGATCGACCTCACCATGTGTGCGCGCGTCGTGCTGAGCGAGAGGTTGAGAAAGCCGCCGCGGGCGTTTTCGTTGGAAGACGGCGCATGCGACCCGGTCAGCCACGGCAAGAACAGAACGCTGCCGCTGCCTGCCGGCACGTCCCGAACGAGTGCGTCAACGCCGCCGAACATGTCCTCCGTCGTGTGGTCGGCGAGGGCGTCGGAGGCGAACGTGACGTTGGTCAGGAAATGGTCCAGCGCCTTCGCCCCAATGCCGTTCTCCGCGATGGCCACGTAGCGACCAGCGATGGGGCTGGGGCTGCTGACGATGGCGTGCTCCAGGTCTGATGCCTTGTCCGCGCGATGCGCGAGTATCTGGCTGGTGGTGCCGATGTTGACGCCGCCGTGGCCCGCCTGGAAGGTTCCCGTGCCGACGGCCACCGCCTGCGTGTCGTTCAGCCCGGAGAGCACCTGCGTCTCGGGCGAGAGCCCGATCTCGGCCGCCACGGCTGGCAGCACCGTGCCGACGGACGACAGAATGGGAACCAGGTCGGGAAGCTTCTCGCGGTCGATTCCCGACATCTCGATCAGCGTATCGTCGTAGTGCACGTCGTCGAGCTGGCGGTTGTCGGTGAGCACCATCATGAAGACCGTGCAGGCGTTGGCAGTGATCTCACCCGAGAGCCGCGCTGTGAGGTAGTCCATCGGCTCCAGGAACTTGTGGGTGCGCTGGTAAACGTCGGGGCGCGCCTCCTTAACCCAGAGCATGTGCGAAAGTGTGTCGTTTCCAGAAGGCAGCGGCAAAGCGCCGTGGACGTCGACCCAGGTGGCGATCGCCCCCGGATGCCGGCCGTATATCTCACGCGAGTAGGCGCCGCCGCGCTTGTCCATCCAGAGGATGAGGTTCATCACGGGCTCACCGGAGCGATCGACGGGAACGACAGACGAGAACTGGCTCGCTATCGCCACGGCGATGATCTCCTGGGCCGGGCGAGAGGCCTCCTGCACGACCTGCCTCATCGCGTCCTTCGTGGCGGCCCAGATCGCCTCGGCGTCCTGCTCCGCGCCGCCGGGCTCGACGAGGATCGTTTCGACGGGGCGATAGGCCGAAGCAACGACCTCGCCGCGCTCGCTCACCAGGGCAGCCTTGAGACCGCTAGTCCCGAGGTCGAGCGAGACGATGTAGCGGGCGCCGCTCAACTTCTGAGCCGCCCGATCCGGGCGCGCCGGCCAGTACTCACGCTCGGCTGGAGTCTCATAGCAGGATCATCCTAGCACCCGATCAGAACCCCGACGCCACTACGAGATGTAAGCCGCGGCTAGCTACGGCCCCGACACTTCCACGAGCGATCGCCATCGACTCGCTCCGGGCGGGCCGTCGATCGGCACACCGTCCGCCGCTTGCGTGAGCCTGCCGTTCGTTCCTATTCGACGACTATGACGCCGCCCTGCTCCGCCGGATGGAAGTCGCACTGGAAGGTGTATGTTCCGGCCAGTGTCGGCGTGAAGTCCACAGTGGCGGTCGAGCCGGCCGTAATCTGCTCGGGGTCACTGACCGAGTCGTCGTCGGTGTTAAACTCGCCGTCCGGTCCCGCGATGCGCATGTTGTGGATGTCGGTACCGTCGTTGACGATCTCGATCGTCGTCGTCTCGCCTAGCGGCACGCTCAGATTGTTCAGCGTGTAGAAGTTGTCTTCAAGCGCGATCTGGAGTACGCCGTCCACCGCTTCCGTCACTTCGGCGTCGACTTCTTGAGGCGAATCGGGCTGCGTCTGAATCCCGTCAGCCGCCGTCGCGTCAGCGGTCGCGTCAGCGGTCGCTGCAGGCGTCGATGTGTCGTCGCCGCCTCCATCATCGTCATCACCGCAAGCTGCCGCCAAAAGCAACAGGCCGGCAGCGATCGGCACTAGTATTCGTGTCCACTTTGCGGGGCTGAGACTGAACATCTCTTTTCCTCCTACTGACTTGTCAGGAATCGCCTTCTAGCGCTTTATACGAACCAAACGGGAAATGCGACCCACACCGCGAGCGCAAACCCAGGCAGCAGCGTCGCCTTGACCCTTCCCGTTCTATCGTAATAGATTGTGACAACTGTAACAATCCAAAATGGAGGGCCTCAAGTCCCGCCGCTGACGTGCCTATCGGCTCGTTGCTTAGCGCGCGACCGAACGTCGGCCCGGGACTGTCAGGCGACGACGGTAAGCTGGCCGGGCAGGCATTCGAACGTCGCGGGCGTGGTGCCCACGGCGTCGCCGTCCGTCTCTACCATGATCGGCGTCTCCGCCGTGAACTCCACGCGTGCCGCCTGCCGATATTCCACCTCCGGCATTTCGACGAACGTGCCGTTGCGCAGCTTCGGCAGCCCGGCAAGCCGCCGCCAGACGCCAGCCTGCTCAACGACGACGGCGTCGAGCAGCCCGTCATCCAGCCTGGCCCGGGGCGCCGTCCTCATACCACCTCCCGAGTAGCAGCCGTTGGCGATCCAGGCGTTGTTCAGCAGCAGCTCCCGCGCCGGCGAGCCGTTGGTCACGAACGCCGCGACGGCGGGCTGATAGCGTCGCGCTGTGGTGAGAATCGCCCACCAGAACGCCGCCTGACCTGACAACCTCCGTTTAGCGCGATTGACCTCGCGGCAGACCATGGCGCCCATGCCGACTTCCGCGGCGTTGACGAACCAGCGTGATGATCGTTTGCCATCGAAGTCCGTAAACGTCGCGCGGCCGACGTCGATCTGGCGGCGGTTTCCCCGCGCCAGCAGCGCTGCGGCTTTGTCCATGTCGCGCGGAATTTCCAGCGTCCGCACGAAATCACTCCCAGTGCCGCGGGGGAGCACACCGAGCGCCGTGCCGCCGGCGCCGTTCGCAAGGAGTCCGTCGGCGACTTCTCCGATCGTCCCGTCGCCACCGACGGCAACCACCACCTCGTACCGTCCGGCCGCCTTTGCGGCGAAGCGGGCCGCGTCTCCCGGCCCGGCAGTACGAATCGCCCGGAACGGCGGCAGCACCTCTTTTAGCCGCTTGCGCAGCTTCCGCCAGTGCCGGCCCGTGGACCTGTTCGCCGAGCGCGGATTGACGATCAGCAGAAGGCGGGGCGTCATGGGCCGGACCGTGCCGAGTCGGTCTGATCGCCCCGAAACGCCATCATCTGCCCGACAGCCATGCGATACGCCTCCACCTGCTCGCCGACTTCGTGCTCATTCCACCCGAGCGTCCGACCGAGTACAGCCGCAATTCGCTCGGAGGCTGCGCAGCTCGCTTCGGAGCTGAAGAGCATGAGATCGCTGCGGCGGCGCATGAAGTCCTCAAGGCTCACCGCCATCTCCGCCTCCGCCGCGAACGCAGCCTCGGCGAGGAGTACCGGCGAGCCCGGCACAACGGGTTCGAGCAGTTCGGGGTCCTTCCGGGCCTGAGCCAGCACCCGCACGTGGTCCGTGCCGTGAGTGTCCACGAGATGCCCCGCTGCCTCGTCGGAGATGTCCCAGCCACGGACGAGAGCAGCGACGGCCTGTGCGCGATAGCGATCGAAGCGCGCGGTCGCGCCGGGCAAGGGCGCGCGCGCCGTTCGGCAGCCGGCCGGACTCCGTGAGAGGACGCCGGCCTCAGCTTCGACGACCTGGTCGACGGCACGCTCCGCCATGGCGCGGGCGTTCGTCAGCTTGCCGCCGACGATCGCGTAAGCGCCCCGAGGGCCCTCGAGGACTTCGTAGTCGCGGGACACTGCGGATGGCGAAGGCGAGCCTTCGTCCGCGATCAGGGGGCGCACACCAGCCCACGTCGAGGTCACGTCGGCCGGGCTTACCTCGACGTTGAAGTTGGCGTTGATCGCGTCGAGAACCAGACTGACGTCCGCAGCGTCGGCCTCCACTCCGCCTGGATCGCCTGACCAGTCCGTGTCGGTCGTACCCACGTAGCTGTAGCGCCCGGCCGGCACGACGAACAACGGCCGCTCCTGCCAGAAGAAGGCGACGACGGAGTCCGTGTGCAGTAGCTCGCGCGGCAGCACCACGTGGATGCCCTTCGTCGGACGCAGGACGGCGGCTTCACCGAACCTGCCGCGCCACTCGTCTGTCCAGGGGCCGGCGGCGCCGATGACGGAGCGGGCGCGAACCGTCAGCTCGTCGCCGCTCACGATGTCGCGGCAGTTCAGGCCGCTGGTGCGCCCTCCCGTCATCTCGAGCGACGCGGCCTCGACGTAGTTGGCGACGGCAGCGCCGTGGTCGGTCGCTGACAGCACAAGGGCCAGCGTCAAGCGGGCGTCGTTGGTGATCGCGTCGAAGTACCGGAACCCGGAGCGAAGACCGTCGCTGCGCAGGGCGGGCTCATCCTCGATCAACTGTTGGCGCGACCGGACCCGGTGCCGGCCCATCCCCAGCTTGCCGGCCATCAGGTCGTATCCGGTCAGACCGATCCGCATCAGAAGGGGGTTGTCCCGGCCACCTTTGTAGACGGGCAGCGTAAAGGCGATCGGCCGCACGAGGTGCGGAGCGAGACGCAACAGCCGCCCGCGCTCCCGTAGCCCTTCTCGCACAAGGCTGATGTGTGCGTGGCGCAGGTAGCGGAGGCCGCCGTGAATGAGGCGTGACGAGCGGCTGCTGGTGCCGGAGGCGAAGTCTCCCCTCTCGACGAGGGCCACACTGAGCCCGCGCATCGCGGCGTCCCGCGCCACCCAGGCGCCGGTGATGCCGCCGCCGACGACCGCCAGGTCGAACGTCTCGCGGCGGAGGCGCTCCAACATGTCACCGCGCTGCGAGCGACGACCCGGCAGGGAGACCGGTTCAGCCATCGTCCGCGGCCGCAGGGGATCGACGCGCTTCTGTGGAAGGTGGTACGAGCTTGCCGGGGTTGAGTATGTCGTCGGGATCGATCGCCGTCTTGATCGCAGAGAGCCAGCGAGCGCCCTGATCGCCCAGGTAGGCGGGCATCCAGCGGCGATGATCCGCCCCGATGCCGTGGTGGTGGCTGAGCGCACCGCCGTTGCGGACGATCGCCTCAGTGGCCGCCGTCTTTACGCGTTCCCACTGCTCCAACTCCGCGCCTTTCTCCTGTGGCGCCAGGAACGTGTAGTAGATCGAGCCTCCGTCACGGTAGGAGTGCGAAAGGTGAGCCATGACGACACTGCGCTCACCCAGCGCCTCGTAGATAGCCTCGCGCACGGCGGCGTGAAGGGCGAGGTAGCGATCCCAGGGCACGGCCGTCTCCAGCGTTTCGACGATGAGACCGTGATCCAGGAGAGTGTCGCGGAGGAGAGGGGCTTCGTACCGTCCGCGTTGCCACGCGCGGCCGGCGCCTTTGCCGATCGAGAAGGCGCCGTGGCGGCTGAGAATCTTCTTTGCCGCCGCGCGCTCGTGCTTGACGTCGGCCTCGGTGCCTTCGAAGCCGAGGATCATCACAGACCCCGACTCCAGGCTGAGGCCCCGTCGCCCCAGGTACCAGCGGCCGGCACCCTCGAGGACGCCGGCGAATCCCGTCGGCGGCGCCCTCATCGCCAGCGCCGATTCCGTCTCCGTCTCGTCGGAAACCCGAAGAACTGACGGTGAGAGGCCCGCCTGCATGATCTCGCGCGCGGCCTCCACACCTGCCGCAAACGACGGCAGGAGGTACCCTCTGAAGTCATCGTATTCGGGCAGTCGAGAGAGCCGTAGCGTGGCTTGCGTGATGACACCCAGCGTGCCCTCTGATCCGGTGATCACCTGCACGAGGTCCGGACCGGCAGCCGCGGCCGGTACGCTCGGGGTGGTGAGCAGGCCGTCCGGGTGAGCGAGGTGCAGCGACTGGACGTGCTCGGCGATGGTCCCGTAGTGCGTCGAGTTCTGGCCGGCCGAGCGGGTGGCGATCCAGCCGCCGACAGTCGAATAGACGAAAGACTGCGGGAAGTGGCCGAGAGTGAAGCCGCTGGGGTTGAGGAAGCGCTCCAGGTCGGGGCCCATGATGCCGGCTTGCACGGTGGCGGTGGCTGAGTGCTGGTCGATGGCGAGCGGCCTGCTCAAGTCGGCCAGGTCGAGGGTGATCGAAGTCCGGCCGGCGGCCGGTTCGACGCCACCGACGACGGACGTGCCGCCGCCGAATGGGATCACGGCAAGGCCATGTCGCCGCGCCAACTTCAGGACCTCTAGTACGTGCTCCTCCGTGCCCGGAGTAACGACGACGTCCGTGGGGTTCGGCACCTCGCCGCGGCGGATGCGGATCAGGTCCTTGTATCCCTTGCCGAGGCTGAAGACGGCGCGGGTGGCGGCGTCGGTCGAAACGCTCTGCGCCCCGACGGCGGCGGAGAGTTCCGAGACGACGCCATCGCTGAGTCCGCTGGGCGACAGCTTGATCTCGGAGGGCGACTCCAGGCGCTCCGTCGGCTCAGTCTTGCCCAGGCGAGCGCGCACATAGGACCAGAACCGCTCAGGGTCGGGCAGGTGGTAGGATTCACCCTCCCGGCCCCAGCCCCACCACTTCGATCGCATTACGTTAGACCTCCTTCACCCGACCGTAGCCCCAAGGCCGCTTGAAAGCCAGCCCTGGAACGCTGATCTAGCCGGCCGCCGTCGCCTGCTTCACGTAGACCGCGACGTACTGCCTGGGATCCGAGCTCGGCACTCGCAGCTCGTCGATCTCCTCAAGCGGTAGCCTCTCAACGAGTGCCAGCCAGAGCCGGTCGTGGTCTTGCAGGTAGGGATGGTCGGCCCTGGGGACGAAGTCCAGCGAGCAGTAAAGCCGGCCGCCGGGGCGCATCGCCGCCACCAGCCTTTCGACGATCGCGGGCAGTTCTGATTCGTTCATGCTGCTGAAAACGTTGATGGCAACGACGCAGTCGAACGTCTCGTCATCCGGTATCTCGGCCGTGAAGCGGATGGGCAGACCGCGCCGTTCGGCCCGCCACTGCGCGAAATGCCAGACCGGCGAGTCGGGGACATCGCAGTACCAGACGTTGTTGCCCTGTTCGGCCAGCCGAAGAGCCTCCGTCCCGATGCCGCCGCCGAAGGACAGGCACACGCCTTCGCTCTCATCCCGCAGCATATCGAGCAGGGTCCGGTATTTCGGGTCGATGTTCCAGATCACCAGGTCGAAGAGGAACTCCGGGCAGTTGCGGTGCCATTCGCGCATCTCTTCGGCCGTCCCGGGATTGGCCTCCGTGAAGCTGCTCGCCACCATCTCTTCGCCTCGCGAGAGATTCGCCACCGCCTCCGGCAGAGAGATCTGCAGGTATTCGACCAGATCGTCGATCTCCGGGACGCCCTCGGCGCTCAGGTCCATCAACCGCGCCCGCTCGAGGTGCGACCGGTCGCGCGTCACGACGTAGCCGGCGGTGGCCAGCGGGTGCCTCACCAGAAAGCGAACTCTACTTAGCAATGACATAGGCGTCTGACTCCAGAGAAAGAACGTAGGCCTGGACGAAGCAGCCGTCAAGAACCTACCACCGCGGTGCGACGCGGCTCACGCCCGTACAGCTATACTGTGCTCCTACGAAGGAGGCCTAACATGCCCGTGAACCCAACCGTCATGAAGCTCTTCTCGCGAACGCACACCTTCTGGTATCGCGTTTCTGGCGGCCTCGTCGGCAGCTGGATAGGCACGCCCGTGGGGCTCTTGACCACGACTGGGCGCAAGTCTGGGCGTAAGTACACGACGCCGCTGCAACCAATCATCGATGGCGACAACGTCGTCTTCATCGCCTCCAACGCCGGTCACAAGGTGCACCCTCAGTGGTGGCTCAACCTCAAGGCCAACCCCGAGGCTACCGTGCAGATCAAGCGCGACGTTCGCCAGATGCTTGCTGAGGAGGCGACTGGCGAAGAGCGCGAGCGTCTGTGGCAGAAGGCCGTGGACCAGTACGCCGGTTACGCCAACTACCAGAAGACCGCCGACCGCGAGATTCCGGTGGTCGTAATGAAGCCTGCCTAGCCGGGCGACCGCCAAACGGAGGAAACACTGATGCAGGGTCACAAGTGGTTCGCGGCGGTCTACGATCGCATGACGGCGCCGGCAGAACGTGGCTTCTTGAAGCACGTGCGGAAGGAGATCGCCGGCGGCGCCAGCGGGCGCGTCCTTGAGATCGGCGCCGGGACAGGCGCCAACTTCGCCTACTACCAGGACGGCCTCGAAGTCGTGGCGACAGAGCCCGACCCGTTCATGATGCGCAAGGCAGAGGACCGGGCTGGTGAGGCTAAGGCGCGGATCGAGCTCAAGCAGGCGTCGGCGGCGAAGCTGCCCTTCGAGGACGCGAGCTTCGACACCGTCGTCGGCACTCTCGTCATGTGCTCGGTCGATGACCAGGCCGAGGCGCTGGCAGAGGTGCGCCGGGTGCTTAAGCCGGGGGGCGAATACCGCTTCTTCGAGCACGTCCGCTACGAGAACCCGATCGGCGCGCTGAGCCAGACGCTGATCGCACCGTTCTGGGGCTGGGTCGGCGCGGGCTGCCACCCGAACCGGAGAACTGTCGACTCGATACGCGACGCGGGATTCGAGGTGACCCGCGTCGAGTTCAGTATGCCGACACCGCCGATCCCGCCCATGATCTTCACGCGGCCGCACGCCCTGGGCTTCGCCACTCCCCGCAACGACTGACGCCTAAGCCGCGGTCCTGATCGCACGTCGAGGCGGCGGCTCGTATCCTGTGGGGCATGGTTGCCAGGCTACCCACACCGTCTCTAAGCCCGCTGACGACGGGTCGCCTGACGATCCTGCTGGCGGCCGTGCTGTGGAGCACGAACGGCGTCTTCATCAAAGAGATCGACGCCGACGCCACCAGCATCACGTTCTTCCGCTGCTTCTTCGCCGCCATCTTCCTGGTTCCGCTCGTCAGGCTGCGAAACGCGCCGAAACCGTTCGACGTCGTGATTGGCGTCGGCCTCTTCGCGGCGCTCCTCTGGCTCTTCGTCTCCTCGACGAAGGAGACATCGGCGGCGAACGCCATCTTCTTGCAGTACACGGCGCCGTTCTACGTCATCGCCTTGGCGCCCGTGCTTCTGCGCGAGCGGTTGCGCGGGATCGACCTGGCGGCCCTGGTCATCTGCCTGACGGGCGTGGTGATCCTGTTCGCAGGCAATGCCGGCTCCGGCGACCTGACGGGCATGATCATGGGCCTGGGCAGCGGGCTCTTCTTCGGCCTCTACATGATGTGGCTGCGGCGCATGAAGTACGCGAATTCCGTTCTCCTGACGTTCATCCACTGCGGCGCCGTCGCCCTCATCTTCGCCTTTGTGCCGGGTGTCTGGGACGTCAGCGGCCGCGACGCCGCGCTGCTGGCCCTGATGGCGGCTGTCCAGTTCGCCATCCCGTACACGCTATTCGCGCACGGCCTGCACACGGTGGCCAGCACCGAGGCCAGCCTTATCGCTTTGGTGGAGCCGGTGCTCAACCCGATCTGGGTCGTCCTCATCATCGGCGAGATCCCGACTCTGGCCACGGCCATCGGCGGCGCCGTCATCATCATCGGGCTGATCCTGCGCTACACGCTCTTCGCGCGCTGGTCGCCCGGCACCATCTCGGAGCCAGGCACCGTGCCCGAACAGCTAAGCGACGGGCCCCTGCCGGAAGGTTAGCCCTCAGCCGAAGTTGTGCGCTTCCGGCGCGATCGCCTGCGGCGTGGCCAGCGCCGAGATGCGCCGGGCGGCGACGTTTAGCGTGCCGTCGCGGCGCTCCAGCGTGCCGTGGACGACGACGAACGGCTCCGCCCGCACCAGCGAGCGCTCGGCCTCGTAGAGGTGCGGGCGGACGATGATGTTTGCCAGCCCGAACTCGTCTTCGAGCAGGAGGAAGACGAAGCCCTTGGCGCTTCCGGGGCGCTGCCGGCAGACAACCATTCCCGCCACCTGCACCGGCGTCCCGTCCTCCAGGCTGCCGAGCATGTGCGTAGGCGCGATCGCTTCGTTCAACCCCGGCCGCAGGAAGGCCATCGGATGGTGGCTGGGCGACATGCCGAGGATCGTGTAGTCGGCGGTCATGCGGTCCCAGTCGGTCATCGGGCGCAGGGGAACCATGTCCTGCTCGACCGGGAGCGCCAGCGCCAGCTGCCGCTCCGAGCGGTTGCGGTCTTCGGAGCGATAGAGCAAACCGAGCTGCCAGAGGAGCTGCCGTCGTTCGAGGCCGAAGGAGTCGAAGGCGCCGCAGGCGATCAGGTTGCCGATGGACTCGCGCTTGAGGCTGGTGCGCTCCAGGAAGTTGAACAGCGAGCGAAACTCCCCGTTGCGCTCGCGCTCGGCCTCGACTGGCTGCGCGGCCTCCTTACTTAGCCCACGCGTGTAACGCAGGCCGATGCGAACGGCGGCGCCCTCGATGCTGCAATCGGCGCCGCTCTGGTTGATGTCCGGCGGCAGGACGTCGACGCCGTGGCGCCTGCCATCGTTGAGCAAGACGTGGGGACCGTAGAAGCCCATGGGCTGAGCGTTGAACAGCGCGCAGAGGAACTCGGCCGGGTAGTACGCCCGGAGCCACGAACTCTGGTAAGCGAGCAGCCCGAAGGCGGCCGCGTGCGACTTCGGGAAGCCGAACGCGGCGAAGCCGATGATCTTCTGAAAGACGGCCTCCGCCACCTCCTCTGACACGCCGTTCGCCAGGGCGCCCGCGACGAACTCGCCCTTCAGCTTCTCGAGCGCTTCCTGCGAGCGTTTGCGGCTCATCGCCCGGCGCAAACTCTCGGCCTGCCCGGCCGTGAACCCGGCCAGCGCCATCGCCACCTGCAGCACCTGCTCCTGGTAGATGATGACGCCCAGCGTCTCCCCCAGCGCCGGCTTCAGCGACGGATGATCGAACGTCACCGGCTCGCGGCCCATGCGCCGGGCGATGTAAGGGTTGACCGCACCGCCGATGATCGGGCCGGGCCGGATGAGCGCCACTTCAACGGTCAGGTCGTCGAGGCAGCGCGGGCGCACACGCGGCAGCGTCTGCATCTGGGCTCGCGATTCGATCTGGAAGACGCCCATCGTATCGGCCTTGCAGATTGAGTCGTAGACGCGCTCGTCGCCAAAGTCGATGCGCGAAAGGTCGATCCGCTTGCCCCGCGTCTCCTCGACGAGGTCGAGGCATTCGTCGACGGCGGAGAGCATCCCCAGGGCGAGGAAGTCGATCTTGATCATGCGGGCGTCGTCCACAGAGTCCTTGTCCCACTGCATGAGCACGCGGCCCTCCATCGCCGATTGCTCCAGCGGCACGAGGTCGATCAGCGGCCGCGAGGAGATGACCATGCCGCCGACGTGCTGGCTGATGTGGCGCGGGAACCCCGCGATCTGCTCCACCAGATCGGCCAGGTGTTGCCAGCCGCGCCCGCCCTTAGCGCCCAGCTTCTCGCGGAAGTGGGCCAGCCGCTCCATCTCCGAACGAACACCCTTGGCCGAGCCACCCTCGCTCACCTTCGCGAGGCGATCAAGCTCGGCGGCGGGCAGGCCGAGCGCTTTGCCCACTTCACGCACCGCGCTGCGGATGCGATAAGTCGGGAACGTGGCGACGAGCCCGACGTGATCGTTCCCAAAGTGCTCGTAGACGCGCAGCATCAACCGCTCCCGGATATCGCGCGGGAAGTCCAGGTCGATGTCCGGCACGGAAGCCATCTCCTCATTCAGGAAGCGGCCGAGGAAGAGGTTGTTCGCGATCGGGTCGATGTGCGAGAGGCCGATCAGGTAGCAGATCACCGACCCGACGGATGAGCCGCGGCCGCGCCCTGGCGAACCGTGATAGGGCCGGCCCTTGAGCTTGTGCGCGACCTCCTCGGCCAGCTTCAGGATCTCGCGGTGGATCAGAAAGAAGCCGGAAAGGCCGTGCTTCTCGACGAGGCGCAACTCCTCTTCGAGTCGGGACTCGACCTCGGCGGTGAACTGCGGATAGCGCAGGACCGCTTCGCGGTGGCAGATCTGCCGCAGGTACGACTCGGGCGTCTCACCCTCCGGCGCCGGACAGTCCGGAAAGCGGTAGTCGAGGTCGCGCGTGAGGTCGAACTGGCAGCGCTCGGCGATGCGCTCCGTGTTGGCGATCGCCTGCGGCTGATCGCTGAAGAGCTCGGCCATCTCAGCGGGCGGGCGCAAGTGGTACTCGCAGTTCTCGCGGCGCTGACGGTGCGAGGCGTCGAGGCTCGTGCGGTTCTTGATCGCGACGAGCACGTCCTGGAGCCGGTGCCGCTCTTGCCGATGGTAGTGCACATCGCCAGTCGCGACGACACCGAGACCGAGGTGCTCCGCGAGGTCAGCGAGGTCGCGGTTGCGCCGCGTGTCGCCATAGACGAGGTTGTTCTGCAGCTCGAGGAAGAAGTTGCCGTCGCCAAAGGCCTGCGCGTAGCGCCGTGCCGCCGCCTCGGCCTCCCGGTGTTGCCCCCGAGCCACCAGCGACGGCACCTCACCCTGGCGACAGCCAGAGAGCGCGATCAGCCCCTCCGTGTGCTGTGTCAGCTCGTTCAACTCCACGCGCGGCTCGCCCCGTTCGTGGTCCAGGTGCGCGTGCGTGAGCAGGCGGCAGAGGTTGGCGTAGCCACGCTGGTTTTCGCAGAGGAGCGTCAGGTGGTGATCGGCCTCCCCGTCCGGGTTCGCCAGCGTGATCTCGGCGCCGGTGATCGGCCGGATGCCCCAGGCCCGTGCGCACTGAGCGAACTCCATCGCGCCGTGCAGCCCGTCGTGGTCCGTCAGGGCCAGCGCCGTCTGCCCCAGCTCACCCGCCCGCAGCACCAGCTCCTCGATGTGCGAGGCACCGTCGAGGAACGAGAAGTTGGAGTGGCAGTGCAGCTCTGTGTAGCTCATCCGGTGTACGCCTGCTTGTACCAGCGGCCGCGGGCGACGTCGCGATAGACGTCGACGGCGCAACCGTTCTCGAGGAACAGGCGCCAGTAGACCCGGCTCACCGGCTGCTCACGCCACCATTCGTCGTCGATGCGCCACTTCTCAAGGACTGACTCCACCGCGCAGCGATGGCCCGAAAGATAGAGGCCGGCCGGCACGCCGTTCGCATCCGTCTCTACGTCCAGGGGCCGGGGACTGTTGAGCGGCCGCAGCCGGCCCGCCGTCAGGCCAGGTCTTCGACCGCCGCTCGCCGCTCGGGTATCCGTGACCACGGCTCCACCTCCACTATTCGTCCGATTGCGGGCTTTCCGTTTGCACCAAGGTGACGCGCGGCCTCCTCCACCTGCCGCCGCAGCTTGCCCTTGCTTTCGAAGAGCACCGACTGCTTGCCGGATTCGCCGCTCAGCCCCACCAGTTCGATCTCCAGCTCCTCCACCGGGCGTTCCGGTGGGTGGCGAGTGACCGCCGTCTTGATCACGAACCACGCCGCCTTCGGGTCGGCCAGCGCTTCCCGGAAGGCGATCGGCAGCTCCCAGTCGCCGCCGCCATACAGGCTCGCGCGGGCCACCGCCTTGCGCACCCAGCGCCCCTGCCGCAACTCGTCGCCGTAGGCCGCCTGCGTCAGCCGCTCGAGCCCCGCAAGGATCGCTTCCAGGGCGACGGCGGGCGACGGCATCTCCAGCCGGCGGACGACGGTGCTTTCCGTCGTGCGCGGGGCCAGCGGCCCGTCGTCGTTCCCCTGCGCCAGCTCCCAGCAACGCTTTCCCTGCGGGCCGAACTGCTGCTGAAACGCGCCCAGAGGCAGCGCGGCGATGTCGCCGATCGTCTCCAGACCCAGCAGCTTGAGCCGCCAGAGCATCGCCTCGTCGGCGGGCAGGTAGGTGCAGGGCAGCGGCGCCAGTAGGGCACACTCCTCGCCAGCCGGCACGATCTTCGCCACGCCAGGCCGCGAAATGGCGGCGGCGACACGGGCAGCGAACTTGCCGCCGGCGACCCCTACGCTGGCCACGAATCCGAGCCGCCTGTGCAACGTGGTGATCAGGTCGTCCGCAAAAGTCTGCGCTTCCTGGGCCAGGCCGGCAAGCGAAAGGTAAGCCAGGCCGGGATCGCCCGGCTCCACCTCCGGGCTCAACTCGCCGAGCAGGCCAAGCACCTCCTCGAAACGACGCCCGTAGTGCGCGCCGTCCGGTGGCAGCACGACCGCGCTGTGCGCAAGCGCGATCGCCTCGCTCATGCGCATGCCGGCGCGGATGCCCACGGCCTCGGCGCCGAGAGAACAGCCGAGCACGCGGGCGTCGCCGATGAGGACGAGGCGGCTGCCGATCTCCTTGCGGCGCTGGCGCTCTGCCTCGACCATAAAGCGAGGGATGTAAACGCAGGCGATGCTCACGGGAACGACCTCATGGGAGGTACAGAATAGAACTAGTGTTCTATTCTGTCAATCGCCAAACTGCCCGCTGGGATCGAAACCAGCCGCCGCTCTTCCCTACTCCGTAGCCAGATCGGCGCGCGCCTTCGCGGCGACATCCGCCGCCTGGCGCGCGCTGCGCAACCGGAACGTCACCTTCTCCAACCGCCCCGTGAAGGCGAACGGCGGCTCGTAATCGTCGACGACCGGCGACAGCGGGTTCTGCCCGAGGTCCATCCCGGTCGAGCCGAGCATCCGCACGACCGGTGAGACTTCGACCGATCCGACGTCCGTGCCATCGACCGCGATCGTCAGAGTGCCGCTGGGCTGGCCGCGGTCGAAGCGCGCCTCGAGCCGGTGCGCACCGGGCGCCAGCTTCGCATCGCCGACCGCACGGTGGTGGCGGCCGAGGGCGTTGTAGTCGAACTGGAGCTTGCCGTCCTTGACGAAGAACGTGTGGCCGACGCCGTGGCCGCCGCGCGCGTACAGCACGCCCTCGCAGCCGCCTTTCGGCACCTCGACTTCGCAGACGATCGACCACGAGCGCCCACCCAGCGCCGGACAGGCGTCCGCCGGGATGTGTGAGATGGGGGGCGTGTAGACGTATTCGTCGACGAAGTGGGGCGTGCCCGGCCGCGGCGCGGCACCAAACAGCTCCCAACTGCGGTCGTCCAGCGGCAGCACGCCGTTAGCCTCGGCCTCCACCCACCAGGCGTCGACCAGCTCCTTCAGCTTCTCCGGGTGCTCCTTCGCCAGGTCGTGGCACTCGGAGAAGTCCTCCGCCAGGTTGTACAGCGACCACTCCTCCGTATCGAAGTCCGTACCCTTGCCGTGGTAGGTCACGGCCTTCCAGCCGTCCTTCCAAAGACCGCGATGGCCGAACTGCTCGAAGTATTGGACGCGCCGACGCGTCGGCTGATCGGGCTCATCCCAGGTGTAGGCGATGCTCTCGCCGTGCAGAGGGATCTGCTTGTGCCCGTTGAGCTCGTCCGGTAGCTCGACGCCCGTGACGTCGAGGATCGTCGGCGTCAGGTCGGTGACGTGGCAGAACTGGTCGCGCACGCCGCCGGTCTGCTTGATGCGCTTCGGCCAGTGGATGACGAGCGGGTCGCGGATGCCGCCGCCGTAGGTGTTCTGCTTGTACCAGCGCAGCGGCGTGTTCCCGACCTGCGACCAGCCCCACGGGATGTTGCTGTGCGAGTGCGGCCCGCCGATGTCGTCGAGCCGGTTGGCGACGATCTCGTCGATGTCCTCGCTGATCAGGTTGAAGAAGCTCCACTCGTCCATCACGCCGTGCGGGCCACCCTCCTGGCTGGCACCGTTGTCGGAGAGCACCATCAACAGCGTGTCCTCGAGCAGATCCTGCGACTCAAGGTAGGCGACGAGACGCCCGATCTGCGCGTCGGTGTGTTCCAGGAAGCCGGCGAACGCCTCCTGTAGCCGGGCGGCGAATTTCTGCTCGTTCTCCGGCAGCTCGTCCCAGGCGAGCACGCCTGGGTTGCGTTCGGACAGCGTCGTCCCTTGCGGCACGACGCCCAACTCCTTCTGGCGGGCGAACCATGCCTCTCGCGTCTTGTCCCAGCCCTCGTCGAAGCGGCCGCGGTACTTCTCGCGATACTCCTGCGGCGACTGGTGTGGGGCGTGTGTGGCGCCGAACGCCACGTGGAGGAAGAACGGCCGGTCGGGACGCACGGACTTAAGGTCACGGATCATCTGGATCGACTGATCGATCATGTCTTCGGAGACGTGGTAGCCATCGCCGGGGCCCGCCGGAGGCACGATGTGATGGTTGTCGGCCGTCAGCTCCGGGTAGAACTGGTCGGTCTCGCCCTGGAGGAAGCCGTAGAAGCGGTCGAAGCCCTTCTGCAGGGGCCAGTTGTCGTGCGGGCCGGCGGCGCTGCACTCGATCATCGGCGCCAGGTGCCACTTGCCCACGGAATACGTCGCGTATCCGGCCGTGCGCAGCAGCTCCGCCACCGTGGCCGCGCGCGGCGTGATGCCGCCGCGCATGTGGGGGAAGCCCGTGTCGAAGTTGGAGACGCCGCGCATGCCCACGGCGTGATGATTGCGCCCCGTGAGAAGACAGGCGCGTGAGGGTGAGCAGAGCGCCGTCGTGTGGAAGTTGGAGTAGCGCACGCCGTTCGCCGCGAGGCGGTCGATGTTCGGCGTCTCGATCGTCGATCCAAAGCAGCCGAAGTGGGCGAAGCCGGTATCGTCGAGGACGATCATCACGATGTTGGGCGCGTCGCCCGGCGGCCGCGGCGGCGCCGGCCACCACGGCTCCGAGTCTGCCAGCGTACGGCCGATCTTGCCTTCGAATAGTGGTTCGCTGCCGCTCATGTTGGTCTCCTTCCAGCGTCCGGGCGCTCCGTCTTTCTATCGCCTGCAGAGAGTCGCCGTCAAGGAGTCGACACCCTCGGCGCCATGCTTATACTAGGGGCCGACACGCAACCGTATGCCCCAGGAGGTGCCCCCATGGCAATCTACCCAACAGGAGAACAGTTCCAGGAGCTGATGAAGGGCCAGCAAGACCATCCTGTCGTGATGCTCAACCTGCTGCGGTTCAAGCCGCAGGCCGATGCCTCCCACGAGGGCGACACTGGACTAGAGGCCTACAATCGCTACGGGACGGAGATGCGCAAGTTCGTGGAGTCCAAGGGCGCGCGATTTATCTGGGCCGGCCGCGTCGACTCACAGGTGATCGGCGAAGGCGGCGAAGAGTTTCACGTCGTCGCCCTTGTCGAGTACCCCTCTCGTAAGGCTTTCGCCGAGATCACCCAGGACCCGTACGTCACCGAAAACATCGGCAAGCACCGCGCGGCCGGCCTGGAGATGCAGTGGCTGATCGCGATGACGCAAGCGCCGTTGGCGGAATCGCCTTCTTGAAGGCAGCCGCGATACCAACGGCGCACACGCCAGAAGGTGGGTGGAAAGGCGCGATGCCGCCGCCCATCCTCGATGCTTGCACGGAGCCGCCCCGGACGCGCCCGACCTGCGCGGACTCTGGAAGGCGTTCGCCGTCGAGATCAGCGGTACGCCGCCGCCCGAGCCGCCGGACCACGTTGAGCGCATCGAGCAGTGCGGCAACCGGGTGGTGATCACCGCCGGCGGCGTCATCCACGACATGCGCGTGGACGGCACGCTGGAGAACGGCGTGAACGATGTCAGCGGCGTGAACTGGTCGCCGATCCACGTCGCCGCCGTCTTCGAAGGCGATGCGCTGGTGCTGCATCCTAACGGCGTCGGCAAGAGCCCAATCACTGTGACGCGCCACCTCGAAGGCGCCGTACTGGTATGGAAATTCGGGCCGAACCGCGTGACCCGCATGCGCCGAAGCGATTAAGGTAAGCCCAAAGCAGGAGAAGAGAAGGAGCCCACCCATGGAAGCCCTACGAACACCCGACGAGCGATTCGCCAACCTGCCTGGCTGGACGTTCGAGCCGAAGTACGTCGACATCCCGGACGGTACAGGCGGCTCGATGCGCATGCACTACATCGACGAAGGTCCAGCGGACGCGGCGCCTGTGCTACTGATGCACGGCGAGCCCTCCTGGGCCTACCTTTACCGCAAGATGGTGCCGGTCATCGTCGACGCTGGTCACCGGGCCATCGCGCCTGACCTCATCGGCTTCGGCCGCTCCGACAAGCCCTCCCAGAAAGATGACTACACCTTCCAGCGTCACGTCGACTGGATGAAGTCGTTCATCCAGCAGCTTGGCCTCACGGACGTCACGCTGTTCGCCCAGGACTGGGGCTCGCTGATCGGCCTGCGCGTCGTGGCGGAGGACCCGGACCGCTTCGCCCGCGTGGCCATCGGCAACGGCGGCCTGCCCACCGGCGACCAGTCGCCCGGCGAGGCTTTCCTGCGCTGGCAGAAGTTCTCGCAGGAATCGCCGGCGTTCGACATCGGGCGCATCGTGCAAGGCGGAACGGCGACGACGCTGCCGGACGAGGTCGTGGCCGCCTACAACGCCCCTTTCCCAGACGACTCGTACAAGGCCGGCGCGCGAATCTTTCCCACGCTGGTGCCGACGAAGCCGGACGACCCGGCCGCGAACGCCAACCGCAAGGCCTGGGAGGCGCTGCAGAAGTGGGAGAAGCCGTTCCTGACGACGTTCAGCGACTCCGATCCGGTGACGAAGGGCGGCGAGCGCCCCCTGCAGGCGATGATCCCCGGCGCCAAGGGGCAGCCGCACACGACGATCGCCGGCGGCGGCCACTTCCTGCAGGAGGACAAGGGCGAAGACCTGGCGCGCGTCATCGTCGACTGGATGGCCGCCACAGGCTAGCGGGGCATCTGCGGGAAAGCTAACGTAAATCCGGCGCGGGCTGCTTGACACTGGAACGGTTCCGTCCGAGAGAACGAGCCGATGACGACGAAGACTCGGTTCGTTTCATCATCGACGACAAGGACTCTCATGGCTTATTGAGGCGCCTCGACTCCAGTGTAGGCGGCCGGGGATGAAGGCCGGGTGAATCGGCGGCCGGTCAATCACTTGACAAGGGATTCGCGAATGCACAATGATTCGGCTTTCTAGACGAAGGATTGCATGGGAACACGCGAGGCGCTCTACGAGGACGCTGCGAGACGAGCCGCTCGATACCTGGACGGCCTGGGCGCGCGATCAGTGGAGCCGCGCCCCGAGGACGTCTCACGCCTGCAGGAGCTGACGGGGCCGCTGCCCGAGGCGGCGGGTGATGCCGGGGAAATCCTGCGCCTGCTGGACGAGGTTGGTTCTCCGGCGACTCTAGCCACCGCTGGGCCGCGTTTCTTCGGCTGGGTCGTGGGCGGGGCCCTGCCTGTAACGGTGGCAGCGAACTGGCTGGCGACGGCGTGGGACCAGAACGCAGCATCCTGGGACACGTCGCCAACCGCCGCTGCACTGGAGGAGGCAAGCCTCCAGTGGCTGGCCGACATACTCGGCCTCCCGCCTGGTAGCGGCGGCACTCTGGTCACGGGAGCGACCATGGCATCGTTCGTGTCGCTTGCGGCAGCCAGGCATGACCTGCTTGGCCGTGCGGGATGGGACGTCGAGGCGGACGGGCTGTTCGGCGCACCCGAGGTGAAAGTGGTGATCGGAGCGGAGGCGCACCCAACGCTCGCCAAGGCGCTCCGCTTACTCGGATTTGGGAGAACGCGGGTCGTCGAGATACCAGTGGACACTCAAGGACGGATGCAAGCCGACGCGTTACCAGCAGTGGACGGTCCCACGATCATCTGCACCCAGGCCGGAAACGTCAACAGCGGGTCGAGCGACCCGTTCGATGCGATCTGCGACTGGGCGCAAGAAAGAGGCTCCTGGGTTCACGTGGACGGAGCTTTCGGGCTGTGGGCGGCGGCCTCACCCCGCCTACGGCCTCACCTGCAAGGATACGAGCGGGCGGACTCCTGGGCGACGGACGGGCACAAATGGCTTAACGTGCCGTACGACAGCGGGATCGCATTCGTACGCGACCGGAAGGCACTTCGGGCGACGATGTCAATCTCGGCCGCTTATCTCTCAAAAAATAGCGAGCGGCGCGATCCGTCGGACTATTCGCTTGAGCTGTCGCGGCGCGCACGCAGCGTAGAGATCTGGGCTGCGCTCAGGACGCTCGGGCGCAGCGGCGTGGCGGAGATGATCGAACATTGTTGCCAACACGCATCACGCTTTGCGGAAGGGCTGTCCGAAGCCGGATACGAAGTGCTGAACGAAGTCGTGCTGAACCAGGTGCTCGTCTCGTTCGGTGACGCCGAGACGACGAATCGGACGATCGCGGCGATCCAGGAGGAAGGCACCTGCTGGTGTGGCGGCACCGAGTGGCAGGGCCGCACAGCGATGCGCATCAGCGTGTCGAGCTGGGCAACCACCGATGAAGACGTCGAACGTTCGCTCGAAGCGATGATTCGCTGTGCCCGGAGCGCCGCTGAGTAGCCGCGCATCCGAACGCGAAACGAACGTAAATCGCAAGTAGCGAGCTTGACACTGGAACCGTTACGTTCGAGAGTACAAGCCGATGACGACGAAGACTCGGTTCGTTTATCGCTTCCGCGACGGAAACGCCGGGATGCGCGATCTCCTCGGCGGAAAAGGTGCGAACCTTTGCGAGA